>JAYWCH010000242.1:0-6509 GCA_043780755.1 Hymenobacter sp.
GAGAAGGACGTCGACGGTTTTCACCCCATGAACCTGGGCCGGATGGTGGCGGGCCTGCCGGCCTTGCTGCCTGCTACGCCTTCCGGAATTGTGGAGCTGCTGCGCCGGCAGGGAATCAAAACCAGCGGTCAGCATTGCGTCGTTATCGGGCGATCTAATATTGTCGGTACGCCGGTTAGCATCCTCTTAGCCAAGAATTTGGATGAGGCCAACTGCACGGTTACTTTATGTCATTCGCGCACCCGAAACCTGGCTGAAATTTGCCGGACGGCGGATATTGTGGTGGCGGCCATTGGCCGGCCCGAGTTCGTGACGGCCGACATGGTCCGGCCCGGCGCCGTGGTGATTGACGTTGGCACGACCCGCGTGGCCGACGCCACCAAAAAGAGCGGCTACACCCTGAAGGGTGACGTGAACTTCGCCCAGGTGGCTCCGCTGGCTTCGGCCATCACGCCCGTACCGGGCGGTGTCGGCCCCATGACCATCGCCATGCTTTTGCTGAATACGCTCCGGGCGGCCAAAGGGGAGATTTACCCGAAGTCGGAGGGATGATTTTAGTAATATTTTGTTAATGCCTTGTCAGGGTGGTACTTTTAAGTTCCGGTCCCGGCAATAATGCGTACTGAGGCCAGCGTTTAGCTTGCTGAGCTGTCCGACGCCTTTAAGTTATGATATCCGTGAGCGTACCCTCCCCCGAAATTATTACACTTGCCGACGCCGTAGCCGCGCCCGCAGCGGGCCTGCTGCTGCCCGTGATGGAGCAGTTCTACACCATTCAGGGCGAAGGATTTAACACCGGCCGGGCGGCCTATTTTATTCGCCTCGGCGGCTGCGACGTGGGCTGCCACTGGTGCGATGTGAAAGAATCCTGGGATGCCGACGCGCATCCCCGCCAGTCGGTCGCGCAGCTGGTGGCCGCCGCGCTGGCCTATCCGGGTCGCGACGTGGTCATCACCGGCGGTGAGCCGCTCATGCACGAGCTGGGTCCGCTCACGGCTGCGCTGCACGCCGCGGGCTGCCGCACCTGGCTCGAAACGTCGGGCGCGCACCCGCTTTCGGGCAGCTGGGACTGGATCTGCTTGTCACCCAAAAAATTCAAAGCCCCCCGGCCCGATGTGCTCGCCGTGGCGCACGAGCTGAAAGTAGTAGTCTTCAATGGCCACGACTTTGGGTGGGCGGAGGAGCACGCAGCGCTGGTGGCCACCACCACGCGCTTATACTTACAGCCGGAATGGAGCCGCGCTGCCCGCATGACCCCCGAGTTGGTGGAATACGTCAAGCAGCATCCGCAGTGGCAGGTTTCGCTTCAAACTCATAAATACCTGGATATACCGTAGCTTGGCCTATGCGTCGCACTTCAATGGTCGTGGCCCTGCGCCTCGGAATGATGTTTCTGCTGGGGCTGACCTCCATCGGGACGACCTGGAGCCAGTCGCCGGTTCGGGTCCAGACACCGACAAATACCAAGGCCCGCAGCCTGTTGGAGAAAGCGCAGCAGCACGTCAAGGACCGGGACTTTGTCAAGGCTATCGAAAGCCTGAACCAACTCAACGAGAAATTTCCCTCATTCGGGGAAGCCTTTTTGCTGAAAGGCTCGCTGCTTAAGATCATGGGAGATAACCGGGGGGCGCTCGCTGCTTACCGCGAAGGTCTGAGAAAAGTGCCGGTGGACGCCTCCCACGCCGCAGAATACCAGCTGTTGGGCGACCTGGCCCTGAGCTACGGCGACTACCAGACCGCGCTGGACGCCTACCGGCAACTGGTGAAAATAGCCCCGAAAGCGTTACGCAACCTAGCCAGATCGGAGCGCCAGCTGCGCACCTGCGAGTTTGCCCTGGAGGCCCTGAAACACCCCGTGGGTGAGGCGCCCGTGCCGCTGCCTGCACCCATGAACAGCTTCAAGTTTCAATACTTCCCGACGCTCACGGCCGACAACCGCTTTTTGCTCTTTACCGGCCGACCGGCCGCCAGCAGCGGGGAAGATCTGTACATCAGCCGGCAGAATAAGGACGGCACCATGAGTGTGCCGATGCCGATTTCTCCGGTCATCAATTCCAGCTATAACGAAGGCGCCGGGTCGATTTCCGGCGATGGGAAAACCCTGGTTTTTGCTTCCTGCGACCGTCCTAAATCATTCGGAAACTGCGACTTGTATATTTCGCGGCGAACTGGAAATAATTGGAGTCCGCCCCTGAATCTGGGAGCCAATGTTAATTCAAGTGAGTGGGACTCGCAGCCCTCGCTCTCGGCCGATGGCCGCACGCTGTACTTCACCTCCACCCGGCGCGGCGGGCAGGGCCAGGAAGATATTTACGTCACCATGCTGCAGCCCGACGGCAGCTGGAGCCCGGCCAAGAACCTGGGCACGCCCGTGAACACGGCCGGCAAGGATATGGCCCCGTTCATTCACGCCAGCGGGACCACGCTGTACTACGTCACCGATGGGCTGGTGGGCATGGGCGGGCTCGACGTGTTTCGCTGCGAGAAAACCCCGGCCGGCGGCTGGAGCGAACCGCGCAATCTGGGCTATCCGCTCAACACGTTCGAAAACGAAGCTTCGCTCTTCATTACCTCCGACAATAAACGGGGATTTTGCTCCCGCTCCCGCGCCACTGAGGAACCGCCCGGCGGCGCCCGACTGATGCGCGAGCGCCCGGTGGAGCTCTTCGGCTTCGCCGTGCCCGCGCCTGTGAAAGCCCGCGAAACCAGCACGTATACCCAGGGCCGGGTTTTCGATGCCAACACCAAAAAGCCCCTCAAAGCCGAAGTCAAGCTCTACGATCTGGCGACTGACGTGCTCACGCAGTTCGTAACGTCCGATCCGGTGGAAGGTGACTACACCGTGGTGCTCAACGAGGGCCACCACTACGCCATGTACGCCGCTGCCGATAAGTACCTGCTTAAAAGCCTCAGTTTCGACTATTCGGACCAGCATACGTTCAACCCCGAGGCGCTGGATATCTACCTTGAGCCCGTGCGCTCGGGCCGGAGCGTGGTGCTGAATAACTTGTTTTTCGACACCAAAAAGTACGACCTCAAGCCGCAGTCGCGCACGGAGCTTAACCGGCTGATCGAGTTTTTGCAGCAGTACCGCGACGTGCAGATCGAAGTATCCGGCTATACCGATAATGTGGGGACGACGGAAGCCAACCTCCAGCTATCCGAGCGCCGGGCGCGCTCGGTGGTGGAGTATTTGTCGGGGCACGGCATTGCCCTGAGCCGGCTGCGGTCCAAGGGTTACGGGGCCGACCATCCGCTGGCGGCTAATGATACCGATGCTCACCGCCAGCTTAACCGCCGGATCGAGCTGCACATTTTGTAAGCAGCGGCCCGGCCAGTTTTTCTCCGGCCCGGGATAGTTCGCTCGCCGGTCCCGATCCACCAATCTACTTAAAGCAAGGCTTGAGAGAAGTGAAAATATAATTGGACTCCCACCTAAAAAAACATGGCTCGCCCGTTGGCGGGCTTTTTTTTAGCCTAATTGTGCAGTTTTTATAATCAGTGTAATTATCTTTTAATGAGGATTTTATATCGATCAAGGGAAATCAATCAATTAAAAAAGTGCCATAAATAATATTTTTTGTTCAAAGTAAATTATCTCTATGTTTGATCCGGTCAAACGCTCTGGTATTGACCACGGACCTTTCTTTTCATCCTTGCTTTCTGAACTCCATGAAAATCTTAATTCTGGCTACTTGCCTGGCGGTTAGTGTTAGCGCTGCCCCGGCGGCTTGGGCGGGGCCTGGTGAAGGTGCTTACTCGTCGGCCATGATGGCCCGGGCTACCACGCTCACCCGTGCCTTGGCGCAACGGATTCATTTCAACGAAGCTCAGTACCTCGCCGTAAGGCAGCTGCACCTGAACATGCTCACCGAGCGTCGCGACCTGGAAATTATGCTCAACGGAGCCAGCGCCGAAGAGCGCGACACTCAGCTCGCCCGGGCGCAGCAGCGCTACGAAACGGAGCTCAGTAACCTGCTCCAGCCGCAGCAGCTTGTGGCCTACCAGGCCCTTCGTACCAACTTTACCGCGCACCGTTTGAAATAGGGGAGACCCCACCGGACACGAAAAAGCCCGCTCACTGAGCGGGCTTTTTGTTTGCTTATCGGAGCGGACTTAGCGGGCCGCCATTTCCTGGTAGTCGCGCTCCAGCTCGCCGGTATAAATCTGGCGGGGCCGGCCGATGGGCTCTTTGTTTTCGCGCATTTCTTTCCACTGAGCAATCCAGCCGGGCAGGCGACCCATGGCGAAGAGCACCGTGAACATCTCCGTCGGAATCCCCAGGGCGCGGTAGATGATGCCGGAATAGAAGTCAACGTTCGGATACAGCTTGCGCTCCACGAAGTACGGATCGGTGAGGGCGACCTGCTCCAGTTCGCCGGCGATTTTCAGCAGCGGGTCATTAATACCCAAGGCTTTGAGGACGTCATCGGCGGCCACCTTAATGATCTTGGCACGGGGGTCGAAGTTTTTGTATACGCGGTGACCGAAGCCCATGAGGCGGAACGTATCGTTCTTGTCCTTGGCTTTATCGACCCATTTCTGAGTGTTGCCCCCGTCAGCCTGAATGGCTTCCAGCATCTCCACCACTTCCTGGTTTGCTCCCCCGTGCAGGGGGCCCCACAGGGCGTTGATCCCGGCTGAAACCGAGCCGTAGAGGCTGGCGTTGGCCGAGCCTACGAGGCGCACGGTGCTGGTCGAGCAGTTTTGCTCGTGATCGGCGTGCAGGATGAGTAGTTTGTTGAGGGCGCTGACCACTACGGGATTGATTTTATACTTCTCCGTGGGGAAGCTAAACATCATGTACAGGAAGTTGGCGCAGTAGTCGAGGTCGTTGCTCGGGTAGATGAGCGGGTGGCCGACCGAATTTTTGTAGCTCCAGGCGGCAATGGTCGAAATTTTCGCCATCAGTCGCACGATGTTCAGGTCCAGCTCTTCTTTGCTGAGCACCGGCGCGATGCTCTTGGGATAGAAGGCCGTAAGCGAACACACCAGCGACGAGAGGATGCCCATGGGGTGGGCCGAGGACGGAAAGCCGTCCAGAATCTTGCGAATATCCTCGTGAATAAGGGTGTGCTGGGTGATCTGGTAGCGGAAGTTATCGAACTCCGCCTGGGTGGGCAGGGCGCCGTAAATCAACAGATAAGCGACTTCCAGAAAGCTCGACTTTTCGGCCAGCTGCTCAATGGGATAGCCACGGTAGCGAAGGATGCCTTCCTCGCCGTCGAGGAAGGTAATGGCACTTTTGGTGGCGCCGGTGTTCTTGTAGCCCGAATCGAGGGTGACGTAGCCGGTCTGATCGCGCAGCTTGGCAATGTCAAATGCCTTTTCGTGTTCGGTACCTTCAATGACGGGTAGGCTAATGGATTTGCCGTCGAGGATGAGTTCAGCAGATTCTGCCATGGGGCGGGAATGATGAGGGAGAAATTCAGTGCGAAACTAACGAATAAGCGGGAAGCCGGGCCGTTTTCCGGTCGGCTGATCCGCCTTCTGTACTCTGGAACCAGGGTGGAAGTTCAGGAAATGAACAGGAGCTCACTAAAAACCCGCTATTTACCGATGCAGAACTGGGTAAAAATGCTCGTGAGCAGATCTTCGGAAGAAATTTCCCCGGTGATTTCTCCCAGTGCTGCCAGGGCGTGCCGCAGGTCGGCGGCGAGCAGCTCGGTGCCGTGGCTGGTATCGATGCCCGCCTGCACGGCGGCCAGGTGCGCGGCCGCTACTTCCAGGGCCCGCGCGTGGCGCACGTTGGTGACGATGGTAGCCGAAGCCATATTTTCCAGGGTGGAACCCCGGACCTGCGTCAGCAGGGCCGCGTGCAGCTCGGCCAATCCCTGATTCTGGCCGATGGCCGTGAAGACCAACGGCAGAGTAGTCATCGGCGGGGCGGAATCTGCTCCGAAATCATCGGCAAATGCCGCCAGGTCCGCCGGCGTAGCCAGATCGGTTTTGTTGCCGATGGCCAGCACCGGCAGGTCGAGGCCGGCCGTGAGCTCCTGAATTTCGGCGCGTACTTCGGCCGGCGTGAGTTCGGTGAGGTCGAATAAATACAGCAGCAGGGCGGCCTGGCGCACCCGCTGGCGGGTGCGGCGCACGCCGATGGCTTCCACCTCGTCGGCCGGGTTGTCGCGCAGCCCGGCCGTGTCCACGAAGCGGAACCGCAGCCCGTCGATGCTGACTTCATCCTCAATAAAGTCGCGGGTAGTGCCGGGATTGGCCGAGACAATCGCCCGCTCCTCGCGCAGTAACGCATTAAGCAGGGTGGATTTGCCGGCGTTGGGCCGCCCGGCAATCACGGCCGTAATGCCATTTTTGATGACGTTGCCCAGCTCAAACGAGCGCAGCAGGCCGGCCACCACGCTGCGCACTTCGGCTAGCAGCTGCGCCAGGCCACTGCGGTCAGCAAACTCCACGTCTTCTTCGCCAAAATCCAGCTCCAGCTCCAGCAGCGCGGCGAACTTGATGAGGCGGCCCCGCAGCTCGTGCAGCTCTTGTGAGAAGCCGCCGCG
>JAYWCH010000243.1:0-1636 GCA_043780755.1 Hymenobacter sp.
GTAGCCCCCGAGGAAATAAATGATAAATCCGAACGCAATAGTGCCCAGCGGCAGGTTGCTCAAGGTATCAAACAGTTTGAGACGGCTAGTCGGATTGAGTTGTTCGCTGGATTTACGCACGCCGCGATCGAAGCGACTGGCCGCCGTTTGCGGCTCATTTTCCGCCGCTGCCGCCACTCCCGGCGCACTTGCGGCCGCAGCCTCCGTTTTGGGTTTGTCGGCCCCGGCAAACAGCGGCACCAGTACCGACGACGCGCCCACTGAGAGCAGGCCCCACAGCAGAAACTGGGTGAGCCCGACGGCTGCAATGCCCACAATTTTGCCCATCATCAAATCGAACGGCTTCACCGAAGACAGCATCACTTCCATGATCCGACTCGATTTTTCCTCCCCCACCCCGCGCATAATCTGCACGCCGTAGATGAAAATGAACATGTAAATGGCCAGCGCCAGCACGTAAGCCATGCCCGAGGTCGCCAGCGCATTGCTGTCTGCCTCCTTCCCGCCCGCATCCAGGCTGATGGTTTGCAGATCCACTTTCGAGCGCAGCCGGTCGAGCTGCTCCTGCGAGAGGCCGGACTTCTGCATTTTCACTTCCGAAAAAACTTTGTTGAGCGCCGTTTGCACGGCCTGCTGCTTTTTCAGACTGATATTACCCTTACCGAAAAACTGCACGCCGGTGGGCTTATCCACATCAAGGCCGGGCGGCAGGTAGAGCAAGCCGTCGTGCCGGGCTTTCTGAAAGCCTTTTTTGGCGTCGACCAGCGAACCGGTGGTGGTTTCGAAACGCAGCTGCGGGGTGCTCGTCAGGCGGCCGGCGAGGTTCAGGCCGCTCTCGTCGCGCACCTCCACCACGTCGGGATCGCCGCCATCGGCGAGGGCAATCTTGGCCAGGAATACCCCGAAGCCCGCCAGCAATAGAGGTACGGCCAGGGTGAGGATAATAAAGGCTTTTTTGCGGACGCGGGTAAGGTATTCGCGCTCGGCAACGAGGAGGAATTTGGAGATCATCGGCAGTTAGCTTTACGCGTTGGCGGTTTCGAGCAAGGTTTCGGGCATGGTTTCGCGCACGCGCCGGATGAAGATTTCATTGATGCTCGGAATCTGTTCCCGAAACGCTTCCACTTCCACCGTTCCAATGAGGTAGCGCAGCAAGTCGTTGGGCCGCACGCCGGCGTGCAGCTGCACGCGGGCGTAAAAATGATCGTTTTCCCGCGCCGCCTGCTCCACGACTTCAAAGTCGGGGTGCACCACCATGAGCTTACCCCGCCCTTCCACCTCGTAGGTGTTGGTCTTAAACTGATTACGAATCAGGCCGATAGGGCCGTCAAGGACCTTGCGCGAGCGGTTGATCAACGCGATGTTATCGCACAATTCTTCCACCGACTCCATCCGGTGCGTGGAAAAAATAATGGTGGCGCCCTGCCGGCGCAGCTCCAGTATTTCGTCCTTAATCAGGTTCGCATTGATGGGGTCGAAGCCCGAAAACGGCTCATCCAGAATAATCAGGCTGGGCTCGTGCAGCACGGTGGCAATAAACTGCACCTTCTGCTGCATGCCCTTGCTGAGGTCTTCCACGTTTTTCTGGGCCCATTCTTTGAGGTCGAACTTGCTCAGCCAGTGTTTGATGCGCTGC
>JAYWCH010000244.1:0-11286 GCA_043780755.1 Hymenobacter sp.
GCTCAGCGGAGCGCTCAGGCTGGTGGGGACCACGAAGCCTTTATCAAAAAGGGACAGGTTGTTCACCTGCGTGACCCCCCGGCTCTGGTCGTAGGCAAAGACCGTTGGGAACGGCGTAGTCGTTCCCGGCGTGGCCGAGGCATTGTACCCGCTGGCCTGGCTGATTTCGGGCGTAAAGCCGGTCGTGCTCAGGCTGGCCACGGTGGCCCCGCTAACTGGGGCGCTGAAGTGCCGATAGCCCAGACCGGGATTCACACTTGGGTCGAGATAGCGCTGCACAGTGGCATTACCCGTTACTACGCCCGTACTTTCGTTGGTGACCAAGGCCGTTCCTGTAGCGTCGCTGAGCAAGGTAAGGGCGTTACTGCCCGTAGCCAAGTTGCCCGCCGTGGTCAGGCGCAGCAATTGGCGCACGGTCGTGACTTTGCTCAGGGTGAGTCCAGCCGGATTGCTCGCCGTCAGATTACGCGTCTGGGTAGGCAGGCCCATGCCAGTGAGCTGTGCCGCGTTACCGTTGTAGATGTAACTCGCGTCGTTGCTGAAACTGCGCGCACCAGTGGTCTGCACTGCGCCTGTTGCGCCGCTGGCCGAAATACCGGCCGGATCGCAGATGAGGAGTGTACCCCCGGCGGCCAGCGTGAAAGTGGCCGTCCCGGTGAGGGCCTGGCAGTTGGTGCCCAACGTGCCCCCGCTCTGCACCTGCACGGCGCCCTGTGCCTGTACTGGACCCGTCAGTGTGCCCTGGCCGGTGCCAGTCACGGTGATGTTTGAGTAATTTCCCACCGACACTGATTGACCCATCGTGCTGATGATCAGATCTGCGGACGATTCTGCGCTCAGACCCATGACGTTAAGCACACCGCCGGTCACGTTGGTAAAGTCTACGCTAGCAAGTTGCTTGGCGCGACCGGACGAACTCAACGTTAGCGGAGTCTGGTAAAGGCGCGGGTCGCTGGTGTTGTTATCGATGCCGCCGCTGGGATCAGTGCGCCCAAGGCCGAAAATGGCATAGTTTCCCCCTCCGAACCAATCGGGTACAGAATTATTGCCAAAAGAATCTGTTGTGCCATCGGTGTAGCGGAGGGTCACGGTCATGTTAGAATTGCCGCTTCCTGTGGCCGCCAGCACATACAATGTGTTCACCGCACGGGGTTGGGCCAGGGTCAGCGTACCGGTGGCGTTGACAAGCAGGCGCAGTGAGTTATTAGCCGAGTAACTAGCTAACTGAAAGGGTAGCCCTGTCGTGAGGACACTGTTGACGATACCACCGGGCGGCAGGCCCTGTGTGGCCACACCCCCGTAATTATTGCTGAAGCCACGCTCCATCAAGTTGTAGCCCACGCCGTCGAAGTCGGCTGAAACTGTGCTTCTGACGGAGACGTTCGTGCCGTTGGCAATAACGTCGGCGGTGTAGCCAGATACAGTCAGGGATTGATAAAACTGAGCCTTAGCGGTAAAGAAGCCGCTTAGCAAGATCAGCATGGACAGAAAACGCCGGGATTTCCAGCTTGAAGTATTTGGTAAAAAAATGGTCATAGGGGCGTTCATTAAAATGAAGGTTATTGGGGAAGAGCCTTGTTCGAAAGTTTTATCACATTGCTATGGTCAGTTGGCAAAACCCGACGTTGACTGCCAGAAATTGTTGACATCGCCTTCATGGTTTGTAACTTATTGGGTCTTTTCTAGGTCAGATTTCTTTAAAGATTTAGGTAGTCGAGTGCTACCTTTTGATAGTAGGCGAAATAGTTTTTCGGCCAGAATTACATCCTGAGTAATGGCCGAACGTGGCAGGCTCGGAAGAAGCTCACCCCGTTTTTAGTATAACTAGGCGTGGTAATCGGACCAAAGTCTGGATGGTTATCGCGACTATAGAGTGCAGGGCTATTGGTACCGATGGAATCTGGCGCGAGGCCAAAAAGTATGAGTTGAAAAAGAATTTGTTAATGAATAACCTAGGTAAAGCCAATTAATCAACTTATTGAACTATGCACACAGTACATACTTTAATAAATCAATATATGTTTTAAATAAATCATATATTATTATTATTACTCATCATTGCAGCATACTAATGCATTAAAAATGAATGGGTTATTATATGATTTTTTGTACGGATTGGAGCGAATTATTGGAAGATGGTCATACATTAGCGGTTTCGCTATCCTCATGCGTTCCTGATTTTGCACCGTTTGTACGTGCTGTACTTTGATGCGTAGATCGAGGATTTGGGGCCGCCACCGCGCCCCAAATCCTTCGTGCCCACCTAAAGCGTGACGAAAATCAGCTTTGCGTGAGAACTAACTTCTCCGATGCGACGTCAGGAAAGCAGCGATTGTCAGTGAGGTATCGTTTCAGCCTTGCTCTCCGGTAAGGTCACGGTTTGTTGGGTTACGGTTGAATTTAACCGACTCCTTCTCAATGCAATCGTCTGGATCAGGCGCGCGGTCTGCCCCTGGGCGGACCTGCCAAAGCGCTTCGGTAAGTCCAATTCCGTGTGCCGTCGGTTCCACCGGCTGGCATAAAAAGGGGTGTGGGAACGCCTGTTCAAGGCCTTAAAAGCCTCGGAGCTGGAATAGGTGATGCTTGATTCCCCGGTTCTACGCGCCTACTAACAGGCCCCCTGCCAAAAAAAGCTCCGCCGAAAGCGAATGCCTCGGCCGGAGTCGAGGTGGTATCGGCACCAAAATTCATGCCTGCACCGATGCTTTTGGCAATGTCGTACAGCTGATTGCTACGGCCGGTCAGGCCGGCGACCGGCCGTAGGCTTTGATATTGCTCCAGGATATCAAACCGGAAAGTGAACGCGGCCTTTCTGGCCCGTATGGAGGACGTACTGGCCGTCTACGAGCGGGCCTACGACCCGCGCTTTCCCGTCGTCTGCTTCGACGAACGCCCTTGTGTGCTGCATGGCCAGCCCGTTGAGTCGCTGCTGCCCGTGCCGGCCCAGCCCGCACAGGGAGAGCAGCCCGCCAAAGCGGGCCGTCCCCGACGGGAAAGCAGCACTTAAGTGCGCCAGGGCGCCTGTCTGCTGGTCGCCTTCGAACCGGGCACCGGTCAGCGCCTGGTCGAGGTTTCGGCCCGCCGCCCGGGCGCCGATTACGGCCGCTTTATGCGGGCCTTGGCCGTAGCTTACCCGCAGGCCGAGGAAATCGTGCTGGTCTGGGACAACCTAAACACCCATACCAATGCCGTTTTTTACCAGCACCTGCCCGCCGCCCAGGCCCGCGCGCTGGCCGCCCGCGTCGAGGTGCATTACACGCCCAAAAATGCCTCCTGGCTCAATATGGTCGAACTCGAGCTCTCGGCTATCGTCCGCCAGTGCCTGCACCAGCGCCTCCCCAACCAGGACGAACTCAGCGCGCATGTCGACGCCTGTGTAGCGGAGCGCAACGCCCGTCGAGCGAGCGTCAACTGGTAATTTTCACTCGATAAGGTTCGACACAAATTCACCCGCCACTATCAGAAAATTTATGCAGATAACTCCTCTGACTGAGCACTAGAAGTGAAATTAATGAGAGAAATTAGCCCGCCAGCGGGGATCACGATACTTGCATCTCCTGCTGGAAGGTGATTACAATAAATTCGGCCGGGTGCGCCACAGCTACCTCTATGGTAATGTTCATTAAGCCGTTCAGAATGTCCTCGCCCGTCATAGTGGAGTCCAGGCCCACGGCCACGCTGTAGGCATCGGCCGGCACCGAGCCGGCCAGGGCGCCCTGCTTCCAGATATTGAACAGGAAGCTGCTAATCATGCTCTTAACCGTGGCCCAAGTGTTGGCATTGTTGGGCGCGAACACGTAGGAGCAGGCCGCGAGCTTCACCGACTGTTCAATGAAAATCATGGTGCGCCGCACGTTGATGTAGCGCCAGTCCTGGCTGTTGCCGGCCAGCGTGCGGGCCCCCCACACCAGTGTGCCCACCCCCTGGAAGTAGCGAATGGCATTGACCGACTTGCCGGTAGCGGCATCCACGTTCATATCGGTCTGTAAAAGGTCGTTGAGTTCCACCGCCGGCGACGTCACACCCGTCAGGCTGACGTTGGCCGGGGCCCGCCACACCCCAGTGTTGTTGTCGACGGACGTGAACACGCCGGCCATAGCTGGGGCCACTGGCTGCGTATTAAGGTAGCTGGCAATGGCTGCCGTTAGTAGCGCATAGTCAGGGAAGGAGGCGGTCAGCACATTGTTGACATCGGTAATTCGCGCATTCAGCTGAACTAGGGCCTGTGGTAAAGTAAGTAGGTTGCCAGAGGCATCTTTTAGGTTTGCCAGCGTTATGGAACTAGGAGAGTTTAAGAAGCTTTGCAGAGCAGACGCTTCGGCAAAAACCCCCTGATTTGTAGATAGAGTGGCATTAGGGGTACCCCATTCCGGCACTGCAATTAGTGGTATGGTAGGCGGGGAGGTATGCGGATTTGGCTCATTATTGAGAGCCTTCCCCAAAGCCGTTAAAGTAGCGTGGTCAATATTTAGAAAAGTAATATTGGAGGCTGAAAAGAGGGTGGTATTCACCCAGGGGAAATAGGCAATGCCATAATTGAGGTAGTTCTGACCCACGCCACGACGGAACTCATCAATTGGAGAATTCGTCACGGTGCTTGGGTCTTTGCCCGCACTCATGCCGGCTCCCGAACCGTCATATACATCAAACAGGGCGACCCGGCTCTGCATCTTGTCGCAATGCGCGAGCATTAGCTGCATCACCGTGTTGTAGTCGTCAATGTCGTACATGAGGGCATCGGGGCACAGCAGCATGGTAGGGGCAGGCTCCAGTTCCAGGGTGGCAATGGCGCCCGAATAGAGTGGCAGGGCCGGGGAGGGCGGGGTAGTGGTAGCTGTAGCAGCCGCATAAGTGCCCAGCGATACGATGTAGCAGGTCGAGCCGCCGTTCAGGTAAAACAGCTGAATGGCACTGTAAAGCGAAAAGAGATTAGTATCGATTGCAGCACCATCACCCGAGGTCAGCATATACTGGCCGAGGGATAAGTTTAAAACCGGCGCAGGCGGTAAGCTCGGGCATGGATAGCTCGCGGTCTTATAGTTAGCAGGCAGTGCCGGCGGCGTGGGAGGTGTGCTGGACGGCAGAGTCGGCGTCGTGGCCGTTGCCGTAAATGTCTGGGTGAAGCCCGTGCCGAAGAAGTCCTCGAACTCTTTGAGCGAGGTTATCTTGGTCGGAGTCATTTTCACGTCCCGGCCCTGGGTGGCCGTGGATATCGTCTGCTGCGTGTAGCCGATAAAGGCCGGAATCGCCGTGGCCACTGGCACGACGGAGCTGGGAGAGGCGTCTTGTTCGGTTATATAAACGCCGGGAGTTTGGAGAGTCTGGGCCATGAAAAAGCAGGAAAAAGGTAAAGGTTGACTGATGCGAGAGGATAATATGCCAGTTGGCTTCGATGTCGGGGGCAGCATATTCCTGGCGCAACTTGCTGGTAAAAAAAATACTTTGTCCGCGTTAAAAAACATAAGCCAGCTACTGGGATGCCCGCCGACTCAATGCAAGGCTCAAGGTTCCCCAAATAACTCTTTTAAGCGGTGACTGACGTGGTAGTAGCAGGTCTGCGCTCTGTGCAGACCGGGGGCTGTCCCCGGTTGTTGGCCAAAAGTAGGGCCGTGGTGGTGCGGGCTTTTTTGCGGCTCTGGTAGCCGAAGGCTTCCTCGCGGTTTTTGGCGGTTGTGTGGCTGTCGTCCAGCTGGACGCTCGAACAGTTCAGTTGTGCTTTAATGAGACGTAATACGTTGATCAATAACCATTTTTATGACTCTTTCTTACGTCAGGTGTTGAAGCGGACAACACCCCCCTGCCATGTGAGCGATGCGTCGGTAAAAAACTGTTTTGCCGGCAGTAAGTGCCACTGGCAGCAGCTTTTGAGCTTGTACAAAATGGCTTCCACCAATTCAATCGACTCCACAACGGAGGGGCGGCTGAGGAGAGAAAAGGGCAGCATGCGCAGTATCCGCTGGAGAATCATATTTCTGGGCAGGACTGCCATTAAAAACGGGGAAAGTTAGCGTCGCATCTCAAATCTCACCTTTTTTGGGAGTCCGTTAACTTTCTAAACAGCTTTATCATCTAATTCCCTCTTGCTTAATTAGATCACCTCAGAAAGGCAGAAAATATCTGCTGGATGGCTTGGCGTTAGCCGGGCTACTTTTTACCGTTATTCGAACTTGCCCGGCATACCTATTGGTTCAGGCGGCGATGTGAATATGGCGGGTTCCTGATGTTGTATGAGGTAGTCCAGTTACGCTGGACAGTTTAGGGCGCTAAATTGAAGAAGCTGTTGATGAGTTTGATAGGGTGTCTGATAGTCGATTCTGGCGTGCAGGCGCTTGTGATTGTAGTAGTCAAAATAATCGGCGACGCTACGTTGCGCGTCAGCCAAATCCGCAAAAACGGGCCGCTCGTGGACTTCGAGCACTTCGGTTTTAAAGCGTGACCAGAGGCGCCCAAAACCTTGAGCCAGTTTTCCGCCTGCGCGTTGTCGTAGCAGTCGCTGCGACGACTCTGCGACAACGCGCAGGGCTTGGTTGTCGTGCAGCAGCTGTCGGTAGGCATTGGTGCAATATTGTCCACCCTGGTCGGAGTGCACGAGCAGGCCCGGCGTGGGCGGCTGCGCCCAAAAGGCCCGTTGTAAGGCACGGGTCACCAGTTCTTCGGGCATGGTGGCCCCCACTTGCCAGCCCACTACATGCTTGCTGGCCATGTCCTGAAAGGCACACAGGTAGGCCCAGTCGCCGTTGGCCAGCGGCAGGTACGTGATGTCGCTGATTCAGACCCGATTCGCTAGGGTCGGTTTGGGCTGGCCGAGCAATCGGTTTGGCGCGCAACGCAGCCCGTGGGTCAAGTCGGTCGTGCGGGGGGTAAAAGCCTTCGGCTGCAAGGCCTGCAGCCCCCGGCGGCGCATGGCTGCACGTAGCCGCTGCTGCCTCACCTGGTAGCCCTTGCGGCGCAGTTCGACGCGCAGGCGACGCGTCCCATAGCAGCGCTTATGCACCCCAAATACCTTGACCAGTGCGGTTTCCCAAGCCGGCTCCATCCGCCCGGTTGACGGCTGCTGAACTTGTTGCCACGTGTAGTAGCCGCTGGCCGGCACCTCCACCAACTGGCAGAGCAGCCGTACGGGGTACTGGTCCCGCTACGCCTCGATGAAACGGTAGCGGCTCATTGGGCCGGTGTCTGTGAGAAGATGGCGATGGCTTTTTTTAAAATTTCTAACCTCTGCGCCTGCCGCCGATTGGCGGCCCCGCAGCTCGGCGGTGGTAGCCGGGTCCAGTTTCGCCCCGCGAGCGGCGGCCACAGGTGTAAGCGCTTCCTTTTGCCACTTATAGATGCGTTTGGGATCGATATTCAGGGCATGCGCCGCGGCCTGGGTCGAGCGGCTTTCACTGGCAAGGCGCAGGGCTTCGGCCCGGAAGGCGGCATCGTAGCGCCGGTTTTTACTAGGTTGGGGGCTGGCTTTCATGACGTTCGAAAGATAAGACCCCATTCTGTCCACATTTACCCGACCACCTCCACAATCCTTGTCCCCCGGGGGACAAAAATGGGATATCCGGGGGACAAAAAACATGACTCCCCCCGATATCACCCGATTCCTTCCGACAGGCACCCGCGCTGAAAAGCCGTAAAGGGGATTTTTGGTCAAAGATTCGAACAAATCGTGTCGGTTTCAGTAGGGTGGGGGTAAGTCCCTAGCTCTCTACTGGAAACGGCTCACCCGACGGGTGGGCCGTTGCTGTTTAGAGCCGGCGCGCCGGGCGGCCGGGCAACGGTGAGGAATGTTTTGGCGTTGCACGAACCCTTACCCGTTGCTTCTCTATTCCCCGCATTATGTTGCGTTTTTATTTGATTTTGCTGGCGCTCGGGCTGGCCGGAGCGGCCCGTCCGGCAGCGGCTTACTCGGTGCTCAGCCACCAGGCTAATATTGATTCGACCTGGGAGCGTTGCCTGGTGCCGGCCATTACGCGGCGCTACCCCAGTTCCACCGCCGAGCAGCTGCTGGAGGCCAAGGCGTATGCCTACGGAGGAGCTATTATTCAGGATATGGGCTACTATCCCTTTGGCTCGGAGCTGTTTACTAATCTGACGCATTACGTGCGCTCGGGCGATTTTGTCCGCAACCTCATCGGGCAGGCCCGCGACCGGAATGATTACGCGTTTGCCCTCGGGGCGCTGGCTCACTACGCGGCCGACCTCAACGGCCATCCCGCCGGTACCAACCGCGCCATGGCCTCGGTTTACCCGGAGCTGAAAGCGAAATTCGGCGACATCATTACCTACAATCAAGCCCCCAAGCAGCACACCCAGCTCGAGTTTGCCTTCGATGTAGTGCAGCTGGCCAACGGTAAGTACCACAGCCAGGATTACCACAAGAATATTGGGTTTAAAGTAAGCAAGGGGGTGCTGGAGCGTGCTTTCCTCCAAACCTACGGCCTGGAGCTGGGGCAGGTGATTGTGAACGTAGACCTGAGCATTGCCAGCTTTCGCTTCGCGGTGAGTGAGTTAATTCCGACGGCCGCCCGGGCGGCGTGGTACTATAAGCGCAAGGAGATTGTGCAGTTGAGTCCGGGCGCGCGTCGGCGCGACTACCTGGCGCACGTCAGTCCCCGGGCGTTTCGGCGGGAATACGGTTCGGAGTACCACCAGCCGGGTTTTGGCGCCCGGATCATCTCGTACTTCATTCGGGTGCTACCCAAGATCGGGCCGCTCAAGCCCTTTGCTTTCAAGCTGCCCACGCCCGAGGCCCAGCAGTTATTCAAGGCCAGCTTCCGGCAGGTGATGACCAGCTATTGCGCCGAAGTGGCCCGCCAGCCCGCCGATTCGCTGGCCGCGCCGCTGGTTTTGATCAATGCCGATTTTGACACCGGCCACCCCACCCGCGCCGGCGAATACGCCAAGGCCGACGAAACCTACGGCGAGTGGCTGCGCAAGCTGGCCGTCCGCAAATTCGAAAACCTGAACCCGGTGGCCCGGCAAAATATCCTGGTTTTCTACGGTTCCCAGATTAAAAACCCGGCTTCGGAAGAAGAAAAAGAACACCACCGGCAGCAGGAAACCCAGGCCGCGCTAACGCAGCTGCGGGCGCTGCGCTGAGCGCTTTTTAATAATTCAAAAACTAAAAAGACCGGCCCTTACGGAGAGCCGGTCATTTTAGCGGTAGGAAAACCCTTCCGTTTTTACTGCGGCAATACTTTCAAAACCAGCTGCGAGGCGTGGGCCGGGGAGTGGTAGAGGCGATGGGTAGCGGACTGAAAATCCGCTACTGTCGCTTCGTTGATGTTGGCCACGTATTGCTGCGGGTTGCGGTCGACGAGCGGAAACCAGGTGCTCTGCACCTGCACCATGAGCCGGTGGCCCGGGCGGAAGGTGTGGCACAGGTCCTGCACGGTGAAGGGCACGGCCGTAACGGCGTTGGGCACGAAGGCTTCGGGCTTCGCGAAGCTGTTGCGGAACCGGCCGCGCATGACCTCGGAGCGCACCATCTGCTGGTAGCCGCCGAGGTGAACGTTGGGCAGGTTACGCGGATTATCGGGCGTGTTGTCGGGGTAAACGTCGATGATTTTCACCACCCAGTCGGCATCGGAGCCGGTAGTGGCGACTTGCAGCAGGGCCTGAATGGGGCCGGCCAGGGTGAGCGGGTCGGTGAGCGGGTCGGTCTGGTAGGTGAGCACGTCGGGACGACGGCTGGCGAAGCGCTGGTCGTCGGTCATGTACTCGCGGGTCATGCCCACGTTGGTGGCTTCGGTGAAGGGCACGGGGTGGGCCGGATCGCTGAGAAACTGGTCGAACTCACTGCCGGCGGCGGGCTTTTCGAACGAAATTTTACCGTCGGGCTGGAAGAACAGTGTCTGATCCTGCGCCTCCTTCGGCGGCCAGGCCGCGAAGGTGCGCCAGCGGTTAGTGCCCCCTTCGAAGATGCAGGCTTCGGCCAGCTTGCTGGCGTCGGGCTTAGCGTCTTTGAGGTAGGTTTTGAAGAATGGTGCCTCGATATTTTCCTGGTAGTAAAGTGAGGGTGAAGGGCCGTAATCGACGTTGCCGACCAGCTCGCCGGTGCCGCGCGACCAGCCGCCGTGTACCCAGGGGCCCATTACAAGGCGGTTGGAGAGCTGGGGATTTTGCTTTTTGATGCTCTGATACGTATTCAGGGCCCCGAATAAATCCTCGGCATCGTTGAAGCCGCCGACGGTGAGCACGGCTACGTCCTTGAGGTTGGTGAGGTGCGGGCGCAGGTTGCGGGCTTCCCAGAAAGCGTCGTAGTTGGGGTGCGCCATCATCTCATCCCAGAAGGCCACGGTGTGGTGGAGGTATTTTTCGTTGGCGTTTTTCACCGGGCCCAGGCGCAGGAAGAAATCGTAGCCGTCGGGCGTGCCGTGCCGGAAGGCGGGGTTTTTATCGCTCGTCGGCTGGGGCCGGGCCAGGCCGAAGCTCGACAAAAAGTTGAAGCCGTGGGGCAGAAACAGCGCGCCATTGTGGTGAAAATCATCCCAGAACCAGTCGGCAATGGGCGCCTGCGGGGAGGCCGCCTTCAGCGCCGGGTGCCGGCTGAGCAGGCCGGTGGAAGTGTAGAAGCCGGGGTAGGAAATGCCCCACATGCCCACGCGCCCGTTGTTTTTGGGGCCGTGCCGCAGCAGCCACTCGATGCTGTCGAAGGTATCGGTGCTCTCGTCGATGTCCTGCTTGCCGCGGTGCTGATCTTTCTCGGGGCGCATGTCGAGGAAGTCGCCTTCGCTCAGGTAGCGGCCGCGCACGTCCTGGTAGGCGAAGATGTAGCCCTCGTGCATCATGGCCGACGACGGCCCCAGCGCCGTTTTGAAGCGCCCCTTGCCGTACGGCCCGATCGAGTACGGCGTGCGGTCGAACAGAATGGGGTAGGCTTTGGTGGCGGCATCCACCGGCGCGTACACGATGGTGTAGAGCCGCTTGCCGTCGCGCATGGCAATCTGGTAATCGGTGCGGGTGTAGTGCGCCTGGATGTAGCTGGTGTCTGCAAGCAGGCGGGCCTGGAGGGCGGCATCGTTGGGACCGGGCTGTTGGGCGTGGGCCGGCAGCGCGGCCGCCGCCAGCAGCCCGGCCACGGTCGCTAAGCGCAGAGAAGTAAGAAATGCAACCATAAGACGAGGAATGAGGTGAGCGTTTGGTGGGCCAAAGTAGGTCAAATCAGTCGTTCGCGGGCTGTGCAGGTATAGAATTATTTAAATTGACTTACGGTGCCTGACAGTTGTGGCCATTTTGAAACCAGCTTAGCGCTTATCCGAATGGGCGTCATGCAGAGCACTGCTGAGGGTAATC
>JAYWCH010000245.1:0-31156 GCA_043780755.1 Hymenobacter sp.
CGGCGCCTCATCGCCCTGCATGGCCGCCGGAAATAGGGTGAGCGCAAAATCATAGGGCGCTTCCGATAGCTGCTGCACAAAATCCTGGAAACCCGCCGCCGTGGGCGACGAGATTACCGCCAGCCGTTGCGGGGCCAGCGGCAGTGGCAGCCGCTTCTGCCGCTCGAGCAGCCCTTTTTCTTCTAGTAGCCGCAGCGTTTTCAGGCGCAGCAGCGCCAACTCGCCCACGGTGTAGCTGGGGTCGATGGCCACCACGTCGAGGCTCAGCCCGTACTGCTCGTGGAAACGCACCTGCACCCGCAGCAGCAGCCGTAGGCCGGCGCGCAGCGGCTGGCCGGTCTGCCGCTCAAATGCCGGGCCGAGCTGCTGGTAGCGCTGGCTCCAGAGCGTGGCCCGGGCCTGGGCCTTGACGGGCGTGCCGCGCTCGTCAACCGTCTGTTCGGTGAGGGTGAGGTAGCAGTGCGCGCCGGCAAAGCGGGGCAGGGTGAGCTCGGCTACTTCGGCCACCACCCAGTAAGAATCGGCCAGCTGCTGCTGCAGGACTTGGCGCACGCGGCCCAGCAGCTCGGTCAGGCCCAGCGGGGCGGGCGGGAGGGCGGGCGGAAGCTCCGGGCGACGGTTGTAGAGCGGCATGGCTGCAAGTTACGGGGTGTTGGGCGGCGCGGGCCTATGGCAAATAAGCGCTACGTTCGTGCAACCCTGCTGTCGGCCGGATGTCCGTAGCTTCACGGCATTATTTCCCACCCCCAATTTCACTCCTCATGTTCTCAACTACTATTGCCCGGCGGCTGAGCCTGGCCGTAATCGGTTTGGGTGGCCTAGCTGCTACCGTAGCGGCGGGACCGCCCACCACCAAGCCGGCGCCCGCGCCGCCGCAGAAAGGCGTGGGCATCACCATTGCCAACATTGATCCGTCGGTGAAGCCTTGCGAGGACTTCTTCCACTACGCGTCGGGCAACTGGCTGAAAAACAACCCGATTCCGGCCGCTGAGTCGCGCTGGGGCTCTTTCAATGAGCTGGCCGATCACAACAATGCCACGCTGCGCGCCATTCTCAACGATGCCGCCCGCAATGCCAGCAAGGCGCCCAAGGGTTCGAATGCCCAGAAAGTGGGCGATTTCTACGCCTCCGCCATGGATTCGGCCGCCATCGAAACGGGCGGTCTGAAGTATTTGCAGCCGCACCTGAACCGCATCGCGGCCATCAAGGATCTGAGCGGGATGCAGCATTTTCTGGCCGACCCCAAGGCGCAGGCCGGCAGTGTCTGGTACAATTCGGGCGTGGGCCAGGATGAAAAAATCAGTACCCAGTACGCCGTGCAGATTGGTCAGGGCGGCCTTTCATTGCCCGACCGCGATTATTACCTGAAGGATGACGCGCGCTCGAAAGCCATTCGCACGGCCTATGATACGTACCTGACCAACACTTTCAAGATGTTGGGCGATGATGCGGCCACGGCCAAAGCCAACGCCGCCACTGTGCAGCGCCTCGAAACGCGCCTGGCCAAAGCCAGCAAAAGCCGCGTGGACCTGCGCGATCCCTACGCCAACTACAACAAGATGACGGTGGCCGAGGCCAGCGTCGCCTATCCCAACCTCGACCTGCCGCTCACGCTCAAGGAAAATGGCCTGGGCGCGGCCCGGGAAATCATTGTGGGTCAGCCCGACTTCATCAAAGAAGTGAGCGCCATGCTCAAAGAGGAGCCGATTGCCGACCAGAAGCAGTACCTGCGCTTTCACCTGGTGAGCAGTGTGACGGCCGCGCTCCCCAAAGCGTTCGGCGACGAAGCCTTCCGTTTTTCGCAAACGCTGAGCGGCGCCAAGAAGCAGCAGCCCCGTTGGAAGCGGATGCTCAGCTCGACCGACCGCGCCCTGGGCGAGGCCTTTGGCCAGCTCTACGTGGATAAAGCCTTCTCGCCGGCCGCTAAGGCCCGCGCCAAGGTGATGATCGAAAACCTGCGCACGGCCTATGCCGAGCGGATTCAGGCGACCGACTGGATGAGCGCCGGCACCAAAGCCGAGGCCCTGAAAAAGCTCAATGCCTTCACGGTGAAAATCGGTTATCCCGACAAGTGGAAGAATTATTCGGCCCTGAATATCAGCCGCGAATCGTACCTCAACAACCTGCTGGCCGCCCGCGTCTGGGCCACCCGCGACGAGCTGAACCACTTCGGTAAGCCGATTGATCGCGGCGAGTGGGGCATGACCCCGCCCACGGTGAACGCCTACTACAACCCGCCGATGAACGAGATCGTGTTCCCGGCGGGTATTCTGCAGCCGCCCTTCTACGATCCCAAGGCCGATGACGCGGTGAACTACGGCGGCATTGGCGCCGTGATTGGCCACGAAATGACCCACGGCTTCGACGATCAGGGCCGGCAGTACGACTCCAAAGGCAACCTGAAAGACTGGTGGACCAAGGAGGATGCGGATAAATTTAACGCCAAAGCCGCCGCCGTGGGCCGTCAGTACGACGCCTTTACGCCGCTGGATTCGGTGCACGTGAACGGCAAGCTGACAATGGGCGAGAACCTAGCCGACCTCGGTGGGCTCACCATCGCCTATCAGGCGTTTGAAAAAACGCCCCAGGCCAAGGCGCAGGCTAAAATCGACGGCTTCACGCCCGAGCAGCGCTTTTTCCTGGGTTACGCCCAGATCTGGCGCACCAACGCCCGGCCCGAGTACCTGCGTCAGCAGGTGCAGACCGACCCGCACTCGCCCGCCCAGTTCCGCACCAACGGCCCGCTGATGAACATGCCCGAGTTCTACAAAGCCTTCGGCTGCCAGGACGGCAACACCATGATGCGGGCCCAGGCCGACCGCTCGAAAATCTGGTAATTGACAAAGCTGAAAAAAATCCCTCCCCGAAAAGGAGGGATTTTTTTCGTTATTGCATCTTGATTTTTCTATATTCTCAACCTTTACTTTTCTGCTTTTCATGTCCCAATTCTCCTTTGTTCGCCGGGTGGCCTTGTCGGCCGCGGTGCTGAGCAGCCTGAGTGCCGGCGTGGCCGTGGCCCAGCGCAACGCCAGCCGCGGCGCCGTGGGCGCTGCGGCCCCCAAAGCCGCCGCCAAGCCCGCCGCCCAGACCGGCACCGGCATTTCGCTGGCCAACCTTGATCGCTCGGTATCGCCCTGCGATAACTTCTTCCAGTTCGCCTCGGGCACCTGGTTGAAGAACAATCCGATTCCGGCTTCGGAAACGCGTTGGGGAGCTTTCAACGAGCTGGCCGATCGCAATCAGGCCATCGAGCGCCGGATTCTGATCAAAGCGGCGGCTGATCGCAGCTCCAAACCCGGTACGAATCTCCAGAAAGTGGGCGACTTCTACGCCGCCGCCATGGACAGCGTGGCCGTGGAGAAAGCCGGTCTGACCTATTTGCAGCCGCGCCTGGCCCGGATTGCCACCATCTCAGACCAGGCCGGCTTGCAGCAATACCTCGCTGATCGTAAGTCGTTTGCGACGGGCTGGTACGGTTTCGGTGTGTCGCAGGACAGCAAAATCAGCACCCAGTACGCCGTGCGCATGGGCCAGGGCGGCCTCTCGCTGCCCGACCGCGATTACTACCTCAAGGACGATACCCGCTCCAAAGCCATTCGCACCGCCTACCAGACCTATCAGGTTAATGTGCTGAAAATGCTGGGCGACGATCAGGCGACGGCGGAGAAAAATGCCGCCGCCGTGACCCGCATCGAAACCCGGCTGGCGAAAATCAGCCGGACCCGCGTGGCCCTGCGCGACCGCCTGAGCAACTACAACAAGATGACGGTGGACCAGGCCGCGGCCGAATACCCGAACCTGAATATCCCCCTGCTGCTCAAAGAGAGCGGTTTGGGCGGTGCGAAGGAAATCATCGTGGGTCAGCCCGAGTTCCTGAAAGAGGTGAGCGCTCTCTTCAAAGAAGAGCCGCTGGCCGATCAGAAGCAGTACCTGCGCTGGCACCTGGTGTCAGCCGTGACGTCGGCCCTGCCCAAAGCCTATGGCGACGAGAGCTTCCGCTTCTCGCAGGTGCTGAGCGGCGCCAAGCAGCAGCAGCCCCGCTGGAAGCGCGCCCTGCGCGCCACCGACGGCGCCCTGGGCGAGGCTTTCGGCCAGCTCTACGTGGACGAAGCCTTCTCGCCGGCCGCCAAGGCCCGCGCCAAGCAGATGGTGGAAAACCTGCGCACGGCCTACGCCGAGCGCATTCAGGCTACCGAGTGGATGAGTGCCGCTACCAAAGCCGAGGCGCTGAAAAAGCTCAATGCCTTCGCCGTCAAAATCGGTTATCCCGACAAGTGGAAAGATTATTCGGCCCTGAGCATCTCCCGCGAAAGCGCGCTCAACAACCTGTTTGCCACCGCCGAGTGGAGCACCCAGGATAACCTGAGCAAGTTCGGCAAGCCGATTGATCGGGGCGAGTGGGGCATGACCCCGCCCACGGTGAACGCTTATTACAATTCGAGCATGAATGAAATCGTATTCCCAGCCGGCATTCTGCAGCCGCCCTTCTACGATCCCAAGGCCGATGACGCGGTGAACTACGGCGGTATCGGCGCCGTGATCGGCCACGAAATGACCCACGGATTTGACGATCAGGGCCGTAAATCGGACGCCAGCGGCAACCTGCGCGACTGGTGGACCAAGGAGGATGGCGAGAAATTCATGGCCAAAGCGGCCGTGGTCGGCAAGCAGTTCGACGCCTTCTCGCCCCTGGATTCGGTCCACGTGAACGGTAACCTGACCATGGGCGAAAACCTGGCCGACCTCGGCGGGCTCACCATCGCCCACCAGGCGTTCCAGAAAACGGCCCAGTCCAAGGCCGGTAAGTCCATCGACGGCTTCACGCCCGAGCAGCGCTTCTTCCTGGGCTACGCCCAGATCTGGCGCTCGAACCAGCGTCCGGAAGCCATGCGCCAGCAGATCCAGACCGACCCGCACTCGCCCGGCGAGTACCGCACCAACGGCCCGCTCCAGAACATGCCCGAGTTCCACGCCGCTTTTGGCTGCAAGGAAAGCGAGAAAATGGTCCGCTCGGTGGCCGACCGCGCCAAAATCTGGTAAGCTATTTGATTCATCTCACTTGAATCAAGCGCGAGGAATTGTCCTTCCGCCCGATAAGAAAAGACCCGCTTCCGGTTGGAGGCGGGTCTTTTTACTTTCGGCCCACCGCCGATGCTAGCGGATTATCTCAACCTTCAGGGTGATATCGGTGACCGGCCACTTATCGGATTCCACGGGCTCGCGGGCAATTTTGTCAATCACCTCCTGACCTTCCAGGACTTCGCCGAACACCGTGTACTGGCCATCGAGCGAGGGCACGCCGCCCCGGCTGGCGTAGGCCCCGAGCTGGGCCGGGCTGAGCGGCCGGCCGGCCATAGCCCGCGCCTGATTGGGCGCCAGTTTTTCCCCCACCACGAAGTAAAAATCGGTGTTGGATGACAGCCGGTGGGGATTTTGCTCGTCGTCGTAGCGGGCCATGCCCAGGGCGCCTTTCTGGTGGAAGTGCGCCGGGCGGATCTCGGGCGGTAGGCGGTAGCGCTTCAGCCGGATGGTGCGGGCGTTGTGGGTCTGCCCACCCTGCACGGCAAAATCCTTTACCACGCGGTTGAACATCGTTTCATCAAACACGCCCTTGCGGGCCAGCAGTAGGAAGTTGGCTTTGTGAATGGGCGTATCATCAAAAAGCTTCACCCGGATATTGCCCAGGCGCGTGCGAACCAGCACTTCTGAACCGGGATACTGGCGGCCGTAGGCGAGCAGCGCGGCGGGCGCCGTGCTATCGGTAAGAGTCGCCAGATCGGGGCCGGGAATCACCGCCGGAGCTTTGTCGGGCGCAGTGGCGGGCGGCGCCTGGTTGCAGGCCGTCAGCAGAGTCAGGCCGAGCACCGCCCGCCGCCAATGAGGGAGAATCGACATAGAGGCAAGTAAGAGTAGAAGAAAGAAGTCCCCAAGATAAGGCTGCCCGCCGGACCGGGAGTAGTTGGAAAAAACGCAAAAAGCCGGCCCGGCTTGCGAGGCCGAACCGGCATCGTAAACCGCCGTGTTCCTGGTCATCCGGTCCGGATTACTTCGGAGCGTCGCCCTTCTGCTTGATTTTTTCGGTGCCGTCCTTGCCCTTGGTTTTGATCTTAAGCTTATCAAGCTCCGGCGTGGCGGATGGGGCTGCAGCCGGGGCTGGGGCGGTCGAATCGGTGGTCGATTCGGTTACGTCCCTGGCTGATTTGATTTCATCGACAGTTTCGACCTTCTTGGTTTTCTGTTGGGCGAGTAGAAGCTGATCCTGGGGGAGCGTGTTTTTCTTCCAGGCCACCAGCTCGTTGCTGAGCTTCTCTTTTTCGTCTTTGCCGGGTTTGCCGGGGTGCATGAGGGCGTTGAGATCGGGCCGGCCCGCCTCCTGCCAGGCCGTGAGCCAGAGCGAGGAAACCAGCGTGGGCGCCATTTTCAGGCGGTAAGCCACCATGCCGCCCACGGCTTTTTCGTAGGCATCGGCGAAGGCGTCGGAGAAGCGGCGGGTGGTTTTGCCGTAGCGGTGCGAAAAAGTATAGCGCACCTCGGGCTTCATCACTTTTTCGATTCGACTGGCCTGATCAAAGGTTTCGCCCAGAAAGCCGTAGCTCTGCTGAATCACCTCCCAGATGGCAGCCAGGGGATCTTTGATGTACCTGGCCGGTTCGCCGGCCAGCTTGTAGTCGTTGATAAACCGCTCGGGCAGTTGGCTTTCCCAGAGGCCGTGCAGCCCTTTCTGGTCGGTGAGCTGGCCGTCGTAATTGATGGTAGTGTGCAGAGGCACGAAGGCATCGGCCACGTAGTGACTCAGCTCGGCCGAGTACTTGATGATGGCCAGCGTATCGCGCTGCCGGAAGGCTTCGGCGAGGTCGTCTTTGGTTTCCATCACGACCCAGGGCACGGTGCCGTATTTTTTGAGGGTATCGGCTGAAAATTTCTCCGTCGCTTTATCATACTGCCGGGGCATTTTGGCGAAGGGCGAATCCTCCGAGTAGTGGTCCATGTCGATGAAGTGCTTGGACGCCTCGGTGGGGTCGCTGCTGCGGCGCTCGTCGGGGGCTGTGCTCTGGCGCACGATTTCGACCAGGTGCCGGTAGTAGAAGCTCTGCATCGAGGTGGGCAGTTCGTATACCGCCACCTGGGTAATGGTGCGGTGGCCGAAGAATCCCCAGGCGCTGACCGGGCCGTGAACGAGGGTTAAGGCCGCCAGCAGCAGCGGCAGGAGTGTTTTCTTCATGAGACTGGAAAGATTGCCGGGCCGGAAGAATAGCCCGCCCCAAAGTTCGGTGCTGGCTGGCACATTTGGCGGGGCGGGCCGGAGTTCGGCCCGCCCCGCCTACGCAACGGGAGCGGTTCGGCCGGGTTCCGCCTACTCCTGGCGGTAGGTTACGCCGGCCTTCATCACGAACTTGGGCCGCATCAACGCTGAAATATCCTGCAACGGATCGCCGTCGAGGGCCACGATGTCGGCATATTTGCCCGCTTCCAGGGTGCCCAGGTTGGGGGTTTCGCCCAGCAGCTCGGCCGCGTTGGTGGTGGCGGCGCGGATGGCCTCCAGCGCGGGCATGCCGGCGCCGGTCATGTAGCCGAATTCCAGGGCATTGACGCCGTGGCGGTACACGCCGGCATCGGTGCCGAAGGCAATCTTAACGCCCGCTTTGTAGGCCCGCCCGCAATTGGCCTGAATGAGCGGCCCGATGGCCAGGGCCTTGGGCAGCACTGCGGCCGGGAAGTAATTGGGGATGCGGGCCGAATCCGCCACCGACTTGCCGGCGACAATCGTGGGCACGTACCAGGTGCCTTTTTTTACCATCAGCGTGCGGCATTCGTCGTCCATGAGCGTGCCGTGCTCGATGCTGGCCACGCCGGCGCGCACCGCCCGCTTGATGCCCTCGGCGCCATGGGCGTGGCAGGCTACTTTCAGGCCCAGGTCGCGGGCGGTTTCCACCACGGCGCGGATTTCCTCCTCCGAATACTGCGGGCCGCTGCCGTCCTTGCTCAGGTCGAGCACGCCGCCGGTGCTGGCTATTTTAATCACGTCGGCCCCGCGCTTGAACTGTTCGCGCACGGCCTGGCGGCACTGGTCGGGGCCGTTGGCGATGTTGATGGGCTGCCCGATTTTCTCCATCATCTCGCGGCTCAGGCCGTCGGCGTCGTCCATGTGGCCGCCGGTGGCCGAGATGGCCGAGCCCGCCGTGAAGATGCGCGGCCCCACCACCTGGCCGCGATTCACGGCGTTGCGCAGGGAGATATTCACGCCATCGTCGCCGCCCATGTCGCGCACGGTGGTGAAGCCGGCGCGCAGGGTGGCCAGTGCGTCGCCCAGGGCGCGGTAGGCGTAGTCGGCCGGGTTCATCGTGAACTGGTTCATGCTGCTGCCCTTGCCGGGGTGCGAGAGCAGGTGCACGTGGCAGTCGATGAGGCCGGGCAACACGGTCCGGGTTTCCAGGTTGATAACCTTGTCCTGATCGCCGCCGTTGGTGTAGCCGCTCTGCACGGCGGTGATGCGGTCCTTCTCGACCACGATGGTTTGCTGGGCGAGCAGCTTGCCGCTGCGCACATCCAGCAGGTGCCCGCAGTGCAGGTAAGTTTTCTGGGCGAAAGCGGCCGGAGCCGTCAGCAACAGCGCCGCCGTGGCCCAGGCGGGAATAGATTTGCGCGTCATACGTTTGTTTTAATGAGCGGCCAAGGTACAACGCGGCCTCTTACTTTAATCCACTATATTTCAACCTCCCTACGTGACTACCCAGGAAGAATTCGACGCCGCCAGCCAGCGCGCCCAACAGCTGCCCACTAAGCCCTCCAATACGCTTTTACTTCAGCTTTACGCCCTATACAAGCAGGCGACCGAAGGCGACGTAACTGGTGCCCGCCCCGGTGGTTTCGACTTCAAAGCCATTGCCAAGCACGACGCCTGGACCAGTCTGCGCGGCACCAGCAAAGACGCCGCCCGCCAGCAATACGTAGCGCTGGTGACCGAGCTAGCCGGTTAAATCAGCCGGGCTGCCCTCCATTCACCTGATGCCGTTCTTAAACTGAGCTTGGAAATTTCCCGCAAAAAACCGTCGTACCCGCTCACGCCCGCCCTACGGCAGTACCTGCGCACTTACGATCGGGAGGCCCCGCTGCCCATCAGCTACACTGACTTGCGGCACTTCAGCAACTCGTTTCCGCTGCTAGACCGGGCGGGGCGCGACACGCTCTGGCAAACGGTTTTTTTCGAGCCGCAGACCCTCCGCGAATTAAGCCACGGCCTCACCGAAGTGTACGCGCTGTTGAAAACGGCCGGCGACCTTTCCTTCACCGAACACCTCATTGCCGATCGCATCGACTACTGCCAGTTCGGTAATTCCAACCCGTTTCGGGTGCGCATCGTCAATCAGTTCAACGACAACTACGACTTCTTCTACGTGAAGCAGGCCGACGCCTCGCGGCTCTACGGCCTGGAGCTGGAACACCTGCTCTCGCCCAACGCGATGAACTTTCTGGTGAGCGGCGATACGCTGATTGAAGAGCACATTCCCGGCATTCCCGGCGACGACTTTATCCGTCTGCGGCTCAACCAGTCGAGTATTAACCACGTCCGCATTGCCAAGGAATTTGTCAAATTCAACGAGCGCTGCTTCGTGCGGCTGCTGGGCGATATGCGGGCCTACAACTACGTCATCGACGTGACCCCCGATTTCGAGGACGAGCAGTACCGCGTGCGGGCCATCGACTTCGACCAGCAGAGCTACGAAGGCCGCCGGGTGATGTATATGCCGCAGTTTTTCAAGGACAATGCCGCCGTGGTGGACCTGTGCGCCCGCCTGCTTAAACCCGAAACCCTGCGGCAGTACCAGACCGAGGAGCGCGCCCTGATGGCCCGCCGCGCCCGCGCCGAGCGCCACCGCCTCCGCGACCTGCTCGACGTGATGCGCAGCCACGACCTGGCCCCGCCCGATAAGGTTGCCCAGCTCAAAGTCGAACTCAACCGCTACCACCAGACCCGGGCGTTCGACCGCTGCGATTCCATGGGTGACATCGTGCGCCAGAATCTGTGGCTGATGCTCGGGGGCGGCAAAAAATAAGGAGGCAAAGTCCGGAATTACCGGCCATTACCTCCTCACTCAAAAAGTTGGTTACCCTAAACTTTGGGCGCGGGCAAATCGAACGCCACGGCGTCGTGCTCGAAATGGCCTTTATGTGAGCCGTCGCAGAACGGCTTTTGCTTCGAGAGTCCGCAGCGGCAGATGCTCAGGCGCTGGCGGCCGCCCAGGCCGTAGGGCTGGCCTTGGGCATCAACGAGCTCAATATCTTCGCCCTCCACGCGGAGGGAGCCATTGGAAAGGACGGTAAGTTTGACGGGCATGGCGGGGTCGGGGAGTAGGGGTGAAGGGCGTTTACAAAGCGAATTGCCCAAAAGATTCTGACGAAAGGTACGGCGCTCCGGCAGCCGGAAGCAGCCGGGGCTTAGAGCTCCTTGCGCATGACGTAATCGTTCATGAAGTACGGGCCGATGGGCACGTCTACTTCGCGCTGCCGGGCAAAGCCGCGCCGCTCGTAGAACGCAATGGCGGGATTATAGCGGTTCACGTTGAGATCCAGAAACTTGCCGCCGGCCTGGCGGGCGGCATTTTCCACGGCCTCAATCAGATGCACGCCTAGGCCCTGGCCCTGGCGGGTGGGCAGCACGTAAATTTTGTGGAGCTTGTAGCCCGCCGCGCCATCTTCCGCCGTCGGCAAAGGGCTGAACGAGGTGAACCCTGCCGGCTCCCCGGCCACGTAGGCTACCAGGAAGGAGTGGTGCTCCTCGGCCATCTGCCGGCGGAGCGAGGCGGGCGAGTAAATCACCCGGTACATGTATTCCAGCTGCTCACCCGAGATAATAAACCGGTAAGTCGGCTCCCAGGTAGCCTCGGCGAGCTTGATAATGGTGGGGATGTCGGTGAGCGTGGCGGGCTCAATCTGCGGTAGCGCAGCGGGGGCGTCGGGAGTCATAAGCGGCAAAACACAAAATTGGGGCGAAAAAATTGAAACCGAACCGCCGGTTTCGATACGGTTGGCGCATTCCTTGCGTTGTGGCTGCTATTTTTCCGCTCTTTTTCGTTCTTCTTATGAAATCTGCATCCTGCATCCTGCTGCTGTTGGCGGGCCTGCCCCTGGCCGGCTTTGCCCAGTCCCGTACCGCGGCCGACAGCCTGCGCCGCCAGCGCGGCGAGCTCGTGGGCGCCCGTCCCGCCGGTATTTTATTAGGTAAGCCGCGCGGTCAGGCGGCCAACCGCCACGGCTCGGCCGCCGATCCCGTGCAGATTCACTTATTGGGCACCGAAGTAGACGTGGCCCAGGCCACCGCCGGGCAGCTCCCCGATCTCTACGAGCAGTTCATCACCGTCACCCGCGAAGAGCGCCGGAAGTGGAGCTACCAGAACTGGGCCGGGGCCGGCGAAGTCCTCGCCCGCCTCAACCAGCGCTACGAGCAGGTGCGCACCGAGCTGCCGCTGGAAGAGCGGCTGCGCATCCGCACCTACCAGGGCGAATTCCACACCCTGCGCGGCGCCCGCGACGTGAAGCAAAAGCTGGATTAGCCGCGCCCGGGAGGTAGCCGGATCCGGGATTCGGCGGAGCGGCTACCTTTGGCGCTTTCCTTTTTCTTTTTAACCCGAAGCGTATGCATATTGCCATCGTCGGCAACATTGGAGCCGGTAAAACCACGCTGGCACACAAGCTGGCCCAGCATTTCCGGTGGGAAGTATTTCTGGAAGACGTGGACGATAACCCCTACCTGAAGGATTTTTACCACGATATGCCCCGCTGGGCCTTCCACCTGCAGGTGTATTTCCTCAATGGCCGCTTCCGCCAGACCCAGCGGATCAAGGAATTGCAGCAGGCCGGCCGGGGCATCATTCAGGACCGCACCATCTACGAAGACGCCCACATCTTTGCCGCCAATCTGCACGAGTCGGGTCTGCTCGAAACCCGGGACTACAATAATTACTACGCCCTGTTCGAGTCGATGATTGAGCTGGTAGCGCCGCCCGACCTGCTGCTGTACCTCCGCGCCGACCTGCCCAAACTCATCGGCCAGATTGAGAAGCGCGGGCGCGATTACGAGAATAGCATCAGCATCGAATACCTCAAAAATCTCAATGAGCACTACGAGAAGTGGATCGGCAGCTACACCGCCGGCCGCTACCTCATCGTGGACGTGAACGAGCTCGACTACGTCCACAACCCCGAGGATTTGGGCACCATTATCGACAAGATCAACAACACGCTATTCGGCCTGTTTTAGGCGCCGGCGCGGCTCCGCTAGCGGTGGCGGAGCACCGTCAGTGGGTCGCCCACGCGCAGGCGGCCGGTGGGCGGGCCGGTGACATTCTGGCCGAATAAAGTGCCGCCGTCGGTCCGGCGGTAGGTGGCCAGCGTCCGCAGCGGGTCGCCCACGGGGTTTTTGGTGGCCGTTTGCTGGTCGATGGTGGTCAGCACGCACCGGCCGCAGCCGCGCACGGCCCGGAAGGGTACGCCGCTGATCTCAAACTCGGACCAGCCATCGTCCTCGTAAGCCTCGCCGCCGCTAAAGACCAGGTTTGGCCGGAAGCGATCCATGGGCACCGGTTGTGCCAGGCGGGTATTGAGGTCGGCCAGCGCGGCTTCACCAATGAGTAAAAACGGGTAGCCATCGGCAAAGCTCACCAGCTGATCGGCGGGATTCAGCTCCGGCTCCACGTGGCGTCGCACCATGTCCGACATGTACACCAGCCGGCAGGCGCAGCCCAGGGCCGCACTCAGCCACTCGTCGGCTTCGGGTTCGGCGCGCCACGCCCAGGTCAGGTCGTCCCAGATTGTGACGAACAATGTGCGCTCGGAGGTGGCTTCGAAGGGGATGAACAGGGGCAATAAATCGGGTCGCTGGCGGTGGCTGATCAGAAAGCCGTTGTAGGCCGGCGCCACGGTCAGCAGGGCCAGATTGGGGTGTTGGCGCTGGGTCAGAAAGCGGTTGTTCTCGTCCACCAGCAGCCAGCGGCGGTCGTGCCGGAGGCCGCGGGCGGTCACGTCGGCCGCCGGCACGGCGTAGCCGCCGAGGGATTTGATGGGGTAGAGGTAGAGGCCAGTCAGCGTGAGGGAAGTAGACATGGGGCAAAAGTACCGGCCCTGCGCCGAATAGCGCAACGGGCGGGCGTCAGCTCGCCGCGCTATTCCACCACCAACAAGTCGGCGGCGCGTACAAACGCCACCCGCTGCTGCCACTGCACCTGGTACCAGATATCCTCGTGCCCCAGCACCGGCAGGCGGTCGCCGATGGCCGCCGTGCTCAGCCACGCCGCGCTCGCGCCAGGTCCGGCCATGAGCGCGGCCCCCGCCCGCGCCACCAGTCCCACCGGCGCCGGCCGCAGATAGTGCAGATAGGCGCCGATCAGCCCAACGTAGAGCACGTAGCCCAGCCAGGCTTCCCGGGGGCCCCGGCGCCACAGCAGCGAGATAGCCGCCAGCACGGCGCCCGCTAGCAGCGCCTGCAGGCCGGGGTAGTAATAACGCTGCGCCTGCACCCGCAGCTCCTGCTGCCACGTCGCCGGATAACCCACCAGCCGATGCTGAGCCGCCAACGCCACCAGCTGCCGCCAGGTGTGCACACGCGGCTGCCGGGCCTGGGCCATAGTCAGGTACAGCAGCGCGGCCGGATAGTAGCCCAGCTGCTGCTGGGCGTAAGCCAGCCGCAAAAGCAACGCGGGCGAAGCCCTTCGCCGCTGCCAGACCTGCCGGCGGTAGGTGGGGATCGCCGCCGCGTATTGTCCGGCCGCAAAGAGCGAATCGGCCCGTTGCAGGCTCCCGGCGCGCCCGGCGGCGGAGTCGGTGGGGATTTTATTCGCGGGCCGGTCGATACTCAATCCCCAGAGAGGCAGTAGGATTAAGCTCACTAAAAGGGCCACTAGAGAAAGAAAAGGGGCTTTTTTTTGGATCAAGGTTGTGTAGATCGGTAAGGAGTCGTACTTTTGTGCCCACAAAAAAGGGGAATACTCTTTGGAAGTGAAAGGTACCGATTCTGTAGCTCAGCTGGTAGAGCAGTACACTTTTAATGTACGGGTCCTGGGTTCGAATCCCAGCGGGATCACATATCAAGCCCCTGTAAATTAAGTATTTGCGGGGGCTTTTTTATGCTCGTTAGGTTCTGCACTGGTGGCGTTGGTTTTACCCTTTCAGCAAGCACCTCATCCTTTCCGGAGATAATGCGCTGATTAGTTGCGTAGGTTTGCGCAGGCTATTGCGCGAATTCTGCCTTTAATCACATAAAATTGGCTTCCAAACGCCCTTCGATCACCGATTTAGCTAAACAACTTGGTGTATCGGTTTCCACTATTTCCCGGGCGCTGAGTGATCATCCCAGCATTAGCGATGCTACGAAGAAGAAGGTCTGGAAGGTAGCCGACGACCTGCACTACCAACCCAACCACATGGCCGCCGGCTTGCGCAAGGGCCGGAGCAACCTGCTGGGCGTGCTGGTGCCTCATATCGATGGACATTTCTTCACTATGGTCGTCAAGGGCATTGAGGAAGTGGCCAGCAAAGCCGGGTTCAACGTGCTGATTTGCCAGTCGAATGAAGATGTGGTTCACGAACGCAAGAACATTCAGACCCTGATTAATGCCCAGGTCGAAGGAATTCTGGTATCGCTTTCGCGCTCTACGCACGAATTCACCCATTTTGAGAAAGCCCGGAAGCACGGAATTCCGCTGGTGTTTTTTGATCGGATTCTGGAGGGGTTTGACGTGAGTGCGGTGGTGCTTGACGATCGGGCGGGCGGGTACCAGGCTACCCGGCACCTGCTGGCGCAGGGTTACCGGCGCATTGCTCACTTTGCCGGCCCGCAACACCTGAATATTTATAAAAACCGGCAGCTGGGCTACGCCGATGCCTTACGGGAATTTGGCGTTGTAGTGGAGGATGAGCTGATTCTGCATTCGGACATGACCCTGGAAGATGGCGCGGCCGGCATGCAGCAACTGCTCGCCTTGCCCCAGCCGCCCGAAGCGATCTTCTCGGCTAGCGACTTTGCGGCCGTCGGGGCCCTGCAAGTATTGCAAAGCCGCGGCCTGCGGGTGCCGGCCGATCTGGCGATAGTCGGCTTCAGCAACGAAACTTTCGCCTCACTCACTACCCCTAAACTTACCAGCGTCGATCAGCACTGCGAACAGATGGGCCGGTCGGCGGTGCGCATGTTTCTGGAAATGCTGGAGGAGCGCAGCAACGATTTTCTGCCGCGCCGCGTGGTGCTCCAGCCCAAACTGCTGGTGCGCGACTCGTCCCAACGGCCCGGCAGAGGGGAAGAACAAGTGGTCGGCCGACCAGATAATTAAACGCTGGGGCTGAAAAAATAAAACCGTCTGTCAGACACCTGGTGCCCGGCAGACGGTTTACTGGTGATTTAATATTTCGATCGCACCATTTAGTTACAATGAATTACGGGCTATTGTGTGCATATCCTGCCCCCGGGTTCCGGCGGGCTACGACAAGCCGGTAATCACCCCGTCATCATCAATGTCCATGCCTTCGGAGGCGGGGATGGCGGGCAGGCCGGGCATCCGCATCATGTTGCCGAGAATGGGAATCAGGAAGCCGGCGCCAGTGGCCAGCTCGAATTCCCGCACCGTCACGCGGAAATCGACTGGTCGGCCGATCAGCTTTTCGTTGTCGGAAAAGGACTTTTGCGTTTTAGCCATGCAGATTGGTAAGCCCGCTAGGCCCAATTTATTGATGCGGCGGATGTCGCTTTCGGCTTTGGTGGAATAATCGACGCCGCTGGCTCCGTAGATCTCACGGGCGATGGTTTCGATCTTGGTTTTGACGGGTAGGTTCCAGTCGTAGAGCGCGTGAAAGCGGTTCTGGCCGCTTTCTATACTGGCCAGGACGGCCTCGGCCAGGTCGGTGGCGCCGGCGCCGCCCTCGGCCCAGCCTTTGGTGAGGACGGCGGTCACGCCCATTTTTTCGCAAAGCTGCTGGAGCAAGGCTATTTCGGCGGCCGTATCGGTAACGAAATGGTTAATGGCCACGACTGGGTTGAGTCCAAACAGGCGGGCATTTTCAAGGTGCTTTTCCAGGTTGGCGAAGCCTTTCTCCAGTCTGGTCAGGTCTGGCGTATCGCGTCCGGCGGCGGTGGCGCCGCCGTGGTGGCGCAGGGCCCGCACGGTGGCCACAATTACGAGGGCACTGGGCGTCAGGTCCCCGTAGCCACACTTGATATTGAGGAACTTCTCAGCTCCGAGATCGGCCCCGAAGCCGGCTTCGGTCACCACGTAGTCACCGAGCGATAAGCCCATCCGGGTAGCCAGGATTGTATTGGTGCCTTGGGCAATATTGGCAAAAGGTCCGCCGTGAATGATGGCGGGATTACCTTCCAGCGTCTGCACCAGATTAGGCTTTAGGGCGTCGCGGAGCAAGATGGTCATGGCGGCTTCCGCCTTGAGCTGCCGGGCGTAGACGGGCTCGTTGGTCGTGCTGAAGCCGATGAGAATGTTGCCGAGCTTGGCCTTCAGATCGGGCAGGCTGGTAGCCATGCACAGAATCGCCATTACTTCCGAAGCCGCCGTGATGTTGAAGCCATCGCGGCGCATGACGCCGTTGGATTTGCCGCCGAGGCCGATAATGATATCCCGCAAGCTACGGTCGTTCAGATCGATAACTCGTTTCCAGAGTACCGCGCGGGGATCAATCTGCAACGGATGATTGGGAGTCTGAATGGCGTTGTCGATGACGGCGGCCAGCAGGTTGTTCGCCTTTTCCACGGCGCTGAAATCGCCGGTAAAGTGCAGGTTGATATCCACCATAGGGACTACCTGCGAGTGCCCGCCTCCTGTAGCGCCGCCCTTGATACCGAAAACCGGGCCCACCGAGGGTTCTCGCAGCACTACGATGGATTTGCGGCCGATTTTATTCAGCCCATCATTTAGCCCAATGGAAACCGTCGTCTTGCCTTCGCCGGCCGGGGTCGGAGTGAGGGCCGTGACCAGAATCAGCTTAGCGCGGGCCATTTTCTCCGCATCAATCAGGTGCAAGGGGAGCTTGGCTTTGTACTTGCCGTAGAGCTCCAGGTCGTCTTCGGCGATGGAGAGCCGCTCGGCGACCTGTTTTACGGGCCGTAAAGCCACGGATTGCGCAATGGAAATGTCGGTCATTTACTGAGATTTGGGGAATTTTTGCTGGTATAACAAAAGGCCCGCCCCAGGGATTTGATCCGGGGTGATCGGGCGCTGCTGCTTACCGGGGTGGGAAGGATGAGTGGTTTTCAGGCGATTGCCCAGCCCGCCGCCCGAAAGGCGCCGGAATTGCCGATTTACAGCGGCCGCAAGGCTCCAAAGATACGGCTGGTTCGGGTCCGGCAACCCGGTATTTTGCCGTAGCTTACCCGCAATGTCCTGATTCAATGAGCTTCGATATGGAACAAAAAACATTGGCTGGTCCCGAGCAGCTGCTCATCTTTGCCCGCGAACCAGTGCAGGGCCGCGTGAAAACCCGGCTCGCCGCCGACATTGGCCCCGTCGCGGCGCTGGCCGTTTACCGGGACCTGCTCCGCCTTACTGCTGCTGCCGTGACCGCTGCTCAGGTTCCCGCTACCGTGTGGCTGGCTGAGGCTCCCGTTCCCGCCGCTGCGGCTACCCAGCCGCGTCCTGAGTGGCCCGGGCTGCCCTGGCAGGTGCAGCCCGCGGCTGAGGAGCTGGGCGGCCGGATGGTGCACGCGTTCACCCAGGCATTTGCGGCCGGCGCGGCGCGGGTGGTAGTCATCGGGACCGATTGTCCCGGCCTGCGGCCCGACTTGCTGCGGCGGGCTTTCGATCATCTCGCTACCAATGATTTAGTGCTCGGGCCGGCCGAGGATGGCGGGTACTACCTATTGGGTTTGCGCGAGCTGCAACCCGAGCTGTTCGCCAATAAAAACTGGAGCACCGCTAGTGTGCTGGCGGATACGCTGGCCGACGCGGCCCGCCTGGGCCTGCGCGTGGCGCAACTGCCCACGCTGTCCGACGTGGACTCGGCGCAGGATCTGGTCGCCTGGCGCGGGTAGTTAGCCGTCTTTTTCGTGAAAGCGCAAACGGGCTTCAATCCTCAGACCGTCGAGCCGCCGCAGCTGGAACCGGTGCCGGCGGTGCAGCCGTAGCAATGCTGGTTGACAATAATAGTGCGCTCACTCAGGGCCACAGCGTTGAAATCGCGGATGTGCTGCACCGGGCTGGCCACGGTCAGGTCGAGCATCTGGTTGAAATCGCAGTCGTACAAGCCGCCATCCCAGCCCACGGAGAGGGTGGTGCGGCACATGACGCCCGCCGCCGCTACCGGGTTGAAGGCGGTCACGAGCCGTTCCATGTACCCGGCGTAGTTGTTCGATTCAATCAAGTAGTCGAGGTAGCGACTGACGGGAATATTAGTGATGGCGTACAGCTCATTGAAAACGATGCCGAAATCCTTGGCCAGCGCCCGCTTGAATTGCTGTTGCAGGCCCGCCTGGGCGGCGGGCAGAAACGCGCCGCTGGGATTATACACCAGATTGAGAATCAACCCCGATCCTTCCTGCCCATAGCCGACGGCGTTGAGCATGCGCAGGGCTTTGATGGAATCATCAAAAACGCCATCGCCCCGCTGCCGGTCCGTGCGCTCGGCGCTGAACGAGGGCAGCGAGCTGACGACCTCCACGCCGTGGAGCTTGAAAAACTCGGGCAGGTCGTTATACTTTTTATTGGCGACGATGATTGTCAAATTGCAGCGGACCAGGACTTTGCGGCCCAGCTTGCTGATCTCTTCGACAAACCAGCGGAAGTCGGGATTCATCTCCGGGGCGCCGCCCGTCAGGTCCACGGTGGGGATATCGGTCTGGGCCAGCGCGTTGAGGCACTCCTGCATCGTGGTGCGGGTCATGATTTCCTTGCGGTCCGGGCCGGCGTCGACGTGGCAGTGTCGGCACACCTGGTTGCACATTTTGCCCACGTTGATTTGCAGCACGGCCGGCGCGATGGGCCGCAGCGGGAACAAGCCCGACTCGGTAAGCTTTTCGTGAAACAGGGGCAGGTGCAGCGTATCGGCCACTTCCCGCCGTAGGACGGTCAGTTGAAAAGCCGAGTCGGCAAGCTGGTGGCCGTTGGCCTTGAGGGATTTCATCGGGAGTATTAAGAAATGACGATGTTGGCTGGATGCATAACCAGCTAACCGGAATAAGTTTTTCCGATCTTATAATTCCAGGGTTATTATGCCTACGAGAAAGAGCCGGCATCCAGATTCCGGCCCGGCTCACTCATAAAAATTCCGCATCCGCCGGATCGTAGTCAGCACAATCCAGTCGCCCAGGCGGGGCAGATAGGTATGCACCAGCACAATCAGCCGGCCCAGGGCCGAAATGACGGTTCGCTGCCGTCGCCGCCGGATGTGCCGCAAAATAATGCCGGCCACCTGAACCTGTGTTTTCTGCCAGCGGGGCGGCCGGTGCGCAATTGGCACGGGCTGCCCGTCCGCATCGAGTACCCGCTTATCCACATCGTTCTGGGTGAATCCGATGTGAACTACGCCAAAATGAATGCCCGTGTGCGCCAGTTCCAGCCGGAGGGTGTGCGCCAGGTTGGCCACTGCCGCTTTGCCCGCGCAGTAGGCCGAACCGCTCGGCATGCCATTCAGGGCCGAGATGGAGGAGATAAACGTTACGCTGCCCCGCGTTTTAACCAGGTGCGGCAGGGCGGCTTTGAGTGGATAAACGGATCCGTAAACGTTGCTGTCCAGCACCTGCCGAAAAACATCCGGTTGCATGTCCGCAAAGTAGGCCCGCATGGAAATGCTGGCGTTGGTGATGAGAATATCCAGCCGGCCAAAATGCTGGATCGCCGTTGCGACCAGCAGCTCGCAGGCGGCGTAATCCGTCACGTCGGCCACGCAGCTGGCGACGGCGAAACCCGCCGTCAGGAAAGCCTGCCGGGTTTGCTCCAGCCGGACGGCATTGCGCCCGTTGAGGACGACGGCGGCCCCGTTCTCACACAAGGCCCGGGCCGTTTCCCGGCCAATGCCCGATTCGGAACCAGTGACGATGGCCACCTGGCCCGCGAACGCGCCCGGCGCGGCGGGGAGCTGTCGGGGCCCGGCCGCCGCTGGTACGGCCAGAACGGCTTTTACCGGCTGATTATCAAACATAATGATTGGCTTGAAACCACGCGAAAGCTTCGGCAATGGCTTGTTGGATAGGCGTCTGGGGCAGGGAGAGCTCGGCCACGGCTTTCTGCGCGCTGAAGTAATGTCCGTCATTGCCCACGGCAATCATGGCCGGGTTTACCAGGGCGGGCCGGCCGGTCAGCCGGGCTGTCAGGTCGGCGGCGGTCCCGTAGAGCCGGGCCAGCGCGGGCGGAATCGGCCAGCGTGGCGGCCGGCAGTTCAGGGTATTGGCGATGAGTTGGAAAGCTTGCTGGTAGCTCAGGTTTCGATTGCCAAGAATATACGATTCGCCGATGCGGCCCCGCGTGAGGGCGTTGATCGTCGCCACGGCCACATCGGCGACGTGCACGTAATTTTTGCCCCCGGCCGGGTAGCCCGGCAGCCGGCCCCGGTACAGCTCCAGCAGCAGGGCGTTGGAAGTGGGTTTGGCATCGCCCGGCCCGAGCATGAAAGTGGGGTGGACAAGCACGGCGGGCAGGTTTTCGACGATTGCGGCGCGTTGGACCAATTCGGTGGCGGCCCGTTTGCTGTCCATGTAGTCGAGGCCGTAGCGCTGGCCGGCGAAGGGCCGGGTTTCGTCGCCGGGACAGGTCAGCGGACCGAAGCCGAAGACATTGGCCGTGCCCACGTAAACGAATCGTGCTACGCCGGCCCGGCGAGCCAGCTTTAGCATCGTTTCAGTACCGTTATAATTAGTCGCCCACACCGCCGGATCGCGGGCCGGGTTGACTCGGGCTAGCGCCGCCGCGTGAATAATTGCCTCGCAACCATCGGCCGCGCCGGCCACCGTAGCGGGCTGGCTGATGTCGCCCTCCCAACACTCGACGGGCCGTGCGCTGAGCGGCGGCAGGGCGGAATTACCGGCCCGGCCCGTCGGCCGCACCAGCGCCCGGACGCGGTAATGGCGGCGGAGCAGCTCGGCCACCAGGTGCCGGCCCAGAAAGCCATTGGCACCGGTGACGAGGACGGTCATCGGCATCAGCGGTAGTTGAGAAGCGCCTTGTAAGTGCGGGCAATGCGGACCGGGGAGACGTTCAGAAAGAACAGCGAAAAGGCGGTCAGATTGGCTAGCTGCACCCGCAGCCAGCCGTTGGTTTCATACTTGCGGGCGGAGACGAGGACATCCTGTGGAATAATGAGAAAGGAAGCCAGACGTCGGATGCGGATAATAATATCAAAGTCCTCCATGATAACAAATCGCTCATTGAAGCCACCCAGCCGCTGAAAGAGCGGGCGGGTAATGAACAGGGTCTGGTCGCCTCCGCGACTCATCAGACCCGGAAAACGAGTGCCGTAGCTGTTGATGCGCAATAACGGATGCGGTGAATCGAACCGAAACCGGTAGCAGCCCGCCTCGTGTCCCTGGCTAACGGCCCGCTCAATGGTCGGGACATAATCGGGATGAATACCCACGTCGGCGTGGACGAAATAAAGGATGTCATCGGTGGCGTGCTGCGCGCCATAATTCATCTGCGCCGCCCGGCCCGGTTTGGGAGAATGCAGCACGGTAGCACCAGCCTGTTGCGCTATTTCGGCGGTGTTATCGGTGCTGTTGGCATCCACCACCAGCACTTCCACCAGTCCGGTGGGATCGTGCCGGCGCAGGTCCGCGATCAGGCGGCCAATGTTAGCGGCTTCATTGCAGGTGGGAATGATAACGCTAAAAGTCATGGGTGCTGGGAGTAAACGAGGACGCAACTTGCAGCTTTTTTGGTGATATCCAGCGGTTCCAATCCTCAAAAAGCTTCGCCAATGGTCAGGTATAAGCCGCTCGACTGCCGGCCCAGGGCATAATCGAGCCGGAGATTGAGATGATCGCGCTGGTTGACGACGAACCGTAGCCCCGCGCCGTACGCTCCCTTGGGTTGCTGCAGGCGCAGTCCCGTTTGCTCATCCCCCAGTATTCCCGCCGACCCGAACACGACGGCGCCGAGTCTTTTATACAAGCCCAGCCGCAATTCGGTTTGCAGCAGGGCCGCGTTCTGATCGCGGTACCGGCCCTCGTAGTAGCCGCGCAACCGCCGGCCGCCGCCCAGCAGGGAGAGGGCGTTGAACGGGGCCGTGCCCCGGGTGTAGCTGACGAAGTAATTGGCCGCCAGAATCAATTTCTCGCTTATGGCGTGGTACGATGATACGTCGGCCACGTAGCGGTCGAAACGGGTCGTTTCCCCGTTGAGTCCCGCGCCCACGGCCCGGTTCCGAACCAGGTAGCCAACATCGGCCACCACTCCTTTGGAAGGAAAAAATACGTTGTCCCGTGAATCGTAGAACAAGCCAAATCCGCCGCCCGTGAGCCGGCTGCCCCGGCCGCCCGGCACGCTGCCCGTGGCCAGCTGGCCCGCCGGTTCCACCGTGGTCACGCGATAATCCTCATACTGATACCGCAGGCCCGCGTACAGTTTGCCCCGGTTCAGGGCGGAGAAAATCCGCCGGAACGCATTGACCCGGACGCGGGGAAAGTTGACGCCGTACAGCTCCCGGGGCACCGCCTGCTCGCCCAGGCCGTAGAAAAAATAATTATAGCGATAATAACCAGCCTCGCCGTAACTATAGTAGCGGTTTTGGTCGTAGAAAATCTGAAAGGGCAGATAGAGCAGCAGCTGATGGTTCTGGGTGTAGGCCACACCGAGGGTAAGCTGCGAAGGGCGGGTGTCGGCCACGCCGGCATCCCGCCGGAAACGCACGGTGGCCGTGGCCGCTGCGCCGTAGGCCAGTCGGGTCTCCGGGGTGTAGTAAACCAACGGCAAGGGAAACACCGCCAGGCGTTTAGGTAGCGTGTCGGGCGGTATGAGCCCCGTCAGGGCCAGCAGGGCGGGGAGGAGCATTGGTTCGGTAATGATTTCGGCAACCTACGGGGTGGCCTCCGGGTTGTATTCGATCGGTAAAAATCTTCTTCCTCGTCCAGCCTCGTACATTTCCGCCAACGATTAAAATGATGAGCATGACCCGCCTTTCCATCCTGACCCTTGCCACCGTCGCGGCGCTGACCCTGACGTCGCTAACCGCTCCCAAACCCCGGCCCGCAGTCTTGGCCGCCGAACCAGCCGCCGCGCCCTTCGACCACAGCGCGTACGACCGGCTGCTGAAAAAATACGTCAGTGACAAAGGTCTGGTCAATTATAAAGGCTGGAAGGCCGACCAGCAGGGTTTGAACCAATACCTGGCAATGGTGAGCAAAAATCCGCCCGCTGCCACCTGGAGCAAAGCCGACCAGATGGCCTACTGGATCAATGCCTACAACGCCTACACGATCCGGCTGGTCCTGGATCACTACCCGATCAATAGCATTAAGGATATTGGCTCCAAGATCAAAATTCCGTTTGTGACCACGCCCTGGGCCGCCAAATTCTTTACCATTGGGGGCAATAAAATGAGCCTGGATAATATCGAGCACGGAACCCTGCGCAAGAAATACAACGACCCGCGTATTCACTTCGCGCTGGTGTGCGCGTCGATGTCGTGCGCCCGCCTGCGACCCGAGGCGTACACCGGTACTCAACTCGACCGACAGCTGGATGATCAGGGCCGCGATTTTGTAAACAACCCGGCTAAGAACCGCCCGGCAAAAGACGCCGCGCAGCTCTCAAAATATTTCGACTGGTACAAAGGTGACTGGAGTGGCAACGGCCAGTCGGTAGTAAGTTGGGTGAATAAATATTCGACCACCAAAATTGATAACAATACCAAAATAACGTACCTGGATTACAACTGGAATCTGAACCAGCAATAACATGCGGCAATCCGGAAAGTGGGGTTGGAGGAGGACGTTGTTTGGGCTACTTAATCTGCCTCTGCTGGCGTCGGGACAGTCCGTAATTTCCCGCCCGATTGAAACCCGGCATTACGCCATCGAAGTGGCCGGTCTCCGGGTCGGGACGATGACGGCCACCAGCGAATCGCAGCCCGGCACCGATATGGTTTACACGCTGACCAGTGATGTGAAAGTAAACTTCCTGATCTATAACCTAAAGATCTACTATCAGGTAATCAATCGGTTCCGCGGGGGGCAGCTGTTGCTTTCCACCGTAGAGGCGCATACCAATCAGGGTAATTTCGCCTCCCGGGCGGAATGGAAAGGGGACCACTACGATATTCTGGCCGACCAGTACAAACACCATTACCGGGCCACGGAAAAACGTCCCATCACTTACACGGTCACGAATTTATTCTTTGGTGAGCCGGCCGCCCAGCCCCAGGCTTTTGCTGAATATTTCGGAGATTATTTTCGCCTCAGCCCAGGATCAAATCATATTTATCGCGCCAGCAGAGCTGGCCGGGAGGACGAATATCATTACAGCAACGGTCAATTAGTGACTATCATCAAAAAGAATGCGCTGAAAAACTTTATCATTCGGCTGCTGCCATGATTCACACTGAAATAAGCGAACCTTACCTTGCTACTTCAGCAACTCGTGCAGCACCGTTTGCATGGAAAATACCCGATTGTCAGCCTCCTGAATAATGAGTGATCCTGGCGCATCCAGCACGGCGTCAGATACTTCTACATTACGGCGCACGGGCAGGCAATGGAGGAATTTGGCGTTGTCAGTGCCTGCCATGTGAGCTGGGGTGAGCATCCAACTTGAGTCGTTGGTCAGGACCTGGCCGTAATGGAGGTAGCTGCTCCAGTTCTTAGCCTGCACGAAGTCGGCGCCCGCCAGGGCTTTGCGTTGGTCGTATTCGATGCGGGCGCCTTTGGTAAATTTTGGGTCCAGCTCGTAGCCTGCGGGGTGGGTGATGACAAAGTCGATCCAGTCGATTTCGGAGAACCAGTCGGCGAAGGAATTGGGCACGCACTGGGGGAGGGCGCGTACGTGCGGCGCCCAGGTCAATACCACTTTTACCCGCTCTTTTTGCTTGTGTTCTGCCACGGTTATTAAGTCAGCGAAAGACTGTAACGGATGCAGCGTCGCACTTTCCAGACTGACGATCGGTACCGTTGCATATTGCAATATCTTGCTGAACATCAGCTCACTGCAGTCCTCATCTTTATCGGTCAGCGTGGGGAAAGTACGTACGCCCAGCACATCGCAATATTGGCTCATCACTGCAATCGCATCCTTGATATGCTCCTGAGTTGAGCCATTCATCACCGCGCCATCCGCCATTTCCAGGGTCCAGGAATCGGTGCCCGCATTCAAAACCCACGCCTGCGCCCCCAGATTATAAGCAGCTTTGATACTACTAAGTCGGGTGCGCAGACTGGGATTGAAAAAAATTAATCCCACCGTTTTATTACGCCCGATATGCTGGTAGCCGAATGGATTCTGCTTGATCTCCAGGGCCTTGTTGAGTAGAGTCTGGTAATCGCCCGCATCGGCGAAGGAAGTGAAATTTTTCATGGTCGAAATAAACTGAAAGCCCGCGTTAAAGTAGCAGATCTTTCGGCTGCGGTGGACGTATTTGAGTTTGTAATCACTGAAGTACGTGCCCCAAAGGATTTACCCGTAATCTCAGTCCCGTCGGCCAGAATTAATTAGACTTGTTCCATATTAAATAACGCTGAGACCGGCCCGGCGCAGGCGCACGGCGACTTACTCGTGGATAAGTTGAAATGATCGGTAACGGCGGCGCATATTTAGTTACTTGCGGAGCTCGGGCACCGGACTAAAACGTTGAACTACCCGATAAAGGGCGCCAAGAAAATGGTCGATTTCGGCCCGGGTAATGTTAAGGGGCGGCAGGAGTCGCAGCACGTTAGGATCGGCGGCGTTGCCCACGAAAATATGGTGTTCGGCCAGGAGCTTATCGCGCAATTCTTTAATGGGAAAATCGTAGCGTAGGCCAATCATCAGGCCACGGCCGCGTACCTCCCGGGCGTGGCTGTGGGCCAGCAATTCGGCGCGCAGGTATTCGCCCATGGCCGTGGTATGGGCCAGTAGCTCCTCTTGTTCCATTACTTCGAGCACGGCCAGGCCGGCGGCACAGGCCAGGTGGTTGCCACCGAAAGTGGTGCCCAGCAGGCCGAAAGATGCTTTGAATTTGGGCGAAATCAGTGTCCCGCCGATGGGAAAGCCGTTGCCCATGCCCTTGGCAATGGTGATGATGTCGGGCCGGATCCCGGCGTGCTGATGCGCGAAAAACTTGCCGCTGCGGCCGTAGCCACTCTGCACTTCGTCGGCGATGAGGACCACTTCGTGCGCGCCACAAAGCAGCGAAAGGCCCTGCAGGAAATCATCCGAAGGCCTGATGATGCCGCCCACGCCCTGAATGGGCTCGAAAAGCACGGCGCAGACCGGCTGCTCCCGCATGATTTGCGCGATGGCTACCAGGTCGTATTCCACAAAAGTTACCGGGTGGCCGGCGTTGAAGGGCGCCACGATTTTGGGGTTGTCGGTCACGGCCACGGCGCCCGAAGTGCGGCCGTGAAAAGCCCCGCGAAAGGCAATTACATGGTCCTTGCCGGTGTGAAAAGAGGCTAGCTTCAGCGCATTTTCGTTGGCCTCGGCTCCTGAGCTGCACAGAAACAGGGTGTAATCTTCGTAGCCCGAGAGTGCGCCGAGCTTTGCCGCCAGCTGCCGCTGAATGGGAATGTGGACTGAGTTGGAATAAAACCCAATCTGCGCCAGCTGCTCCTGCATCCGGCTGATGTAATGCGGATGGCTGTGGCCGATGGAAATAACGGCGTGACCGCCGTAAAAATCCAGATACTCCCGGCCCTGATCGTCCCAGAGCGTGGCCCCCAGGGCCCGCACCGGCGTAATGTCAACGAGCGGATAAACGTTAAATAAGTCCATGGGCGGGGTAAGTAAATAGTGGGTCCGGGAGATTAGGCAGCCCGGTATCCGGCGGAATTACGGCGGATTGACGATTAAAAAAACGTCGCTTTCAGGCGCAGGCCGGCTGTCTCTTCCAGTCCAAACAGCAAATTCATATTTTGGATTGCCTGCCCGGATGCTCCTTTAATTAAATTATCCAGCGCGGCGGTGATGAGTAGCTGATCGCCGTGCTGCTGGACGTGCAGGAAGCATTTATTCGTGTTCACGGCCAGCTTTAAATTTATTTCCCGTTCCGAAACCACCGTAAATGGAGAGTCCTGGTAATAATGCTGATACAATTCCTGCATCTCAATCAGCGGGCGCTCGCAGGTGGTGTACACGGAAGCGAAAATGCCCCGGGTAAAATTTCCGCGGTACGGAATAAAGTGAAGTGGCTGCCCGAAGCCGGGTTGCCGGGCCGCGAGCGTTTCGCCAATTTCGCCCAGGTGCTGGTGCGTGAAGGCTTTGTAGATGGAAACGTTGTTGTTGCGGGCCGAAAAACTCCCTGTGTCCGTCAGCTCGCGGCCCGCGCCCGTCGAGCCGGTGAGGGCCGAAACGTGGACGGCGGCGGTGAGCAACCCGGCCTCGGCCAGCGGAAGCAACGCCAGCTGAATGGCCGTGGCAAAACAGCCCGGGTTCGCCACGTTGCTCGCGGTGCGGAGCTGCTCGCGGTTGCATTCGGGCAGGCCGTAAATGAAGTTCCGGCCCGCCACTTCGCGGTCGGCCGCGAGGCGGAAATCGTTGCTCAGGTCAATGATTTTCGTGCGGGCCGGCAGGTTGGCGCTGGCCAGAAACGCCCGGGAATGACCGTGGCCGAGGCACAAAAACACGACGTCTTCATCGCCATGGAGGTGGCTTTGAAAGCGTAAGTCCGTGTCGCCCAGTAAGTCGCCGTGGACGGCCGCCACGGCATGGCCCGCGTTGGAGCTGCTCACCACGGCCGCGATTTCGGCGTGGGGGTGGGGGAGCAGCAGCCGGAGGAGCTCGCCGGCCGTAAAGCCCGCGCCGCCCACAATCCCAACCTTAATTCTCATTGTGCAGGCTGGCGCTGATTTTCAGCTGATTGCCAAAAATCTTGATGAATCCTTTGGCATCGCGGGCATCCCAGGCGTTATTTTCTTCGCCGTAAGTAGCCACTTTCGACTGCATCATATCATATTTCGACTCGATGCCGAGCAGCTCGAACTGATACGGCTTGAGCATCACGAAAACGGTGCCCGAAACGTGGCTTTGGGACGAGGCCAGAAAGGCTTCCATGTCGCGCATGACGGGGTCGAGGTATTGGGCTTCGTGCAGCAGCGTGCCGTACCAGTTGGCGATGTATTCTTTGTGCAGCAACTGCCAGCGGGTGCTGGTGTGCTTTTCCAGCAAGTGGTGCGCTTTGATGAGCATGAGCGCGGCGGGTGCCTCGAAACCCACGCGGCCTTTAATGCCCAGAATGGTGTCGCCTACGTGCACGTCGCGGCCAATGGCGAAGGCCGCGCCCAGCTCGTTGAGCCGCTGAATGAGCGTCACGGGCGCCATTTTTTTGCCGTTCAACGCCACCGGCTCGCCTTTTTCGAAGGTGATTTCCACGCGTTCCGGTGCGGTGCGGTGCAGCTGCGAAGGGTAGGCGCTTTCGGGCAGGGCTTCGTGCGAAGTCAGGGTTTCAACGCCACCCACGCTGGTGCCCCAAATGCCTTTATTGATGGAATAGCGGGCTCTTTCCCAGCTCATCTCAAAGCCCTGCTGGTGCAGGTACTCAATCTCGGCCTGCCGCGAAAGCTTCAGATCGCGGATGGGAGTCAGGACTTCGGTTTGGGGGGCGATGACGGCGAAAGCCACGTCGAAACGGACCTGATCGTTGCCGGCGCCGGTGCTGCCGTGCACGATGTAATCGGCCTGATTGGCCCGCGCATACTCGGCAATGGCCAGCGACTGAAACATGCGCTCGGCGCTCACGGAGAGCGGATACGTGTCGTTTTTCAGGACATTGCCGAACAGCAGATAGCGCAGGCAATCCCGGTAAAACCGGTCCGTCACGTCAATCACTTCGTGCTTTACCGAGCCCAGCTCGTAGGCGCGCTGCTCGATGCTGAGCAATTCTGCGGGCGAAAAACCGCCGGAGTTGACTATCACGGTGTGAACTTCTAGGTCCAGCTCGCGGGACAGATACACGGCGCAAAACGACGTGTCGAGGCCGCCGCTGTACGCTAAAATTGCCTTTTTCTTCATGATACAGGGTCGGGAGAAATAGAGTCGGGGGAAGCCGGTGGTAGCTGATCCAGAAAGTCGTAAACCATGCCCGTGCAGAGGCAGATTTTACGCTCGTTTTCCATCAGAATACCGTAATTTTTGCAGCTTTTGCAGCCTTTCCAGAAGTCGTCGCTGCTGGTGAGCTCCGAAAAAGTTACGGGTTTATAACCCAGCTCGGTGTTGATTTTCATCACCGCTAAACTGGTCGTAATACCGAAGATTTTGGCATGCGGATATTTCGAGCGCGAAAGATCAAACACGGCGCGCTTGATGGCCCGGCCCACGCCGCTCTTGCGGATTTCGGTATTTACGACGAGCCCGGAATTGACGACAAACGTGTCATCCTCAAAGGTTTCAATGTAGCAAAAACCCGCCAGCTTATCGTCCACAAACGCAATGATGCTGTCGCCGCCGGCCATTTTATTCGCCACGTAGCCCGGTTCGCGTTTGGCAATTCCCGTTCCCCGCTGTTTGGCCGACTCGACGTACCAACTACATAAAAGTTCAGCGTACTGCGCGTCCGCTGCTGTTGCAACCCGAATAGTCATTGGAAAAAAACCTTAGGGACAGAGTCGTGGTAGTCGGGCCGCCCGCTGATGAGCCGTGCTTGCTGCGAAATCCCCAAAATCTGTCGGTAAGCAAATGAGCGGATACTGGCCCGACTCGAAAAAAGCTGCCCCTGAGGGTCAACATGCGGCTGTCGAAGCCGCTACGGTCGTCGCACCAGGGCGCAAACGGGCTCGCACGCTACGGTTCTTCCAGGCCTGGCGGCGGGAATAAACAACGTAGCTGAGAAAACCGGGAGGAGCATGGTGGAGAAAGACCAATCGGACAAATATGTCCTGGCCAAATGGCTTGGTTCTGCCACAAATGTAAAAGCTCCTACTTTTGTATGCAACATTTACCGGGATTTTTTTGAGATTACCGCCTCCCAGCCCCGGGTTGAGGCATAGACAGAATGTAGGAATGAAGCCCCAGTTGAAAGTATTTAAAATAGGCGGTGGCATTATCGACCACGAGCCGGATCTGCGGGAATTTTTACGCTTATTCTCCGAAATAAGCGGATTAAAAATTCTGGTCCACGGGGGCGGCAAAGGTGCCAGCGAGATGATGACCGCCCTCGGCCAGCCGCCGCGCCTGCTGAACGGGCGCCGCATCACGGACGCTGCCACGCTCGATATTGTCACAATGTTCTACGCCGGTAAAACCAACAAACACCTGGTCGCTACCCTGCAACAGTACGGCGTTAATGCCCTGGGCCTCAGCGGGGCTGATGGGAATGTGATCCGGGCGGTGCAGCGCCCGGTGCGCGAGATCGACTACGGTTTTGTGGGCGATCTGAGCGAAGCCAGCATCAATGCCGAATTGATTCATCAGTTTTTGGCGCTGGGACTGACTCCCATATTCTGCCCCATCAACCACGACGGTCAGGGGCAATTATTAAATACCAATGCCGATACCATCGCCGCCTCAGTGGCAAAATCGCTGAGTCACCAATACGCGGTGGAGCTGCATTTTTGCTTCGAAATGAATGGCGTACTACGCGATATCAAGGACCACGAATCGGTCATTGCTAAAATTACGCCGGGCGATTATGCCGAATTAAAACAGCAGGGAATAATTTCCGATGGAATGTTGCCCAAATTAGATAATGCTTTCGCCGCGTTGGAGTACGGCGTAGAAAAAGTAGTTATTGAACATGCGCTACGCATTAACGGCGAGCTAAACACAACCTTATGCCTGACGTAATCAGCCAGCTGGCCGATGACGCCGTGGCCCTGTTAATTCTCCTGATTCGAACGCCGTCTTTTTCGCGGGAAGAAAACAGTACGGCGGCATTGATTGAAGAATTTCTGGCGGCGCACGGTGTGGTTTCCCAACGGCAGGAAAATAATGTGTGGGCCATGTCTCAAAACTTCGATCCCGGGAAGTCCACGATCTTACTTAACTCCCATCACGACACGGTAAAGCCAGGAATCGGCTGGAATTATTCGCCTTTTGGGGCCGCGCTCGAAGGG
>JAYWCH010000246.1:0-12893 GCA_043780755.1 Hymenobacter sp.
CCCGTGGCTGCCCGCTGGGCCGCGCTGGGAGCCCTAGCACTAGCTGTGGCTCCGCGCCGCTCACTCACGCTCTGGATTGTACTGAGCATGCTGGTAGGCATCGAGATCGGGCACGACGCCCCCGCCATAGCTCTGCCTTTGAAAGTGCTCAGCGACGCGTTTTTGCGGCTCGTGAAAACTATCATCGCCCCGCTGGTATTTGCCACGCTGGTAGTGGGCATTGCCGGCCACGCCAACCTCAAGCAAGTGGGCCGCATGGGGTTGAAGGCGTTGATTTATTTTGAAGTCGTCACCACGTTTGCGCTCTTTATCGGGCTGGCGGCCATCAATCTCACCAAGGCCGGCGTGGGCATCTCGCAGGTTGGCGTAAAGGAAGAGCAGCTGGCCGCCGCTCCGCAGCAGACGGCGGCGGACATCATCCTGCATATTTTCCCCGAAAACATCGCCAAATCCGTTGCCGAAGGGCAGGTCCTGCAGGTCGTTATTTTCGCCATTCTCTTCGCCATTGGGCTGGCGCTCACCCCCGAGCGGCCCCGACGCGTGATGCTGGAACTGTGCGAGAGCCTGTCGGAAGTGATGTTCAAATTCACTAACGTGGTGATGTATTTCGCGCCCCTGGGCGTGGGCGGCGCGCTGGCCTACACGGTGGGCAAGATGGGTTTTGCCCCGTTGTTCAACGCCTTGCAGCTCCTGCTCACGCTCTACGGGGCGCTGATTGCCTTCGCCCTTCTGGTGCTGCTGCCCGTGGGGCTGCTGGCTCGTATTCCGCTGCGCCGCTTCATCGCGGCCGTGGCCGAACCGGTGAGTATTGCCTTCGCTACCACGTCTTCCGAAGCGGCGCTGCCCCGGGCCATGGAAGCGATGGAGAGCATCGGCGTGCCGCGCCGCATTGTGGCGTTCGTCATGCCCACGGGCTACTCTTTCAATTTGGACGGCACCACGTTGTACCTGTCGCTGGCTGCCGTATTCGTGGCGCAGGCGGCCGGCGTACCCCTCTCCTTCGGCCAGCAGCTGCTCATGGTATTTACCCTGATGCTGACCAGCAAAGGGGTGGCGGGCGTACCCCGCGCCTCGCTGGTTATTTTGCTGGCCACGGTGGCTTCGTTCAACCTGCCGGCCTGGCCGGTCTTTATCATTCTGGGCATCGATGCGCTGATGGACATGGCCCGCACGGCGGTCAATGTGCTGGGCAATTGCCTGGCCTCGGCCGTGGTGGCGCGGTGGGAAGGCGAGTTCGTGGATGACTACCGGGCGCCCGATCCCACTGCTATACAATAGCGCTATATTATTTCTTAATATTCTTAAAGTTGAACTTAACCCAGTCGAAAGGTTTTAAAGGAGTAATCTATTATTTACGCCTATTCGCAACAGAAAGGGCGTTTTATCAACTACATCCGCTACTTTAGCCCCTGATAATTGCGTCTGGTAATCATTCTCGGCCCTTACTGGATTTTTCAATTTTCTTCTTTTCCTTTTCCGCTATAGCTTATTCTTTCCACTCTATGAAACTTACCCGTCAATCCGCCCTGCTTGCTTTATCGTCGATCCTGCTGCTGGCTCCGGCTTGCGTGTCGGTAAAATCGATGATGAAAAGTACTGCCTCGGCCGCGCTGGCTACCCGACTGCCGGCGCTGGAAGTCCTGGCCGACCAGGGCCCGCTCGCAATGAATGACGGGGCGCAGGCCGAAGATCCGCTGAAATTATTTCAACAGGAATGCACCATGAACCTGACGGAGCCGACCGATTCCGCCACGTTCGGCTACGCTAAGCTCGTGGTTAAAAAGGTTCGTACGCTGCGCACGGGCCGCGGCCTGCAGGGCCTGCAGGTCATCACGTTCATGATTCCGACCGTGATCGGCGTGCCGCTGGAATGGTACAAAACCACGTTGCAGGCCGAGGTGCAGGTGAGCGACGCCGCGGGCAATCTGCTCGGCACTTACGCCGGCACCGGCACGTCGGAAGTGAAAGTGGCCATGTACCACGGCTATTCGCAGAGCACCGCGCCGCGCCTGGCCGATATCATTGCCCTGCGCGGGGCCATCGCCCAGATCCGGCCCCAGCTCGATACGGCTACTGCCCGCCTGCGCCCGCTGCTGCTCGCCGGGGGCAAGGTCGAAAATCCCACGCTGCCCTCGGGCGCCACGACCAGCCGCTAATCCGCGCCCGGGGCGCCCCGGGCGGACCAAACTCATTTGCCCGGGCCCGGGGTCCCGGCTTCGTCCCCGGGGGATGGAGCCGGGACCCCGGGCCTTATCTTTGGGTTCGCTATGACCGACCTCGTGCCCACCCGCTTCGTTACCGTTTTTGTGCTGAGTACTTTGCTGCTGAGCGGCTGCTGCGCCAACAACGTCTGCGACTGCAAGGACACGCAGGCGGACATTGTCCGGCTGCGGTTTTCCTCGGCTTTCACGGTGAGTGATCTGGATACGATAGTCATTCGCCGCTACCCGCTGCCTTACAAGGCGGGAGTCAAGGCGGCTTATGATTCGGTTACCATCATCCAGCCCGCCGCTCAGGTACCTGATTCTATTTATCTTACCTTAAATAATAGTACGCCTTTCGCGGCCGACGGTACTCATAAGCTCAACCATTATCGCTACGTGGTGCAGCTCCGCATTCAGCCGCCCCACAGCAAGCCGGTGGCGCCGATCACGGCCATTACCATCGATAGCGTGGGCCTACGCGGCAGTTTTGAGGGCACTGGCTGCTGCACCTGCTACACTAACTCCGTAAAAACCGCGATTTTCTCCCGGGGCAAGGCCGGCGTCCGGGACAGCACGGTGGATCTGAAGCAGGCGCCGTACATTCTCAAAGTCACAAAGTAGCCGAACCGGAAGCGGGTGTAGTCGGGCGGAAACCCGTTTGCGTATAGCGATGCCGCGCCGCTGTCATTGGCCGGAAATTCGTTTTTTCGTCCTTATGCCTGCTGACTCTCTCCCTCCGGTGGCGCCGGCCCCGCCCGCGCCGCGCAGCACGCCGGCCCCCGGCGCGGCTTTTCCCTTCCGCTCCACGCTCAGCCTGGAACCGCTCATCGCCTACTGGCAGGAGCGCGAGCAGGCGCCGAACGCCGGGCTGGCCCGGCTAGCCCGCGCCATTGGCGAGCAGGTGGCGCAGGCGCCCTCGTGCCGGGGCCCGCTCAGCGCGGGCCGGCTCCTCGAGTGCCACCACGACCTGATCGAGACGCTGATGCTGGCTGTGTTTCCGCCGGCGTCGTTTGCCAGCGCCATCAGCGGCGTGGTCGGACCGTTTCAGCGGCACTGTTTTTACGCCACTCCTTACTTTGAGGAAGTGCTGCTTAACAAGGATCGCGGCATCAAGCAGCCGCTCAATATTGACCTGCCGGCCATGGAGCGGCAGATGGAGCTCATGGCCTATCAGTTGGTGCTGCATCGCGTGTACGGCGCCGCGCTGCCGCCGCTGGGCACCATCGTTTTCACGGTGCCCGACTACGGCATTGGCCTCTACCGGCACTATGATGTTGATTTCAACTCCGATTTTGTGACCGTGAACGTGGTCGGTGAACCGCCGGTACTCACGCCGGAACAGGTTGATTTGCTGATTCACAACCGCCACCGCCCCGAGCTGTGGCGCGAGCTGCTGCCGCCCGCGCACTTCGAGCTGGAAGGCTTCAACGTGCTGCACCTGGTGGACGTGACCGAGCAGGAAATTCTCTCGGAGCTGAAATACGATCTGCTGGAACGCGACGTGCTGCAGAATTCGGCCCGGTTTGAGCAGATTCAGGAGAAGCTGCGGGTGCTCTTTGCGCAGCCGGCCCTGCAGCTGGGCATTGCCGCGTACGATGAGAAGAAGCGGGCTTTTGTGGATTTTGGCCGCAAAATCAACCACAGCTTTCTCACCAAGCAGATGCAGCAACAGGCGCCCGACGGCAGCTTCCGGCAGATTTACGAGCACCTGCTCCGCGAGCGGGAACCGCTGATTCTGAAGAATGTAGCCACGGCCGATATTCCGGAAGACCTGCGCGCCCAGATTCTGGGCCTGGGCATTCACTCCGCCATTCTGGCCCTGCTGCCCTACGGCACCGATACGGTGGGCCTGCTCGAGCTGGGCACGCCCGGTGTGGGGGGACTCGATGAGTTTGATATGGACAAAGTGGCGCAGTTCCTGCCCTTGTTTGCCGTGGCCGTGAAGCGCAATGCCGAGGACTTGCTGACCCGCGTGCAGGCCATTATCCGGGAGAAATTTACCGCCATTCACCCCACCATGGAGTGGCGTTTTACCGATGCGGCCCGCAACCTGCTGGCCCAGCTCGACGCCGGCAACCGCACGGCAGAAATGGAGCCCATCGTCTTCGAGGACGTGTATCCGCTGCACGGTTCCTGCGATATTCGCAGCAGCAGCACGGTGCGCAACGAGGCCATTCAGGGCGATCTGATTGAGCACCTGAGCCTGGCGAATAAAGTCCTGAAAAAGGCATCGGAGTACCAGCAGCTGCCCATTCTGGACGAGCTCAAGTTCTACGTTACCAAGAATCTGAAGCGCCTGCGGGCGGGCCTGCTCTCCGGCGACGAGGCCAATATCTACGATTCGCTGAAGCGCGAAGTGGAGCCGCTTTTCGAATACCTGGCCACGCATATTGCCGAGCTGCGTCCGGTGATTGCGGGTTACTGGGCCAGCATCGACCCCAAGCTGGGCATTCTCTACAAGCGGCGGCAGGACTTTGAGCGGAGCGTCACCACGCTCAACGACGCCGTGAGCGATTACCTCGACGAAGAAGAGGAAAAGGCCCAGCGCATGTACCCGCACTACTTTCAGCGCTACAAGACCGACGGCGTAGAATTCAACATTTACGTGGGCGGCACGCTGGTGGAAGACAAGCCCTTCGACCTGGTCTTCCTCAAAAATCTGCGCCTGTGGCAGCTACTGACGATAGTGGAGATCACGCGGCGCACGGCGGCCCTCAAGCTGACGCTGCCCGTGCCGCTGGAAACGACCCAGCTGATTCTCATCCACGGCCAGGCCCTGAGCATCCGCTTCCGGCAGGACGAGCGGCAGTTCGACGTGGACGGCGCCTACAATATCCGCTACGAAATCATCAAAAAGCGCATTGATAAGGCCACCGTGCTCGGCACAGGCGAGCGCCTCACGCAGCCCGGCACCATTGCCCTGGTTTATGCCCAGAGCCGCGAGGCCGTGGAATATTACGAATACATTGATTACCTCCAGGATCGCGGTCTGCTCGAACCCGGCGTGGAAGAGCTGGAGCTGGAAGAGCTGCAGGGCGTGAAGGGCCTGCTGGCGCTGCGGGTAAAGGTTAACATCGGCTAAAAAACAAATGTTACGCCGCGGGTTGCGCAGGATACGGAAAAGAAGCTACGGCAGCTTGAGCGACTGCTGTTTCTTGGCAATCAGATAGTTTGACGGGCAAAACCAGCAAATAATTAGTGCGCGGCCGTGGGCTGAAGCCGCTATTCCGATTCCAGAATCGCTTGTTCCTCGCGCCGGAACAGCTGTGACCCGGCCCGAAAAAGCACCAGCCAGGCCGCGCCGGCCGCGAACCCAGCCAGCACGTCGGTCGCGTAGTGGGCGTGCAGGTAAACCCGCGTCAGGCCGATTAAGCCGGCCCAGAGCACCAGCGGCACGGCCCAGCCGGGGCGCCCAAAGTGCCGGGCCAGCAGCCACGCTACGCAGCCGTAAAAAGTAACGCCCAGCATGGCGTGCCCGCTGGGAAAGCTCAGCCCCCAGGTCTGGAGTAGGGCGTTGCTGGGCCGGGGGCGATGGAAGTATGTTTTCAGCAGCTGATTGAGCAGCATCCCCCCGAGCATGGCCAGCACCAGCTGCCCAGCTTCGCGGGGGTGGCCGGCCCTGCGCAGCAGCAGCGGCCCAATCATGCTGGCGGGCAGCAAAAACGGCAGGGCGGCAAAAAAAGTCACGAACCGCACGGGGCCGGTCAGCCCCGGCCAGGCCCGCCGCCAGCCGTCGACCAGATCCGACGCCCAGTTATCGAGTGCCACCGAATGCTGCACAAACACCACCCGACTGAGGTAAAAAAAGAGCGCAAACGCCGCCACGAACAACCCCACGCCCAGCAGGACTTCGAGGGTGAACAGGCCCGCCAGGGCCAGCAGACGGCTGGTAAAACGGTTCATGGCCAGGTGCCAGGGCTAGAATGGGGACGGATAAACTGTTTCCCCATACGCAAAACGCAAAAAGCCAGCCCGACGGGGGCTGGCTTTTAAAACGTGCGCTCGGGGAGACTCGAACTCCCACACCTTGCGGAACTGCCGCCTGAAGACAGCGCGTCTACCAATTTCGCCACAAGCGCATGCGATAGTCAAAAAACCATCTTTCCGGTTGAAATGATAGCGTTTTGATGGGACAAAGATACAGTCACAAATTGCGGCGGCGCAACCCCCGGCCCGTTTTTTTCCTATATTCGGGGTTATCGGCAACATCGGCGATTGTTTTTCAGTTACTTGCCGGCTCATTTTTTTCGTAGCGCCCTTTTTTTTCATGCCCGATTCTGCGATCCGTCCGGTCCCTGCGGCGGTCGATCCCGGCCTGCCCACCGGTTTCGACCGCGTGGCGTGGTGCTACGACGGCCTGAGCAGCCTCGTGTTTGGGCCGGCGTTGAAAAAAGCCCAGCGGGCGGCCCTGGCCGGCCTGCCCCCAGGGGCGCCGCACGTGCTCATCCTGGGCGGCGGCACGGGCTGGGTGCTCACCGAAGTGCTGCGGCGCCGGCCCCGGGCCACGGTGCTCTACCTCGAAGCCTCGCCGAAGATGCTGGCCCGCGCCCGCGCGCGGCTGGCTCGCGAAAGCCCGGCAGCCGGCACCCAGGTGGCGTTTCGGCATGGCACCCAGGCCGCGCTGGCGCCGGCGGAAAGCTTTGACGCAGTAATTACTTTTTTCGTGCTCGACTGCATTGCCGCGCCCGATCTGGCCGCGGCGCTGGCGCGGCTGCGGGCGGCCCTGCGGCCCGGGGCGCCGTGGCTGTTGGCCGACTTCCGTCCGGCCCAGCGCGGCTGGCGGCGGGGGCTGCTCGCGCTGATGTACACTTTTTTCCGGCTCACCACCGGACTCCGCGCCCGGGAGCTGCCGGCTCTGCACCCGGCGCTGGCCGGCCTGGGACTGCGGGCTGGCGGCGCACAAATCTTTTTTGGCGGCGCCATCGAAGCGCTGGTGTTCACTCAAAAGCCCACTTCTCCGTAATTTTAGCCTGCTCACTCTGACCTTTTGCTCTCCCGTAATATAATTTTATTATTACAGATGCGGTTTTATCGGACAAAGCAGCCTTCTTCATTGTTAATTTTCCGCACCTTTATCATTCACTTTGGTCCGAGTCTGCGATTTCATTTCTTATCCCCCATTACCTCTGCCCATGAAACACTTCGGTACTATTTTATTCTACCTGGCTTTGACCCTCGGGGCGACTGAGGCCCGGGCGCAAACGAAACCGCGGGTGCCGGTGCGTCCCGCAGCCCGACCCGCAGCTCCGACCCGACCAGCGGCGGCGGCAGTCCCGGCGAGTGCCGACACCCCGGTTCCAATGAAGCCCGATACCGGGCCAGCGGTGCGCTACGCCTTGTCGTTTCCCAATGCCGTGCACCACGAGGCGCGGATCACGGCCACATTTGCCGGCCTGCCCGGCGGGCCGCTGCACGTGCGGATGGCCCGAAGCTCGCCCGGGCGCTACGCGCAGCACGATTTTATCAAGAATGTCTACTACGTGGTGGCGACCGATGGCGCCAATCATCCCCTGACCATCAACCAGCCGGATCCCTACAGTTGGGACATCACGCCCGGCCCCGATGGCGCGGTGATGATGAGCTACACGCTCTACGGCGACCGCACCGACGGGACCTACGTGGGCATCGATCAGCAGCACGCCCACCTCAATATTCCCGCCACGCTCTGCTACGCTCAGGGCCTGGAAGGCCGGGCGGCCGAAGTAAAATTTGACCTGCCCGCCGGCTGGAAAGCCGCCACGCAGCTGCGCCCCGGCGCGGACAAAAGCACGTTTTCGGCCCCCAACCTGCAGTACCTGATGGACAGCCCGATCTCGTTGGGAGCCCAGCAGGTGCGCTCCTGGCAAGAAGGCGACCAGACCATTGAGCTGGCGGCGCTCTACCTGGGCTCGGCGGGCGAGCTCGATGCCTACGCCAAGCAGGTGCAGCGCGTGGTGAAGGAGGAAAAAGCCATTTTCGGGGAGCTGCCCACGTTCGATTTTGCCCGTTATACCTTCCTGGCCGACTACCTGACCCAGGCCACCAACGACGGCATGGAGCACCGCAACTCCACTTCGGTGACCAGTCCGCTGCCCCTGGACAAGGAGAACGCGACCCGCAATCTGAGCACCGTGGCTCACGAGTTTTTTCATTCCTGGAACGTGGAGCGCCTGCGCCCGCAGGACCTGGAGCCCTTTGATTTCCAGCGCGTGAACATGAGTGACGGCCTCTGGTTTGCCGAAGGCTTCACCCAGTATTACGGGCGGCTGGCCCTGCGCCGGGCCAAGCTGATTGAGGACGATGACTTTTTCGAGGACATCAGCCGCTGGGTGAACCTGCGCCAGAACAGCCCCGGCGCCCGCTACGCCTCAGCTGTGGAAATGAGCCGCCAGGCCGCGTTTGTGGATGCCGCGGTCAGCATCGACCCCACCAACCGGGTGAATACCTACCTCTCCTACTACGACCAGGGCGCGGGCCTGGCCCTGATTCTGGACCTGCAATTGCGCCAGCACCACCGCAGCTCGCTCGACAAAGTGATGCAGGCCATGTGGCAGCAGTACGGCAAGAAGCAGAGCAATTACGCGCCGGCTAATCCCTACACCATGAAGGATTTACAGCGCGTGGTGGGCGAAGTGAGCCGGGATACGGTGTTTGCTAATCGCTTCTTTCGGATGTACGTGTTCGGCCGGGAGCAGCCGCGCTACAACGAAAATCTGCTGGTGGCCGGGCTGGTCGTGATTCCGACGCGGGTGCTGGGCGCGGCCCTGCCCCGGCAGGTGACGTTCGATGAAGCCGGGCGCTGCGTGGTTGCCTACAACTCGCAGATCGGCTCGGGCCTGTACAAGGCCGGTATCGACCGGGGCGACCAGCTGGTGGTGCTCGACGGCAAAGAAATTAAAAGCGCCGATGACCTCGAAGGCGTTCTGCGCAAGCACTCGCCCAGCGATGTGGTCTTTGTGAAAGTCAAGACCCGGGGCGGCGTGGAAAAAAACACCCAGCTCATCCTGCTCGAAGACCCTAACGTACAGGTCAAGCCCGTGGAAGCGGTGGACAAAATGGTGTACACGACCAATCAGAAAACCCTGCGCGAAGCCTGGCTGGCGAGTCAGGCCTCCAACTAAAAGCCGGCTGAACTGGGGCAAAACATCCCCATTCCGCCCCCGGTTACTTTTCCAGTAAGCCCCGTCGATGCTTCGGCGGGGCTTGCTTTTGTGCACCAAATGCCCCCGGGCCGGCGCCCGCCGCCCGGGGGTTTCAAAATTCCGCTCATGGCTAAACGCATCACTTTTCTTCGCAACGACGCCCTGCCCACCGTGCGGGCGGGCTACCCCGGCAACAAGCTTTTCGGGGCCGAATTCGCCAACGGGGAGGAGCTGTTCGAGCCCCGGTTGGCCACGCTGCTCAAGTGGCAGCTGGCAGTTAATCCGCAGAAAGAGGAAAAGAAGCTCGATACCTGGACGCCCGCCGTGGTGGATTGCTCGGCGGCTTTTTCGGCCACCGAGGATATGCTGGTGTGGCTGGGGCACGCCGGCTTTTTACTGCGCGTGGCCGGCGTCACGCTGCTGTTCGATCCGGTTTTGTTCAGCTCGGTGGGGCTGCGCCACCGCCACGCCCTGCCCTGCCGGCCTGAAGCAGTGCGGGGCATTGATTACCTGCTGCTCTCGCACGGCCACCGCGACCACCTCGACGAGGAGTCGATCAAGCTCCTGGCCCGGCAGAATCCGCAGCTGCGGGTGCTCTCCTCGCTTCGCATGGGGCCGCTGCTGCGCGGCATGGTGCCGGAGCTGCCGGTGCAGGAGGCCGGCTGGTGGCAGCAGTATGACCTGGGCCCGGATGCGCCGCTGGAAATCACCTACCTGCCCGCTGCCCACTGGCACCGCCGGGGGCTGGCCGACGTGAACCGCGTGCTCTGGGGCAGCTTCCTGATCCGGGTGGCGGATAAGCTCATCTACTTCGCCGGCGACACGGCCTACGCCGACCATTTTACGGCCATCGAGGCCCGGTTCGGCCCCATCGATATTGCCCTGATTCCCATTGGCGCTTACAAGCCAGCTTTTATGATGGCCAGGAGCCACGTCAACCCCCGCGAGGCCGCCAAGGCCGTGAACGTGCTGCGGGCCGGCCACGTGGTGCCCATGCATTACGGCACGTTCAATCTGTCGGACGAGCCGGCGTCGGAACCGCTCCGGCAGCTGAGCGAGACGGCGGCGGGCGGCATGCTGCGCGGGGAGCTGCACGCGCCCGCCGTGGGCGAAGTCCTGCGCTGGCGCGAATGGGAATAGCCGGCCCGGCCCGCGTCGAAGGTGGCGCTTACCGGCCCTACCTTTGCCCCTTATGTCGCCAACATTAGTTTTAAGCCTGATTGCGGGCTACTTCTTCGTTCTCATCATCATTGCCATCCTCACTTCGCGGGGGGCCACGAGTGAGAGTTTCTTCGTGGCCAACCGCAATGCCCCGTGGTACATGGTGGCGTTTGCCATGATCGGCACCTCGCTTTCGGGGGTCACGTTTATTTCGGTACCGGGCAATGTGTACGGCAAAAGCTGGAGCTACCTGGCCGTGGTGCTGGGCTACGTGGCGGGCTACGTGGTGATTGGCACCGTGCTGCTGCCACTGTACTACCGGCTGCGGCTGGTGTCCATCTACACCTATCTGGAGCAGCGGTTTGGTTTCTGGAGCTACAAGACCGGGGCGCTGTTCTTCCTCATTTCGCGGGCGCTGGGCTCGGCCCTGCGGCTATACCTGGTGGCGGGCGTGCTCCAACTGGCCGTGTTCGATGCCATGGGCGTGCCCTTTGCTGTGACGGTGGTAGTTAGCATTCTCTTTATTTACCTCTACACCTTCCGGGGCGGCCTGAAAACCATTCTCTGGACCGATACTTTTCAGACCCTGGCCATGCTCAGCTGCGTGGCGCTGAGCATCTACTTCATGTCGGATGCGCTGAATTATTCCTTCAAGCAGCTCATCAGCACGGTACGGGGGAGCCAGATGTCGCAGGTGTATTTTTCGGATTTCCGGGATGCCAAATTCTTCTGGAAGCAATTCGTGTCGGGCATGTTCATTACCATCGTCATGACCGGGCTCGACCAGGACCTAATGCAGAAGAACCTAAGCTGCCGCAGCCTAGCCGATGCGCAAAAGAATCTGTTCTGGTTTACGCCCGTGATTGTGGGGGTCAATATCCTCTTCCTCACCCTCGGCGTGCTGCTCTACCAGTACGCGGCGGCGCGCGGGCTGCAGCTCGACCACCTGCCGCAGCTGCTCAAGGCCACGGGCAAGCTCGATACCGACCTGGTTTTTCCCTTCCTGGCCACCACGCAGTTTTCGCTCAGCGCCGGCATCGTCTTCATTCTGGGCATCATCGCCGTGACGTACGCCTCGGCCGATTCGGCGCTCACGGCGCTCACCACTTCGTTCTGCGTCGACTTTCTGGACATCAAAACCTACCCCGAAGCCCGGCAGGCGCGCCTGCGGCAGCTTACCCACCTGGGCTGGTCGGTGGTGCTGATCGTGGTCATCCTCATCTTCCGGGTCTTCAATAATCAGAGCCTGATCGATGCCGTTTTTACCACGGCGGGCTACACCTACGGACCGCTGCTGGGGCTGTTCGCCTTCGGTATTCTCACCGGGCGCCGGCTGCGCGACGGGCTAGTGCTCCCCACCTGCGTGGCGGCGGTGGGCCTCACCTGGCTCATCGTGTCGCACTCGGAGGCATGGCTGCGGGGCTATAAGTTCGGTTTTGAAATCCTGCTGCTCAACGGAGCGCTCGTGTACCTGGGCCTGCTGGCCATTTCCCGCCCCGCCGCCGTGAACCCCACGGCCCAACCAACGGTTTAACTGCTGATGACCAACGCGCTCTTTTTGTTTTTGCTGCTGGCCGCCGCGCCCGCCGTCTGGGCCCAGCAGCCGGCCCCAGTCAAATCCGGACCCATCGTGCTGCGGGCTGACCAGATGCACCCGCAGGCCCACAGTGCCCTCAACCGCCCCGATAAGGCGCCGTTCTTTCCCGGCGGGGCCGCCGCGCTGGGCATGTTTTTTCAGCAGCACGTAAAATATCCCGAGGTCGCCCGCGTCAAGAACCTTAACGGCAACGTGCTGGTGAATGCCACCGTGGCCGTGGACGGCACTCTGAGTGACTTTAAAGTAGCCAAATCACTCTCGCCCGAGTGCGATGCGGAGGCGCTGCGCGCCGCCGCCCAGCTTCCGGCCTGGCAACCGGCCCGGCGCAAAGGGGTACCCGTGCCGGTGATGATTCAGTTTCCGGTGCCCTTCGGCAACGCCGGAATTTTACAAGTGGTGAAGTAAAAAAGGATGGTTATTACGGCGCGAAAATCCCCCGGCTTCATCCGGGGCTCATACCGGATTGCCGAACTTACCACGTTATAATTAGCAGATTAGTATCCAACCGATGGCCCGTAGTGGAATGAATACCAGCGGCTCCGACCTTGCGCCGGACGCCCCCAAACCTAAACTTACCAAGGAAGCCTTTCAGCGCGGACTGCGAATTTTTCGCTACGTGCTGCCCTACCGCGCCAAGTTCATCTTCGGCATGGTGCTGCTCACGCTCAGCAGCGCCACATTTATGGCCTTTCCCTGGGTGGCGGGCAAGCTCGTGGATGCGGCCAATGGCAAGACCATTACCCTCCCCGGCGGCCTGCCGCTGGACATCACCCGCATTGCGCTGCTGCTGTTCTGCGTGATTCTGTTTCA
>JAYWCH010000247.1:0-6370 GCA_043780755.1 Hymenobacter sp.
CCTGAACATTTTGCGTACTAAATAAAGGTGAGGGACCTTATCACGCCAGAACAAATCGTTCGTGCGTGACAAGGTCCTTCCCTGCGTTCAGCATGACCGACGAAGAAGTTACGCCTCGGTCACGACAATCTTCTCAATCTCGTCATTAGGCTTAATCTGGTCGATAACATCGACGCCTTCAACTACTTTGCCGAATACCGTGTGGACGCGGTCGAGGTGGGCCGTATTGTCGCGCGAGTGGACGACGAAGAACTGCGAGCCGCCCGTGTTTTTGCCGGCGTGGGCCATGCTCAGCGCGCCGCGCTCGTGGTACTGGTGGTCGCCGCTGGTTTCGCAGTCGATCTGGTAGCCGGGGCCGCCGGTGCCGGGCTGGCCTTTAGCGCCCTCGCGGGTGTTGGGGCAGCCGCCCTGAATGACGAAGTTGGGAATAACGCGGTGGAATTTCAGGCCATCGTAGTAGCCTTTCTCGGCCAGCTCAATAAAGTTCTTGACGGTTTTCGGAGCGTCCTGCTCGTAGAACTCGACTTTCATGATGCCCTTTTTGGTGTGGATTTCTGCGGTCTTCATACAGCGCGAATTGATGCGGATTAAACGGATTCGACGGAAAATAAAATCTTCTTCCGGTGCAACGAAGGTAAGAGGGCGGGGGCGAAAGGGAAACATATGACCCGGGTTGGTACTTCGTATTGGGAACGGCCTCATTGGTCTATTTACCCATTTCCACCCTCGTACTCTTATGAAAAAAATCTTCACCCCCCTGCTGGTGGCCCTGGCTAGCTCAGTGCTGCTGGCCGGCTGCAACAAAGACAAGTCCGCCACCACCGAAACCACGACGACTAAAGCAGTCACTCCGGCCGAGGCTGGGGCTATCGTGGCCGGCGATTCGGCCCGCATGGCCAAGCCCGGCGGCGTCATGGTCGACGGCGTAGCCATGACGGCCGATAAAAACATCGTGCAGAATGCCATGGGCGCCAAAAGCGTCAGCACGCTGGTCGCGGCCGTGAAGCAGGCCGGGCTGGTCGAAACACTGAGCGGCCCCGGCCCATTCACCGTTTTCGCTCCCACCAACGCGGCCTTCGACAAGCTGCCCAAGGGCGCCGTGGCCGGCCTGATGCAGCCCGAGAGCAAGGCTAAGCTCGCCGGCGTGCTCACCTATCACGTCATCCCCGGCCGCCTGCTCGCCGCCGACCTCAAGGACGGCCAGGACCTAACCACCGTGAACGGCGAAAAGCTGCACATCGCCGTGAAGGACGGTAAAGTGATGATTAGCAACGGCAAAGATGCTCCCGCCACCGTGCAGATCGCGGACGTCATTTCCAGCAACGGCATCACCCACGTCATCGATACGGTGATTCTGCCCACGCCCAAGTAAGTTTCAAACCCGTTTCAGCCAATAGCCGGATCACTCAGCCGTAAGTATCGGCGCGGAAGTTTCAGTTAATGTTGAATACCTAAAAGCCCCGTTTCCCAGCGAAGGAAACGGGGCTTTTATGCGGAAAATCCGCTGATATTGAGGGTGTTAATGGCGGTTGTCTTCGCCCGCTAGCATACTCAGGTAACTATCGTAGCGGGGCAGGGCGATGCGGCCCTGGTCCACGGCTTCGCGCACGGCGCAGCCGGGCTCGTGGGTATGCTGGCAATTGTGGTAGCGGCACTGGTTGAGCAGGGCGCGCATTTCGGGAAAGTAGCCGGCCAGCTCGGCGGGTGGCATATCCACGAGTCCCAGTTCTTTTATACCGGGCGTATCGATGATGAATGTGCCGGGGCGAACTTCCAGCATCTCGGCGAAGGTGGTGGTGTGCACGCCCTTGTCGGAAAACTGGCTGATTTCGGCGGTTTTCAGGTCGAGATCGGGGACGAGGGCGTTGATGAGCGTGCTTTTGCCCACGCCGGAGTGGCCGGCGAGCAGGCTCACTTTGCCGTGCAGCAGCTGGTCGATTTCGGGCAAGCCATCGCCGGTGGTGGCGGCACAGGTGTGGCTTGGGTAGCCTAGGCTGGCGTACATGCCGGCAATTTGTGCTTGATAATCAAACCCATCCGCGTCGTAGAGATCGGTTTTGTTAAACAGCAGCGCCACGGGAATATGGTAAGCCTCGGCCGTGACCAGAAACCGATCAATAAACCCGAATGAAGTGGCCGGCGACACCAGCGTCACGACCAGCAGCGCCTGGTCCAGATTGGCGGCCACGATGTGGGCGTGCCCGGTCTTATGCACCGAGCGGCGAATGATGTAGTTACGGCGCGGGACGATGTGCGAAATGACGGCTGCACCTTCGCCCTGCGCTTCTACAGTGAAATCTACGTGGTCGCCTACCGCCAGCGGATTGCTGACTTTCAGGCCTTTAATCTTGAATTTTCCCCGCAGGCGGCAGCGGTAGAGCTGACCGGCGTCGGTGCCGCGCACGATGTACCAGGAGCCAGTCGATTTGACCACCGTACCGTGTAGGAGTTTGCCGGTACTTATTGGAGAGGAGCTTTCCGGAGTCATGAAGGGGTAAGGCCGGGCAGAGCGGCCATGATGATGCGGGTGGCGCCGGCCCGGCTGTGGACGTAGTCGAGCATATTATCCTGCAGCCGCAGGCGGGCGTCCTCCGTATGCCAGAGGTAAGTGAAAGCGGCTTCCAGCTCCGCTGCGTTCCGGACGGGGAAGGCGCAGTTTAATGCTGCCAATTCATTGGCCTCCTGAAACTTGGCGTACGTGGGGCCGAAAAATAGGGGTAGGCCGAAAGCCGCGGCTTCCAGCGTATTGTGCAAACCTTTACCGAAAGCCCCGCCGATGTAGGCGTACTGCCCAAACCGGTAGAGCTGGCTTAGCAGGCCCACGTTATCAAATAGTAAGATGCGGGCCTGCGCCACGGTGGCGATCTCTGCCCGGGAGTAGCGTTGCACCAGGCCGGGCAGGATTTCTTCCACCAGCCGGAGGTTGGTTTCGTTGATTTCGTGCGGGGCCACCAGCACCCGCATCTCGTGCTGGTAGCGGCGCAGCAGCGGGAGTAGGGCGGGTAAATCTTCCGGCCAGCTGCTGCCCACCACCAGCACGGGTGCGCCATCGGCCAGAAAAGCCTCGACCAGTGGCAGCGGTCGGGGCGGGGCGGCGGCCGTGGCTACTACGGTATCGAAACGGGTGTCGCCGGCCACGCTCACTTGCGTCAGGCTCAGGCCGCGCAGCAGGGTGGCCGAGGCTTCGTTCTGGGTGAAAATGTGGGTGAAGCGGGTGAGAATCCGGCGAAAAAAACCGCCCCAGGGCTGAAAAAAAATCTGATCGGCCCGAAAGATGGCCGATACGACGATGGCGGGAATGCCGCGCCGCTGCGTTTCGGTCAGAAAGTGGTACCAGAATTCGTACTTGACAAAAACCACCAGCTGCGGCTGCACGGCGTCGAGAAAAGCGCGGGCGTTGGCGCGGGTGTCCAGGGGCAGGTAAAAGATGAAATCCGCCCCCGGCCAATCCCGGCGCACTTCGTAGCCCGAGGGCGAGAAGAAGGTGAGGACCAGTCTGGTGCCGGGATAAGCTTGCCGGTAAGCTTCCAGCAGCGGCCGGCCCTGCTCAAACTCGCCCAGCGAGGCGCAGTGAAACCACGCCCGCGGGGCCGGATCGTCGCCGATCGTTTGGCGAATGTGGGCCATTAATCCGTTCCGCCCCGCCACCCAGGCGGCGGCCTTGGGCACGAATGGGGCCAGCAGGCGCAACAGTAGGCCGTACAGGCTCAGCGCAATGTTGTAGAGGAATAACAAGTCTCAAAATTACGCATGGCCGCGCCAGTCCGCAATTCAGCCCGGCGTTTATAATTGCGCGTCGGCTTCCCAGTCGACGGGGCACGCCTCGCCGTTTTTCTCGAAGAACTGCAGGGCGTCAATCATCCGCAGGGCCTCGGTGAGGCTGCGGCCCAGAGGGCGGTCGTTGACCAGCTGGTGCCGGACGATGCCGTCTTTATCAATCAGAAAAAGGCCCCGGTAGGCCAGGGGCGAGCCCACGTAGGTCATTTCACCCTGTTCGTTGTAGTCGTAGTGACCGCCCAGCACGTCGTAGTTGGCCGCCACGGTTTTCGTGGCATCGGCCACCAGCGGGTACTTCACGCCCGCAATGCCGCCCCGGTCGCGCGGCATCAGCTGCCAGGCCAAGTGGGCGTGCTGCGAATCGGTAGAACACCCCACTACGGCCACGCCCCGGCGCTCAAACTCTTCGATCCGATCCTGAAAAGCCAGGATTTCCGTGGGGCACACGCGGCTGAAATCGCTTGGGTAAAAGAAGAAAAGCACGTGCTTCTTACCCAGGTAGCGATCGAGCGAAAAATCTTCCTCGAACGTGCCGTCAATAACGGCCGTGGCTTTGAACGAAGGGGCGCGCTTGCCGACTAAAACTGACATGGGAGAGCAGGAAATTGACGAATGAGGAAAGGAATTGACGGAGTAAAGGCCTGTCTATCAAATTTGAAACATCCGGTGATCAGCTGCGGGCCGGGCCGCTACTGCCGTCCGTGGGCCGGATCTGCGCAGTACGCAGCCTCGGCCGCAGGCAGCCGGATTCGGGGGAGATATTTCAGTTGGTGGCTCCGTGAGGGGCGCGTTGGTCGCGGCTCAGCGGCCGTTGAATTCCGGCTTACGCTTTTCCAGAAAAGCCGCCATTCCTTCCTTCTGATCTTCGGAGGCGAAGGTGAGGTAGAAGTTTTTGCGCTCGAAGTGCAGCCCTTCATCCAGGTGCGTTTCGAAAGCGCGGTTGACCGACTCCTTGGCCAGCCGGGCCGCCACCGGCGACATTGCCGCGATGCTGGCGGCCAGCCGGTAGGCTTCTTCCAGGTACTGCTCTACCGGCACCACCCGGTTGACCAGGCCCAGGCGCTGGGCCTCCCGGGCCGGAATCAACTGCCCGGTGAGCACCATTTCCATGGCTTTGACTTTGCCCACGGCGCGGGCCAGGCGCTGGGTGCCGCCCGCGCCCGGCATGATCCCGAGGCGGATTTCGGGTTGCCCGAACTGCGCCGTTTCCGACGCCACCAGCATGTCGCAGATCATAGCCAGCTCGCAGCCGCCGCCCAGCGCGAAGCCCGAAACCGCACCAATGAGCGGCTTGCGGAACTTGCGAATCTGGTCCCAGGTGTTGAACTGGTCGGCAATGAGCATGTCGATAGCCGTCTTATCCGCCATCTGCTTAATGTCGGCGCCCGCCGCGAAGGCTCGCTCGTTGCCCGTAATCACCACTACGCGCACGGCCTCGTCCTCATCCAGCGCTTTGAGCGCGTCGCGGATCTCCCGCATCAGCTGCTGATTCAGGGCATTGAGCTCCTTGGGGCGGTTGAGCTGGATGAGGGCCACGGCCGGCCGGACCTGCGGCGTGATAATAAGCAGTTCCATGATATTATTATATAAGAGTAAGCCAGCATGCGGAGCGCCTTACGCCTTGCACACAAACTGGAAAGTACTGCGGGTGCGCTGCTCCAGCAACAGTCGGCGTCCGGCGGTGAGCTGGGCCACACTGGTCGTATCGTAGTTTTTGATAGTGAACAGCGTCAGGCCGGTATTGTAGTGCAGTGTAAACTGTTCGCGCAGCAAGTCCAGCAGTTGATTGACGCGGCGTTCCGAAAAATCAGTGCACACCGAGAAGCTGATGGCCGAGTTCTGCATCACGTTGATTTTGAGGCGAGCCTGGGCCAGCGCCCCAAAAATCACTTCCAGGTTTTCCTCCGAGATAAACGCGAAATCCTTGCTTTCAAAAGAGAGCAGGCACTGGTCGGCTTTGCGAATGAAGGCCGGGGCCAGCGTCGGGTGCTGGCAATCGTGAATGAGCGTGCCCTCGGCCTGCGGATCCAAAAACGACTTCACGCGCAGCGGAATCCCGCGATCAGCCAGCGGCTTGAGGGTTTTGGGGTGAATCACGGACGCGCCGTAGTAGGCCATCTCAATGGTTTCGCGGTAGCTGATTTCGGGGTAGCGAACTGTATCGGGGAAGATTTTGGGATCGGCGTTGAGCAGGCCGGCCACGTCTTTCCAGATGGTCACGCCCTCGGCCCGCAGGCAGTAGGCGAAAATGGCGGCCGAGTAATCGGAGCCCTCGCGGCCCAGCGTGGTGGTGGCCCCGTCGGCCGTGCCACCCAGAAAACCCTGGGTTACGACTACGCCCCGGGCCAGCAGGGGCGGCACGGCGGCGGCAATGGCGCGTTCGGTGCTGACCCAATCCAGGCGTCCTTCGCGCCAAGTCCGGTCGGTGCGGATGAGCGGCCGGCAATCGAGCCACTGCCCGCTGAGCGCCGCCGCCACGATGCTCGTGGCCAGCAGCTCGCCGAAGCTCACAATCTGATCGTACTGCCGGTCATAATCGTCGGGACCCACGGTCGCCAGGCCATCGGTAAGCTCCACCAGCAGCCGGCTCAGC
>JAYWCH010000248.1:0-6810 GCA_043780755.1 Hymenobacter sp.
CCTGGCCACCCTGCCCACCCGCAACCTGAACATCCGGGCTAACACCGTGCCCGCGACGGTGGGCAGCGTAGTTTTCGCCCTGAGCGGGGCCCGGGTCGAGAACCACACCGAGAATGTCATTCCCTACGCCCTGTTCTCCGATAACGGCGGCGTCTACAACGCCTGGACGCCCCCGCTGGGCAATTATTCCCTCACTGCCACCCCCTACTCGGCCGCCAACGGCTCCGGCACCACCGGCGGCGCCGCGACCATTGCCTTTAGCGTCACAAACTCGGCCGCCCGAACTGCCACCGCTCTGGCCGCAACGGGTAACCAGAATCCCCCCGTCGCGCCGGCCGAGGCGTACCCTAATCCCTCCCCCGATGGTCGGTTCACGGTATTACTGCCCGCAAATTTCCGGGGTGAAGTTCTCTACCGCCTGGTGACAACGCTAGGGGCTACCGTCGCTACCGGTACTCTCCAGGCGGTCGCTGGCGGAACGGGGCAGCAAGTTAATTTTGCAACGGTCACTCCCTCCACCGGCCTGTACTACCTGCTGCTGGAAAACAAACAACTCACTGCCCGGCTCAAACTGGTGCGCAATTAGTGCTTCCCAGAGTATGCGTTTCAGTCTTCGCGCCCTTCGCCCTGAACAGGCAAAGGCGTGAAGACTGAAACGGGAGGCTGCGGGAGATTCGGCTCTGCACCACCCACGGCAGCTGATCGGGCAACTCTCTGATACCACTATCCCCTTTTAGATAAGAAGTTAGCAAGTTGAAACTAGTTCCAGCTCATCGCTTTGCCTTTCCCCTGGCTTTGTCAATGGCTCAGCCCGGTCGGGGTGGTTAAGGCCGAAATTTGACTGCCAAAACTGAGCGACCTCTTGCCGGACGTTTTCCTTGAACAGGCGCTTACGCAAAGTTCGCGCCCGGTGGTTACGCTTAATCTCGGCAATCGGCTTTTCCGGGGGCGGAATTGGCAGCAAAAACAGGTCGCCCTTTTCATTCAACGCTCCTTTCAGATCAAGCCAAAAGGCATCGTAGTCGAAATGCCGGTGGAGCCATTTTCCAACTTTATTCTCCCGACTGACACCAGCGGCAGTATCGATCCGTAAAGCTGTGGCTAAGCCGTAGGCAGCATGTACGAGCAGCGTAGCTGGGGTAATGTCATCCAGCGTCTTGGTAATGTCTTTGAGTTGTGTCGCATTGGCAAAGCCTTGCACCTGACTGATCAGCAACACCTGCAAACCGGTGGCCCCCACGACAGAACCCGGCGCAATTACAAAGGAAACAACCTGGGTAAGCATCGAATTCCAGGTGAGATGAAGGGACAGCTCCGCTTCGTTGGATACGTGCAGGGGAAACGAGAGCGCGATGGTACACTCATCCGAACCAAAGCTCTTACGCCAGATTACCGGACTGTGCGCCATTGCCGGGAAGAAACCGGTATTGGCCCATTTTGTAATGTACTGGTAATGATTGATCAGGACGGCCAGGCGAGTACTGCGCTTGAAATTGGCCGCCGCATACGGGACCATGTACTTATATATAAATCTAGGCTGGCGTTTGAGCAGCGGCCCCAGTGCCAGCCCGGCAGTAACTGCCTTGAGCTGTTGGAAACTATTGTAATTCAGAAGTGCCAACACGGGCTTGACTGCATATACGACTGGTAACAAACCTAACCGCTTAATGCTCTGACTCAAAGCTTGATCGTCCATAACCCTGGTACTAATAATTGAACAGAAAGTTGATGCTTTGAAATACTCACTAAGTAGTAACGAATGATGGGGTTTCCGCACAAATGCTGACTGAATACCCTTATTACCAATTACGGGTAAATATATGCGTCGAACTACTATAATTACATTATTTATTGAATTAATAAATGATTATTAATAACGATCAGCCATTTTTGGCTGTCCGGCCAGTCGGCTATTTATGAGGTTGCATCCTCCCGGCTTGGAGGCGCGGAGATTCCTTTAGTAGCGTCTAATGCCGCCGACGGAGGCTGTTTAGGATGTTTCCGGCGGCCTTTACGTCGTGTTCCTGTGACGTGCCACAGCCCGAACAAACCCAGCTTCTTACTCCCGGCCCTGCTTGACCTTTCGGCCCCGGGCGGCCCGGGTAGGTGACGGTTGAGAAGCTTTCGTTCACTTCCTGGCACATAATGCCAAACCGCAGAGTTTTGTCGGAAAGCATCGTTTTGAAATTAGCCCAGCCCGCATCAAACCCAGGTAGCGCGCTCCGAAGACCCCATTCGGCATCATTTACATTACTCGGGAGCTGCGCGTAAGGGCCATACCCCTACTTCATGAATCAGGGCATAACAGGCTCAAGCCTAATCTGCTTTGAGCAAACGATAGAGACGAGGCAATGGGTCACCGAGCAAGGCCCAAATGGAAATATCCCGCAATGGGAAACGAATCGGGGCAGCAGCCCGTGGCTGATGCCAACGGTAAGCCAACAGCCGGGCCAGCGGTATATAACGCCCCAGTTGCGACGGGCCGGGTTCCAAGTGCTGGCCCAGGGTAGTAAGACAGGCCAGCACCGGAAAATTGACCTGCGCCGTGATAGCCGAACCCACTACCGTCAGCCAAAAACGGGTGTTAATTTCAATGACCCGCATCTGGTCCGTATGTTCATCGTACCGCAGGTCAATGTGCGCGACGCCACTCCAGTGGAGGGCGCTCATCAGCTCGTTAACTACGGTCAGGACGGCTCGGCTGCGGACAAACTCGATGGCTTCGGTTGGTGCATAAGCCGACGAGAGTGCCGGCACCAAGCCTTTCTGGATGGAGTAAGCGACCAGGCGGCCATCCTCATAAAGAACATTACAGTCAATATCATAGCCAGCCAGGCAGTTCTGAATAAGGTAATTCCCGGTCGGGGGCAAGGCGGCTACGGCGCTCAGCAGGGCGCCGGCGGTTTCATAGCGCGTGATACCCCGGCCACCGGCACCCTCTACCGGCTTGAGCAGAACGGGAAACCGGAAGCTCTCCAGCTTGGCTGGCAGGTTGTTGCGGATATCCAGAATAGTATCGGGCGCAGGGATGCCGTGAGCCTGCATAAATACCGCAAGGCGACTTTTATCAGTAGCCGTTTCGTATGCTTCGGTGCAAGGTAAAGGCAGGACGCGCACCACTTTCGCTAACTCATCGCGATGGGCGATAACCAGGCGCATTCCTGGCACATCGATGGGCAGAAGCACGCGGGTCTCCGTTTCAGCAACTACGTGGCCGATGAAGGCTACAAACTCGGCTTCCGACTTTGCGGGGGAAAAGAATTGGTGCGAATCCAGGTAGCGCGAAAACCGGAATGGGCTGTGCGGCACCCGGCTTACCATATGGATCCGAAAACCCGGTTGCCGGCTCAGGCAGAACAGGACGGCCATCGTCAGGTGAAAGTCACCTTCCAGCACAAGTACCGGGGCAAGACCTGCGGTGGAGTCTGAATGGAGAACCGTAGGCTTTGGAGCAGTGACGGGGGCAGAATGGACCGGAGGATTCGAGTCGAAATAGTTCGATTTGGACAGTAACGACGTGTTCATGGCAAAAATAATTTAATCCACTGTGATCGAGCAAGTAGAAAACCGGGCTTGGAATGAGTTTTGTGGCCGTTAGGGGGGCTTACATAATCATTTTATGGCTTTAAGCGGGGTGCTTGGCTTAGGGCGGACCGGAATAGTTTCTCATCGTTGCCAAGGCCGGTAGCGGCGTTCCGGTAATCGTTGCCGACTCGAAGTAGGCCTCCTGCTCCCGGCGTAGTTGGTCAATCAACCGTCCAGGGGGAAGAATAACATCATCGTAAGTCAGCACGTGGTCCTGCGGCAGATCGCGACGCAGGCGGCAGCCCTCGGCTACCCCTAGCGGCAGCAGGTTTTGTGCCCGGGCGACATCATAGTTTTCCGCCAGACCATAGGTCATGTAGTGACCGATACCATCCAGCGTTTGTCCGGCGTGCAGGGCTACTTTAGCGGTCGTAATGACTTCCACCATTGGGGCGCCGGCGGGGGCCAGGCAGGCATCGCCAAAAAGAACTGCCCGCGCCACGGAGTTGGGCGTTTCAAAGTGGCAAAGGTGATAGGGAGTGTAGAAGCAGTACAGGGGTCCGGGACCCAGCTTGTAAAGCTTGAGGTAATGCTGTTGGATGGGATCATCATGGGTACCCAGAATGAATACGCCCGGACCCGGTTCGGCGCCCACCACGTAGTCGACAATGCCCGGCCCCCCATCTAGCAGGAGCTCCTGCGGGTACCAGTCCGCCGCTTTGCTGATGGGAGTGCCCGGTGCCACGGTCGGTCCGAGCATGCCGCGTTGGGCTACTTTCATCCCCAATGCATTGGCCGTAACGGCTTGTTCGAAGCTGATTTTGCTACCGTCGGCGAAACTTGTCACCATGCTCGGGTTCTGCCCCCACTGCCGGGCAAAGGCTTCCTGAGTCGTGGGATTACGATAGGGGTCGTGTAAGCCCTTGATATTGCCGCAGAGCACGGGCTTTACGCCAAGTCCCAGTACGAAGCGCGCCAGATTGAGGGTCACGCCGGGCTGATCCCCATCGGATACGGTATACACTACTCCGGCACGATCGGCATACACCTTGAGAATAGCCCCGGCCGTACCATCCAGCTCGGCATTGAGCAGGACAACATGTTTGCCGTGGCGGATGGCTTCGAGGACTACATGGGCGCCGTATTCCACGGCTCCCGTTACCTCGATGATCGCATCAATGCCACCGGCGCGGCTCAGCAGCAGCGCATCGTCGGTGATGGCCGGCTGACCGCGCTGAATGCAGGCTTCGAGCTCCAGCACGGAGCTGACTTCGCGCAGTACCGGCTCACCGGCCTCCTCGTAGGCCCGGCGGGCCTGCGCCAGAGTGCGATTAGCGATTGCGACCAGTTCCATGCCGGGCACGTAACGACAGATCTGAAGGGCTACTCCCCGGCCCATGAAGCCAGCACCCACCATGCCGACGCGAATTGGCTGACCCGCGAGCTGACGTTTCCTCAGGGCATTATCAACGAGTATCATGAGCGGAAGCGGTTAGAGATAACGTGCAAATAATGAGAATATCAGGCGAGCACTGGGGTATCCTGGCGGGTGGAGGGCATTGGCGACCCGGGTGGCGGGGCGTCACCGCTCGTTGTTTCCAGCCGCTGGAAGTCCGGATGGCTGCGGTCTTTACCGGAGATAACCGTTGGCTCGAAGGGCCAGTGGATCCCGATGGCGGGGTCATTCCAGCGCAGGCCTCGTTCCGCGCCGGGAGCATATCGGGCCGTTACCTGGTAGCTGACATCGGTATCGTCTTCGAGTGTCAGGAACCCGTGCGCAAATCGGGCGGGAACCAGCAGCATCCGGAAGCTATCGGCGGTGAGCTCCACCCCCAGCCACTGCCCATAGGTTGGCGATTCTTCCCGCAGGTCCACGATCACATCGAGAATGGCACCCCGGGTGCAGCGAACCAATTTACTTTCCTCGTGGGGCGCCAGTTGGTAATGCATCCCCCGCAAAGTGCCTTTTCGGGGATTGGAAGAAATATTGGCTTGCAAGGGAGGTAGTCGGATGCCGTGGGCCGCAAATTCTTCCTCGCACCAGGAGCGGGCAAAAAAGCCGCGCTCATCGCAGAGCCTTTCCACATCAATAATAAACGCGCCTGGAAGAGATGTTTCAGTGAATTTCATGGGTGGAATAGCAATGGATGAAGTTGATAACCGGCAGATTGACTGGCTGAAGCGAGCCGCAGCCTACCTCATTGCCAGCAGCTGGGAATTATAGAATGGCACGGCGGGCGTAGGTGAGGGGGGAGAAATAGCCCATTTCAGGTCCTCGGTTAGCTCGCGACGCTCGCGCAGGCTTGCAATCACCCGAAGGCGAATCAGACGCGAAGAGCGGAATTCTGGGTCCTGGAACCCCATTCTGAGCAGGTTCTGATGCAGTTCACCAATCGTTTCATTGAGGTCGTGACGGGGTTGATGCTCCGGCGCCAGACTACGGAACAGGCTGAAATCTACCCGGTAAGAACGCAGATCAGGGGCCGCGTTAGGATTCAGCCGGACATGGGTGCCGGGGAGTATGGCCGCTACGGCATCAGCCAGTTCCCGCACCCGGTAGTTCCAGCTGTCCGAACCGGCATTTATAGCCAGAAAGGGGCCGCCTTTACTAGCTCCGCGGGTTACGGCCCAGCTGATTGCCCGTGCCATATCGAGCACGTGGATTAGAGGCCGCCATGGGGTGCCGTCACTCAAAATGCTGATTTCGCGGGTGGCTACTGCTCCGGCCACAAAGTCATTGAGCACCAGGTCCAGTCGCAACCGGTCACTCCAGCCGCAGGCCGTAGCAAAGCGCAGGCAGGTCACCCGGAAGTTGTCATCGGCCAGGGGTACCAGGTCCCGTTCGCTCGCTACTTTGGAACGGGCATAAGCGGTGAGCGGGTTTAGCGTGGAGGTTTCGGTCTTTGCATCTTCACCGCCCAGTCCGTACATGCTGCACGAGCTAGCAAAGACAAAGTTTTTGACGCCGCAGGCTTTCGCTTGTTCAGCCAGTGTAACACCGGCCCGGTGGTTTATGGCCATGGTCACGTCCTCGTAGGCCGTTCCCATGGGATCGTTGGAAATAGCCGCCAGGTGCACTACTGCGTCTACTCCGGTCAGTAAGTTCGGGGGTAAACTGCGGACATCGCCGAATACCTGCCGGTCCAGCCGCGACTCGGGCAGTCGTGTCGTACCCGTCAGGCAGTGGGCAAAAAAACCCAGGTCGTAACCAATAAGCTCAGCTTTGGGAAAGGCTTTGCGCAGATGGCTGACAACTCCCGGGCCAACGTAGCCCATGTTACCAGT
>JAYWCH010000249.1:0-9916 GCA_043780755.1 Hymenobacter sp.
CGAGCGGCTTAAATTCAAACGTCCCGGTGAAGTCGTCGGATTTCTCCATCACCACTTTCTCCGGCATCTGAAAAGCTAAGATTGACATATGTGGGGCGTTAAAAATAAAGAAAAATTTGGGAGAAGTATAAGCACAAGTGCGGCCCGGCAGATTGCCGGGCCGCACGATTAGCGCTATTTACTTCGAATACAATTCGACGATGAGCTGCTCGGTGATCCGCTCGGGGATCAGCTCGCGGGCCGGGGCGTTGATAAACTTACCAACCATCTCCTTACCGTCCCACTCCAACCAGGAAAACTGGCGCGAGTTGCGAACCGACAGGCTCGTGGTGATTGCTTCCAACGACTTCGACTTCTCCCGGACGCCCACTACGTCGCCCGCCCGGAGGTGGTACGAAGGAATGTTCACGACTTCGCCGTTGACCGTGATGTGCTTGTGGCCAACCAACTGACGGGCCGCGCGGCGCGTCGAGGCGATGCCCAAACGGTATACGGCGTTGTCCAAACGGGCTTCCAGCAAGGCCAACAGGTTGTCGCCGGTGATACCGGGGAGCGCTGCTGCTTTGTGGAACAGGTTTTCGAATTGCTTCTCCAACATGCCGTACATGTATTTTACCTTCTGCTTTTCCATCAGCTGGACAGCATACTCCGACTGCTTCTTGCGGCGGCCACGGCCGTGCTGGCCCGGAGGATAGGCTTTTTTATTGAGCGCTTTGCTCGGGCCGAAGATCGGCTCGTTGAAGCGACGGGCAATTTTTGAGGTAGGGCCGGTATAACGTGCCATCTTATTCTAAAATCTGAAGTGAAAAACTAAACGCGACGACGCTTGGGCGGGCGGCAGCCGTTGTGCGGCAGCGGCGTTACGTCGCGGATGGTGGTCACCTCAATGCCCACGTTGCCGAGGGCGCGGATGGCCGATTCCCGACCCGAACCCGGGCCTTTCACAAATACTTCGGCTTTACGCATACCCAGGTCGTGGGCTACTTTACCGCAGTCGCTCATCGCCATTTGGGCGGCGTAGGGCGTGTTTTTCTTCGAACCACGGAAGCCCATTTTGCCGGCCGAAGCCCACGAAATCACCTGCCCGTTGTTGTTCGTAATCGAAATGATGATGTTGTTGAACGAGGCACGGATGTGCACCTGGCCAATCTGTTCCACCACGACAACGCGCTTCTTGGCTTTGTCTTTTCTTTTTTGTGCCATTTGGTTATCGCAAAAAATACGGGAGGTGTTGGAGCTGGCCGCGCACGTAAGTTATGTGTTACGCGCAGCAGCCAGCTACGATTCCCGAGTGAGATTATTTGGTTGCCTTCTTCTTACCAGCGACCGTCTTGCGCTTGCCCTTACGAGTTCGCGAGTTGTTTTTGGTACGCTGACCACGAACTGGCAGGCCTTTGCGGTGACGCAGCCCCCGGTAGCAGCCAATGTCCATCAAACGCTTGATGTTGGTGGTTACTTCCGAGCGCAGAACGCCTTCCGTCTTGTGCTCCGCAGCGATGATAGCGCGGATGGCACCCGACTCCTCGTCGTTCCAGTCCTTCACCTTCTTGTTCAGATCAACCCCAGCCTTGGCCAGGATTTTCTGCGAATTGCTCCGGCCGATGCCGAAAATGTAAGTCAGGGCGATTTCGCCGCGCTTGTTGTCCGGGATATCAACCCCTGCGATACGAGCCATTTGTATGGTTTTTTGTTTGCGGACAGAAACCCGGCAGCTGCTTGGAAGGCGGTAAGCACGCTTACCAGTACCCAAGGCTCCGGGGATCTAAAAAATGATTAACCCTGACGCTGTTTGAAGCGCGGGTTTTTCTTGTTGATAACGTAGAGCTTACCGTTCCGGCGGACCAGTTTGCAGTCCACGCTACGCTTTTTGACGGAAGTTTTGACTTTCATGTCGTGGGTTATTTGTAACGATATTTAATTCGGCCCTTCGACAAGTCGTAGGGGGACATTTCCAGTTTTACCTTATCACCGGGCAGAATCTTAATGTAGTGCATCCGCATCTTACCCGAGATGTGGGCAATCAGCTGGTGACCGTTTTCCAGCTCCACGCGAAACATGGCGTTGGAAAGGGCTTCGAGGATGGTACCGTCCTGCTCAATTGAGGCTTGTTTTGCCATAAGGGCTACTGCAATGCTTTTTCTATGTATTCAAAGGAGGTGAGGATCTCCGCCTTGTCTTTTCTTACTACAATCGTATGCTCAAAATGGGCCGAAGGTCTGCGGTCTTTGGTGCGGATAGTCCAGCCATCCGCCTCCTGAACCACGTCCTTGCGCCCCAGATTCACCATTGGCTCAATCGCCAACACTAAACCCGTTTGCAGCAGCGGCCCGGAACCCCGCTTGCCGTAATTAGGCACCTCGGGTTTCTCGTGAAGCTTAGCTCCCACGCCGTGGCCGACCAGCTCCCGCACCACTCCGTAGCCTTTAGGGCTCACATGATTCTGGATTGCGTAGCTGATATCACCCACCCGGTTGCCGCTGACGGCTTGTTCAATGCCTTTGTACAGCGACGCTTTGGTTTCGGCCAGGAGCGTCAGTACTTCGGGCGCCACTTCCCCGATTGGGTAAGTGTAGGCACTATCGGAATGAAATCCGTTGAGGAAAACTCCGCAATCCACCGAGAGGATGTCCCCGCTTCGCAGCGGTTCGTCGGTAGCAAACCCGTGAACGACCACCGAGTTCGGCGAAAGGCACAGACTATAGGGAAATTTATTGTATCCTTTGAAGGAAGGTACTCCCCCGTGGTCCCGGATGAATTCCTCCGCGCGCTTATCAAGCTGCCGCGTAGTCATTCCTTCCTTCACCATGCCCGCGACTTCGCCGTGGACCTTAGCCAGCACTAAAGCACTGGCGCGGATGAGATCAATCTCTTCTTCGGTTTTGTATTGTATGCTACCGCTGGACATAGCTGCCGTTTACGAAGCCAGGGAAATGGGTTGTGCCGTGCGACCGCGCAGCTTACCCGATTTCATCATCCCATCGTAATGCTGCATGAGCAGGTAACTCTGCACCTGGTTGACAGTGTCAAGTACTACGCCCACCATGATGATGAGGGAAGTACCACCGTAGAAAGCCGAGAACGGACGGGTTACGCCAAGCAGCAGCGCGATGGCCGGGAAAATGGCAATCAACGCCAGAGCAATGGCGCCCGGCAGGGTAACCCGGGTCAGGATCTCGTCGATAAACTCCGAAGTATCCCGACCGGGTTTTACGCCCGGCACGAAACCGCCACTCCGTTTCAGGTCATCGGCAATCTGGTTAGGATTCACGCTGATGGCCGTGTAGAAGTAGGTGAAGATGACGATCAACAGGCCAAAGGTCAAGTTGTACTGCCACGAGGTGTAGTCCGAAAACTTCACCCCAATGTAGCTGGCGGCATCGCTCTGGTTTTGCCAGACCGAGGCCACGATAGCTGGCACGAACATCAATGATTGAGCAAAAATGATCGGCATTACGCCGGCCGCATTCACTTTCAGGGGAATAAACTGACGCTGGGCATCCAGTTGGGTAGTGCCACCAACTTGCTTGGCGTACTGAACCGCGATGCGACGAACCGCCTGCGTCAGCACAATCACAGCCATCACAACCAGGAACAAGATCACCATTTCCAACAGGAAAATCAGCGATTTATTAACGCCCTTGGCCGCCGCTTCCCCGATAATAGCACCAGGTAGGCGCGACACAATTCCAATCATGATAATCATGGAGATACCGTTGCCGATGCCTTTGTCCGTGATTTTCTCTCCAAGCCACATGCAGAACAACGTTCCGGCCGTGATGATAATCATGGTCGAAATGGTGAAAAATGTGCCCGGAGTGATGATGGCCTCTGCATTAATGGTCGCAATGAAACCAACCGATTGAGCGAGCACAATCGGGATGGTCAGAAAGCGCGTGTACTGGTTGATTTTCTTACGGCCCGACTCTCCTTCTTTTTGGAGCTTCTGGAAGTAAGGCACGGCAATCGTGAGCAGCTGCAACACAATACTTGCTGAGATGTAGGGCATAATACCCAGCGCGAAAATCGACGCGTGGCTAAATGCACCGCCAAGCAGCGTATCCAGAATGCCGAACAACCCAGCCGCGCCGGTCTTCAGGCGGGTCGGATCAACGCCCGGCAGCACCACGTAAACGCCGAGGCGATAGATGGCAATGAAAAAAAGCGTATTGAGGATCCGCGTACGCAGATCCTCAATCGCAAAGATGTTTTTTATCGAGGTGATAAACTTATTCATTGCCGAAGTTAAGCTTTAGAGCGTTACCGCTTTGCCGCCGGCCTTCTCGATGGCTTCAACAGCCGACTTCGAAAATGCGTGAGCGTGAACTTCCAGGGCGGTAGTGACCTCGCCGCGACCAAGAATTTTGATTTTGGCGTTCTTCGAAACCAGCCCGTTGGAGATGAAGTAAGCGGCATCCATCGTGGTGGTGCTGTTCTTTTCCAGCAGAGTGGCCAGCACATCCAGGTTGATGGCTTTGTACTCTACCCGGTTGATGTTGGTGAAGCCGAATTTAGGCACCCGACGTTGCAGGGGCATCTGGCCACCTTCAAAACCGGACTTACGCTTGTAGCCCGAACGGGACTTAGCGCCTTTGTGACCGCGAGTCGACGTGCCACCGCGCGTGGAGCCTTCGCCCCGACCAATCCGCTTTTGGTTCTTAGTCGAACCGTAGGCGGGTATTAGATTGCTGAGATTGAGCATAACGACGATGTCTTACAGTTCGGTTACTTGTAACAGGTGCTGCACGCTTTTCACCATGCCCATAATGGACGGGTTTACTTCGTGCTGCGCGGTGCTATTCATTTTGTTCAGACCTAAGGACTGAACCGTACGCTTCTGACGCTCGGGGCGGTCAATTGCGCTGCGCACGAGCTTTACTTGAATTTGTGCCATCGTCGATTAACCGTTAAAAACGCGGGAGAGCGAGATACCACGTGCCTGTGCAATCTGCAACGGGTCACGCATTTTAGCCAAGGCGGCAAAGGTAGCCTTTACCACGTTGTGGGGGTTGGACGAGCCTTTCGACTTAGCCAACACATCCTTAATACCAGCGCTCTCGAAAACGGCGCGCATGGCCCCACCGGCGATAACGCCCGTACCAGCCGCAGCGGGCTGCACCAGCACGAAACCGCCGCCGAAGCGACCTTCCATGAGATGAGGAACGGTGTGTTTGTACATCGGTACTTTCACAAGGTTCTTTTTGGCGTCGTCAATGCCTTTGGCAATGGCGTCGGTTACTTCGTTGGCTTTGCCGAGGCCGTAGCCCACGGTGCCGTTGCCATCACCCACGACCACAATGGCCGAGAAGCTGAAGCGACGGCCACCTTTCACCACTTTCGCCACGCGATTGATGGCTACTACTTTCTCTTTGAAGTCGGACTCTCCAGCCATGCGGCTGTTGTCCTTGTTCCGGTCGCGGTCGTTGCTGCGCTGACGGTCTCCGCCAGGACGATTATTGTCGCGTTCTTGCGCCATGATAGTTTAGAAATTGAGGCCGCCTTCGCGAGCTCCTTCAGCCAATGATTTAACGCGACCGTGGTAGAGGTAACCCGAGCGGTCGAAGACCACTTTGGTAATGCCTTTCTCCTGGGCGACGGCGGCAATCTGCCGTCCTACGGCGGCGGCCAGGGCCACGCCATTGCCACCTTCGGCCGTTACTTGTTTCGACGTAGCAGCAGCCAGCGTGCGGCCGGTGGTGTCGTCGATAATCTGAGCGTAGATGCCCGTGTTGCTACGGAACACCGAGAGCCGCGGCCGCTCGGACGTGCCAGCCACCTTAGTCCGGATGATGCGCTGAATCCGCTTACGGCGTTGTGCCTTATCAAATGCCATGATTCGAACTTATTTAGAGGCCGTTTTACCAGCTTTGCGACGGATGATTTCGCCCACGAAGCGCACACCTTTGCCCTTGTAAGGCTCGACTTTACGCAGGGAACGAATTTTGGCAGCTACCTGACCCAACAACTGGTTGTCGATGCTGGTCAGTGTAATGATGGGATTTTTACCCTTGTCGGTAACCGCCGTAGCCGTTACCTCCGATGGCAAAGCGATGAACACGTTGTGCGAGTAGCCCAGGGCCAACTCCAACGTGGTACCCGCCAGCGTGGCTTTGTAACCAACGCCAACCAACTCCAGCTGCTTAGTGAAGCCATTACTGACGCCAAGTACCATGTTGTTGATAAGCGAGCGGTACAAACCGTGCATGGCCTTGTGGCGCTTCTGCTCGGTTGGACGGGTAACGGTGAGGGTACCGTCTTCGATAGCAACGGCGATGTCGCGGTCCACTTGCGTGGTTAGCGAGCCCTTAGGGCCTTTCACCGTAACCGCGTTGTTGTTGTCAACCGAAATAGCGACCCCGGTGGGGACGGTAATCGGCAGTTTACCAATACGTGACATAATTCAATTAGCTAAAACGGTTCCGGATTAGTACACGAAGCACAGCACCTCGCCGCCCACGTTCTCGGTTTTGGCTTCTTTCTCCGTCATCACGCCCTTGGAGGTCGAGATGATGGCGATGCCGAGGCCGCTCAAAACGCGCGGCAGATTGTCGGCGGCAACGTACTGGCGCAGGCCAGGCGTTGAAACGCGCTTCAGGTTGGTGATTGCCGGCACTTTAGTGGTCGGGTTATACTTCAGGGCGATTTTGATGGTGCCCTGAACGGCGGAGTCATCAAAACGGTACGACTGAATGTAGCCCTTGTGGTAGAGCACTTTCGTGATTTCCTTTTTGATGTTGCTGGCCGGAATCTCTACCACCCGGTGGTTCGCCTTGATGGCGTTGCGTACCCGGGTCAGGTAGTCGGCAATGGGATCAGTATTCATTGAGTAATAAGTACGTCCGCTTTTTTCGGAGCGCAAAGATAAGAAAACTTCGCCGGACCCCTAGGGATCAACGAAATTTCGGTTAAGACTACTTGGCTCACCCGGCGACGGTGTAGGCCAATGGTTTCTCTCGGCAACCTGCCAAAGGGTTGGGGCGTTATTTCCCAGTTTTTCGGAGTGCAAAGGTAGCGGAAGTCTTAGACTTATGCAAGCGGGAAGCAAAATTGTCCGCCGAAGCTCGCCATTATAAAATCGGTAATGCCGTTTCAATGAGATCTTCACGCTGGGTGGAAGCTCGCAAATGGCCTTACTGGCTAAATTCAGAATATTCTGATATTAGCGATTTACAGCGCGGGATCAACGTTAATCAATATCATTGGGTAAATACTATGATCGCTGGCTTTGCTAAAAAGCAAATTCCCAGGTTGAAGCCTTTGCAGACTTCAACCTGGGAATTTGCTTTACTGCGAAAGTTGAAGCTTACCAGCTACACTTGGTCACACCGGGGATTTTCCCGGCGAGCGCCATTTCGCGGAAACGCACGCGACTGATGCCAAACTTGCGCATGTAGCCGCGGGGGCGGCCGTCAATCATGTCACGGTTGTGCAGGCGCACGGGCGAAGCGTTCTTGGGGAGCTTGTCGAGACCTTCGTAGTCGCCGGCAGCTTTCAGAGCCTTGCGCTTCTCAGCGTAGCGGGCCACGGTGGCGATGCGCTTGCGCTCCCGTGCTTTGATGGATTCTTTAGCCATGAATTCGGGAGATTAAGCTTCTTTTTTAGCGTTTGCGAACGGCATACCGAAGGCTTTAAGCAGCTCGTAGCTCTGCTCATCGTTCTCGGCGTTGGTCACGAAAGTGATGTCCATGCCCGAAATGCCTTTGATTTTATCAATTGAAATCTCGGGAAAAATAATCTGCTCCTTCACGCCGAGCGTGTAGTTGCCACGACCATCAAAGCCTTTGTCATTGATGCCTTTGAAGTCCCGCACGCGGGGCAGGGCAACCGTGAGCAAACGGTCCATGAACTCGTACATGCGCTCGCCGCGCAGGGTCACTTTCGCCCCGATTGGCATTCCTTCGCGGAGCTTAAAGTTCGAAACCGACTTTTTAGCGATGGTCGCAATGGCTTTCTGACCGGTAATGACCGTCAGCTCTTCCACACCGTTGTCAACCAGTTTCTTGTCAGCTACTGCGGCGCCAATGCCGCGGTTGATGCAGATTTTGGTGACACGGGGTACCTGCATGATGCTCTTGAACTGGAATTTCTCCTGGAGCGCGGGTACGATGTCTTTTTTGTAAATGTCTTTCAGACGGGCCATGATGCGGGGGGCTGCTTAAGCTGTTTTGGCAGTGGCACGCTTAGCTTTGGCAGGGGCAGCAGCCGGAGCTGCGGCAGCTGCGGCGCCTTTACGCACCCGCTCACCAGTGGTGGGGTTGATTGCCTGCACGTTGCTCACGTGCATGGGCGCCTCCATCTTGGTGATGCCGCCCTGGGGCGATTTGGCGCTCGGCTTATTGTGTTTCGTCACCAGGTTAAGACCTTCCACGATTACGCGCTGGGTCACCCGATTTACCGACTTAATAACGCCGGTTTTACCACGCTCGTCGCCAGCAACAACCTTAACGGTGTCGCCCGATTTCACGTGCAGTTGGACGGGCAATGCTTTCTTGATAGCCATATCTTACAGTACTTCGGGGGCCAGCGATACGATTTTCATGAACTGGCGCTCACGCAGTTCCCGGGCCACTGGGCCGAAGATGCGCGTGCCGCGGGGCTCGTCGTTGTTGTTGAGCAACACGGCGGCGTTGTCGTCGAAGCGGATGTAGCTACCGTCCTTACGGCGTACTTCCTTCTTCACGCGCACCACCACGGCTTTGCTCACGGTGCCTTTCTTAGCGTTGCCCGAAGGGATAGCCGACTTGATGGCTACCACAATCTTGTCGCCAACGCTGGCGTATTTCTTGCCCGTGCCACCCAAAACGCGGATGCAGAGGACTTCCTTGGCGCCGCTATTGTCGGCCACCGTCAGGCGAGATTCTTGCTGGATCATCGGTCTGGATTATTTAGCGCGTTGAATAACTTCTACCAAGCGCCACCGCTTGGTCTTGCTCAGCGGGCGAGTGCCCATGATGCGCACCGTATCGCCTTCGCCGCACTCGTTTTTCTCATCGTGGGCGTGGAATTTCGTGGTTTTGGTCACGAACTTGCCGTAGATAGGGTGCTTTTGCTTTTGCGTTACGGCAACGGTGATGGACTTATCCATCTTGCTGCTCGTTACCGTGCCGGTGATTTCCTTACGCAGATTGCGCGTGGCTTCTTTAGCGGCCTGGTCTTGGGTTGTTACGTCGGTTGCCATCGGTTATTGAGCGGGGTTAATGGCCTGCTCGTTCTTGCGACGGGTCTGCTCAGTGAGCAAACGGGCGACGTTTTTACGGTTGGCCTTGAGGCGGGCAGGATTTTCGAGCGGCGAGATCGCGTGAGCAAAGCGCAGCTGCTGGCCCTGCGCCAACTCGGTGGTGGTTTGCTCTTTCAGCGCTTCGGCGGAAAGGCCTTTGAGGTCGGTCTTGTTTTTCATCTTAGGCAGCGTCCGTATAGTCGCGGCGCACCACGAATGAAGTTCTTACCGGGAGCTTCTGGGCCGCCAGACGCAGCGACTCTTTGGCTACTTCCAGCGTGATGCCGTCCGATTCAAACATAATCATACCCGGCTTTACGCAGGCCACCCAATACTCAGGCGAGCCTTTACCCTTACCCATCCGGACTTCAGCCGGCTTTTTGGTAATTGGTTTATCCGGAAAAATACGAATCCATACTTGCCCTTCGCGTTTCATGGCGCGGGTCATGGCAATACGGGCCGCCTCAATCTGGCGAGCCGTAATCCAAGACGTTTCCAGCGACTTGAGTGCGAACGAACCGAAGTCAATGGAGCTGCCGCGGTAGGCAAGGCCTGTTACGCGACCCTTTTGCATCTTGCGATACTTGGTCCTTTTCGGCTGTAACATTTTAGTTAATTTTTAGAGATGTGTGGAGTAGCGCCCGCCGCAGCCCGATGAGTGGGCCCCAAAGATAATACTTTGAGGCCCGCTGCAAATCAGAC
>JAYWCH010000250.1:0-5318 GCA_043780755.1 Hymenobacter sp.
AACCTGGCCAGCCAGACCCCGCTGGAAGCCATTTCCTACACCAACAACAACGACACGGATACGGAATTTGACCTGGTCATCAACCGCCGGGCGGGCACGGCCAACCCCGGCCGGGTGAAGTATATTTCCTACGGCGACAACATCGTGCCGACCGAATATTTCACCCGGAGCAGCACGGTCACGGGGCACCACGCGGCCATCAATGAGATGTCGGTGGCGGCGGTGCCGTCCTACAGCCGCCTGCGGGTGGAAACCTTCACTTCCCTCGGCGGCCCAACTTACCTGTTTAACCCCGATGGCAGCCCCCTGGCCGCGCCCGTCGTGCGGGCCAAGCCGGATTTTTCGTCCATCGACGGCGTGAGCACGACTTTCTTCGGGCAGAAGTTTGCCAATCAGGACCCCAAGGATGGGTTTCTGTTCTTCGGCACCTCGGCAGCGGCGCCCAATGCGGCGGCCGTAGCGGTGCTGCTGTTGCAGGCCAACCCGAGCTTTACCCCGGTGCAGCTCAAAGACCGGCTCAAGACCACGGCCAAAGACATCAACGCGCCCGGTTACGACTACCTCTCGGGCTCGGGACTGATTAATGCCTACGATGCCATTTTTGGCGCGCAAACCACCGCCACGGGTCCTTTTGTCGAAACCTTCGATAGTCCGGGCCTCTCCCGCGCCTGGGAATTGCAGGGCAATACCAACGCCCGCATTCTGGTGCGCAGCGATTTCGGGCCCGCCTCCACGCCGGGCCACCTGGTGATGGATGCCATTCTGCCCTACGCCCTCAATACCCCGTCCAACTACGGCCCCCGCCGCAACGAGGCGACCCTGAAACTCAACCTGAGCACTGCCCCAACCGGCGGCTGGGTGCTGACTTTCAAGCAAAAGAAGTTCACCGGCGAAGTCGATGACGTGATGCCCGCCACCTTCAGCAACTCCGTCAACGCCGACGGCGTAGCCATGAGCGTGGACGGCGGCACCACCTGGTACAGCCTGACGACGCTGACCGGCACGGCCGCCACCACCACGTACCAGACCATGAGCCTGAATCTGAGCACCTTCGCCCAGGGCAAGAGCCTGGCGCTGGGCGCCGATGTCCGTCTGCGCTTCCAGCAGTTCGGAGCCGGGCAGACCGATACTTACAACCGCGCAGCCTTCAGCGGCGGCCGGGCTTTTGATGATGTGATTGTGGCCGGGGCCAACGCCGTGCAGGCGCCCGTCGCGCTGTTCGGCCTCTCGGCCACGGCCGCGCCGATCTGCCCCGGCAGCAGCGTGCAGTTTACCGATGCCTCGCTGTTCAGCCCGACCAGCTACGCCTGGTCGTTCCCCGGCGGCACGCCCACCACGAGCACCGATCCCAATCCAGTGGTGGTCTATAACACGGCCGGCACCTACGACGTGACCCTGACCGTAACCAACGCCAGCGGCAGCTCGACCAAAACCCAGACCGGCGCCGTGACCGTCTCGACCGTGGTGCCCACGGCCAACTTCACGGCCCGGCAGGCGCCGATTTGCGCCGGTGGGGTCATCAAGTTTACCAACCGCTCATTCAACTGCGCCAGCGCGTTCACCTGGACTTTCCCCGGCGGCACGCCCGCCACGAGCACCGACGTGAACCCGACCGTGACCTTCAACACCCCCGGCACTTACACCGTGACGCTGGTGGCCGCCAACTCAAACGGCGCGAGCCCGGCCAAAACCTTCACCGTACAGGTGCAGGGCGCCAGCCTGGCCATTCCGTTCGCCGAAACCTTCAGCGCCGGGATTCCCAGCGCCTGGGGCGTGCTGAACCCCGACGGGCGGCAGACCTGGACGTCAGCGCCCAATATCCTGCGTAAGGACGGCACCCGGGGCACGGCCGTGGTCATGCCTTTTTCTACGTACGCCGCCGTGGGTCAGCGCGATTCGCTGCAATCGCCGACCCTCGATCTGCGCACGCCGAAAGCTGCTTTCCTGCACTTCGACCTCGCTTACGCTCCCGCTACCGGCTACAACGACTCGCTCGCGGTGGACGTCTTCACGGCCTGCACCAACACCAGCCTGGGCCGCGTGTACCTGAAATCGGCCAACTCCGGCCTCGCCACGACCCTGCCCCGCGATAACACGATTTACACCCCCACCGCCACCAGCCAGTGGCGCCAGGAGGATGTCAGCCTCGCTACCTACCTCGGGCAGCAGGTGTACCTGCGCTTCGTGGCCTTCAACCAGTACGGCAACAACCTCTACCTGAGCAATGTCCGGGTTGATGCGCTCTCGCCACTGGCCGCCCGAACACAGGCTGATTCGCCGCTGTTGCAGGCCTATCCCAACCCCGTCGCCGGGGGCGCGATCCTCAACCTGGAATTACCGCAGGCCCAGGGCAAAGCCGCCATCCGCGTGATAGATGCCCTCGGCCGGGTCAGCTCCCAGGTCAGCCTGACGCTAAGCCCCGACGCCAGCACCCACTACAAGCTGACGTCCCCGGTGGCGGCCGGCCTCTACACGGTGCTCTGCCAGACGGCCGACGGCCAGTTCTACTCGCGCCGCGTGGTGGTAAAATAGCTTGCCTGTTTGATTTTTAAAAAGACCCCTCCGCATTCCGGAGGGGTCTTTTTTTGTCCTGATCAGATGTTATTGTCCCCTTCCTGAAGTGATTTGCACCGTCCGCAAGCCCATTAATGTCAGAGGCTCCGGGTCGTCCGACGAGTGTAAAGACGCGACCAATTGATTTCGGGCCGAGCTAAACTGGCGGGCGGGGAAACAGTAGCAGCCGTTAGCTATTCGCTCAGCGGGCGGCTGGAGGGGAGGCCCGCTGCAGGACCTGGCGAAGAACCGCAGCCAGTAACAGCCGGGCTTCCGTCAGGCCCGTGGCCAGAATATCCCGCAGGGACAGGGGCAAGAACCGCCGTAGCTGCCCGTAGCCGTAGACAAAGCCCACGATGACGGTCGGGATGCTGGCCACGGCCACGCCGTAAATGCTGTGAAACAGCCGGATAGCCACCACATCGCCCACCACATTAACCGCCAGCATGATAAAAACTTTGATCAGATTCAGCCGGGGCTGATTCACCACGTCGAGCGCGACGCCCACGAACCGGTCGAGGGGAAAAAGCACCGCCATCGCCATGCCGATGCGGAGCAGATTGGCCGCTTCCGTGCCCCGGTACCGGGACCCGCCGATGAGCTGAATGGGCCAGTCGGCCAGCAGAATGGTACCCAGAATGATGGGCACGAAGGCCCAGGTCAGCAGCCCGGCGTTTTTGCGCAGCAGGCGGGCGACCTCGGGCAGCCGGTCCTGGTTGAAGGCGGCCGAGAGCGCGGGAATGGCCGTGGCCATGAAGCTGCGCAGGGGAATCTCAATGATCTCCATGAAGCGCCCGGCCAGGTTGTAAACGGCCAGCGGGGCCGGCCCGAGCAGGAACGTAATCAGGAAAGTATCCGAGCTGCGCAACAGGTTGGAGCCCACGTAGCTACCCACGCTGTACTTGCCGAAGTGGGCCAGCTCGCGGGTGCAGGCGGCGCTGCGCCGGGCCACACTCCCCGGCCGCGCCCAGACCAGCGCCCGCCCGCTGGTGATAACGGCCGCCAGCACGTAGCAGATCAGCACGTTGCGCAGGCGAGCCGAGTGGCTGAGCATCAACCCAATAATCCCCAGCACGAACAGGCCCTGCGAGAGTAAGCGGATAGACAGGATTTTATCGAACCGCAGCTGGGACTGCAACACGCAGCCCGCCATAAAAGAGGGCAGCGTGACCACCAGCACCACCCCCGACCAGCGGAGCAGCCAACTCATTTCGGCCCCGGCCCGGGCGCCGAAAACCAGCCAGGCGCCCAGGTTGAGCAGGACCAGAGCGGCGGTGATGAGCAGCGCCAGCACCCAGGCGGAACCCGTCACTTCCGCCCCCCGCCCGGGCGCGGCCCCCGACCGGGCCCGGATAAACGCGGTCGTAATAAACCCCGTCCGAAAGGCCTCGGCCAGCCCCACGGAGGTGATGAAAAACACCCAGATTCCGATTTCCCGGACCGGCAGCGCCCGAAAGAGCAGCGAAACCGACACCAGACTCAGCACCGAAACCGTGAGGTTGCCGGCCAGGGAGAGGAACTGCGGGTGGTTGAGGTAGGCGGTGAGAACGGGCGGCAGACAAATTTTCATGGTAGCGCGGGACGGGGGCGGGGCAGCGGCAGATCAGCCGGCCGGGGCGCGTTGGGCTTTGTCCCAGGCGGCGGGCTGGGATTTGCGCCAGAATCGCACAAATCCCTGGAAAACAGCAATATTCATCATCGTAAAATAGAATGGCACCAGCAGCGGGCCGGCCGGCCAGCCCCGGGCGGCCCGCCTCCAGCCCAGCCCGGCCGCGCCGTAAAAAAGCCCTTGCAGCCCGAGCAGCACCGCGTACATCCCGCCGGGGCGCAGGGCCAGCGCGAAGTTGAGCGGTACCAGCAACCCGAGCAGGACTGGCGTCAGGCTCCAGCGCAGCACCCGGTGCGAGACGTAGAGAAAAGTCACCACCGGCTGCCGGGCCGGATTGAGCAGCGACCCCAGCCGGCTCATGGCCTGCCAGCCGCCAGCGCAGATGCGCACTTTGCGCTCCATTTCTTCCCGGAGTGAAAACGACGGCAGCTCCAGCGCGTACGCCAACGGCTCATACACAACCCGGTAGCCGGCCCCGACAATGCGCATGGACTGCACAAAATCGTCCAGAATGGTGTCGGCCTCCAACGGCTTGAACAGCTCGGTACGAAAGGAAACCAGCTCCCCGGCTGCCCCCATCAGGCTGTAAATAGCCGAATCGCAGCGCTTCAAAAACGACTCGTACTGCCAGTACAGGCCCTCGCCGGCCCCGGCCGCGCGCTCGTCGCGGAGGACCCGTTTCTCGCCCGACACGGCGCCCACGGCGGAATCAGCGTAGGGGCGCAGCAAATGGCGCACGGCGGCGGGGTTGAGCAGGGTATTGCAGTCGGTTAAAATGACGAACGGACTGGTAATGAAGGTCATCGCCCGATTTTCGGCCATTGACTTCCCGGCGCGGCCCGCTACGTGCTGGTGCTCCACCTCGGGAAAGCCAGCCAGCACCGTGGCTGAGTTATCGGTGGAGCCGTCAGTTATAAAGAGTAGGCGCAGCTTATCGGCGGGGTAATCCAAAGCCAGGCAGTTGCGGACCTTGGCGGCCAGAATTTCGGCTTCGTTGTAGGCCGGCACCACCAGCGTCACGGGCGGCTCGAAGTCAGTCGCGGGCGGGCGGGCGGGGCCCCGGGCGACTTTGGCCCAGATGCCCACCACCAGGGCGTAGCCCAGGTAGGTGTAACCCACGATTGCCAGGGCGAGCCAGAATAGAAACTGCATGTAT
>JAYWCH010000251.1:0-12486 GCA_043780755.1 Hymenobacter sp.
GTGTCGTTTTCCACTACCTCCAAGGCCGGCTTAGCCAGGTGCTCCATTTTCAGGAACCATTGCAGGCTGAGCTTTGGCTCAATCACAGCATTGGTACGCTCCGAGGTCTGCACTATGCTGGCGTACTCCTCGATTTTTTCGAGTAACCCGGCTTCCTGCAAGTCCCTGGCAATCTGCTTGCGAGCGGCAAACCGGTCCTGGCCCACGTAGAGCACGGCCTTTTCGTTGAGCGTGCCGTTGTCGTTGAGGATATCAATAACGGGCAGCTTGTGCTTCAGGCCCAGCTCGTAATCGTTGAGGTCGTGAGCGGGCGTCACTTTTAGCGCACCGGTACCGAAATCGATGCTCACATACTCGTCAAAAATCACCGGGATTTCACGGCCCAGCAGCGGAATGCGCACCCGCGCACCGGCTAAGTGAGCATAGCGCGGGTCGGTAGGGTTCACGGCCACGGCCACATCGGCCATAATCGTCTCGGGGCGCGAGGTGGCTACAGTAAGCCACAAGCTGTCAGCTTCGAGCGGAAAGCTTTCGTTTGGGCTTGGAACTTGAGGCTGGAGGCTTACAGCTACAATTTCGTACTTCAGGTAGTACATCTTGGCCTGCACGTCCTTGGCAATCACCTCCTCGTCGGAGATGGCGGTGCGGCCTTCGGGGTCCCAGTTCACCATGCGCACTCCACGGTAAATCAAGCCCTTGTTATACAGGTCCACGAATACGCGAAGCACAGCGTCGGTCAAATCCGGCTCCATCGTGAAGCGCGTGCGGTCCCAGTCGCACGAGGCGCCAAGTTGCTTGAGCTGCTCCAGAATAATACCCCCGTACTTATCCTTCCACGCAAAGGCGTGAGCCAAGAATTGCTCGCGGGTGAGGTCGGTTTTGGCAATGCCCTGCTCTTTGAGCAGCGCCACTACTTTAGCCTCGGTGGCGATGCTGGCGTGGTCGGTGCCGGGTACCCAGCAGGCTTCCTTGCCCTGCATGCGGGCGCGGCGCACCAGCACGTCCTGAATCGTATTGTTCAGCATGTGCCCCATATGGAGCACGCCCGTCACGTTGGGCGGCGGAATAACGACAGTGTAGGGCTTCTTCTTGGGGTTGGGTTTGGCTTTGAAAAAGCCCTGCTCCTGCCAGCGTTGGTACCATTTGGCTTCAACGTCGGTGGGCGAATAAATGGTGGCGAGCGACATAAAGGGGAATTGCAGCGTGCAGATGGGGCAAAAATAGGCATAAGCCGCGTGGCAGTCGATGTAAAATTCATCTAGCCCAGCTACCAGCACTTGAGGCGGCAATTATTGATAAGGTGGTTGCCCACGAGCTGGCCTGGCAAAACCCCGGCGCACACTACTTCGACAACCGATATTAAATCCTCATCTACTACCTCAACCACGTCAAGTTCAGTATCGACCGCCGGCTGTTCAACTACTATGCGCTTATTCGCTCGGGGCAAATGAGCCGTGAGGAGGCCCTCGAATGGGTTTCACGCGTCAACGCCATCAAGGATGAGGCGTTCGCAAGCAAAGAGCCCCGCCGGTAAATCCGAACGGGGCCCTTGCCTTATTCCTGTCAACAAATAGCCAGACGAAACAATTAAGTCGCGCTTAGACCGTGAGGTGCAGCCACTCTTTTTTCTCGAGCAGGCGCTCGCGGGTCTCGCGGTGGTCGGGGTCGTCCACGCAACAGTCGACGGGGCACACGGCGGCGCACTGCGGCTCCTCGTGGAAGCCCACGCACTCGGTGCACTTATCCGACACGATGTAGTAGTACTCATCTGAAACCGGCGTGTGGGGCAGCGTGCCCTGCTCCATCGTGCCATTGGGCAAGACGGTTTCTTTCAGCGTCGTGCCGTCGGCCCAGCGCCATTGTGCACCGCCTTCGTAAATAGCGTTATTGGGGCATTCCGGCTCGCAGGCACCACAATTGATGCACTCGTCGGTTATCATGATGGCCATGGGGCGTCGGGGGTCAGGGAGTAATGGAAGAAGAAAGCAGAGTTGTTCGGGCGGATTTTACGTAAAAACGGGACCGTCCACCGTGCTACGGCTTGGTAAAATTAACCAACAACGGCGGGGTTCGCACGGTTTCAACCAATTTTGCAGGCGAATAGCCCGCTGGTCTCTGGTTACCCCCTTCTTTCTTTTAGCATGAATCATTCCGAACGCCTGGCCGCTTTGGTGGCCCTGGGCCATCGCCTCGCTCACCTGCCCGCCGATGAGCTAGCTACCCAAGCCGTCCGCGCCCGCAACCAGAACGCCTGGTTCGACCTGCCCAACGTGCGCGCCGCCGTGGCCGGCATTGCCCGCCTGCTGGCCGAAGAGCCGCTGCGCCAATGGGCTGCCCGCTACCCGCCCGAACCCAATACCGTGCGCCAGATTGGCGTGGTAATGGCCGGCAACATCCCCATGGTGGGCTTCCACGACCTGCTGTGCGTGCTGCTGAGTGGCCACGTCCTGCTGGCCAAGCTCAGCGCCGATGACACTGTACTGGTAACCTGGATAATGGAAGAGCTGGTGGCGCTGGAGCCGCGCTTTGCCGATTCCATCAAAATAGTGCCGCGCCTGAACGCGGCCGATGCCTTCATCGCCACCGGCTCGGATAACACGGCCCGCTATTTTGCCTATTACTTTGGCAAGCGGCCGCACCTCATTCGCCGCAACCGTACCAGCGTAGCCGTGCTCACAGGCCGCGAAACCAGTTCGGAGCTGGCCCTGCTGGCCCCCGACATTTTTCAATACTACGGCCTGGGCTGCCGCAACGTGAGCAAGCTGTTCGTGCCCACCGATTATGATTTTGTTCCATTACTCGACTCGCTGCAAACCTGCGAAGGAGTATTCAACCACCACAAGTACAATAATAATTACGACTACAACAAGAGCATTCTGCTGGTAAACCGCGTGCCGCACTACGACACCGGCTTCCTGCTGCTCACGCGGAGCGCGGCGCTGGTATCGCCCATATCTATCCTGCACTACGCTGAGTACGCGGGCGAAATCGACCTCGTAGATCAGCTCACCGACGTGGCCGCCCAGACGCAGTGCGTGGTGTCGGCCGGCGGGCGGTTTGCGGGCAGCCTGCCGTTTGGGCAGGCGCAGTCGCCGGGCGTGGCTGAGTATGCTGATCGCGTCGATACAATGGAATTCCTGGCGGAATTGCCGTAGCGGTTTTCCGCAGAAATTCAGACGAATTTCCGCCGTTCAGCGTTTAAAACGAGGATGTTCGCTGGTTTCCAGTTTAATGACTTCCTTATTCTACGTTCTTATCAACTTCTCGCCATGTCCTTCACCCACGCCGGCGCTACCGTCGAAATAGTTGAAAAAGAATCGCTGACCGGGATGCTCTTCGCTCCCGACGACGTTCTGCCCGACCCCACCGCCCGCCTGCGCCGCCGAGCCGATGCGGAACGGGCCGCGACCCTGGGCAATGCTTACCACGGCAAGCTCGATATCTATTTCCAGACCGCCGACGGCGCCGCCAAGCGCGTGGCGACTACGGTCTGGGCCGCCGACGGCGACCATCTCACGCTCAAGTCCGGCGCCTCGCTGCCCCTGCGGGCGGTCCTGGGCTTTGATTTTTATTAACCCCGCTTTCTGGTTGAATTACAGCAATTGCAGAGTTCGCTCAATCATGGCATCCACCACCGCACCGGCATTTTCGGCAAATTCGCCGGTGGCCCGGTTCGCCACGATAGCGTTCAGCGACAATACTTCGTGGCCTAATAACCGCCCCAGCGCGTAGTATCCGGCCGTTTCCATCTCGAAGTTGGCGAGGCGAAATTCGCCCTCGGCGCTTTGATGGCGGAAGTTCTGAAGGCGGGCGATGTAGTCGGGCTGGCGTAAATCGAGCCGAAGGCGGCGGCCCTGCGGACCATAGAAACCGGGGCAGGTGAGCGTGTTGCCCATCATCAGGCCGGCGCCGAGCTGTTCGCGCAGCAAATCGGAACCGCGCACCACGTAGGGTGCAAACGGAAGGGCCAGGGTCTGTTGCAGCTCGGTGGCGACTTCGATTTCCAGCCCCGTTTCCACCAGCGGGTAGAACTGCATGAGGCTGTCGAGGCCCACGGCGTGCTCGGTAGCCAGCATCGTGCCGACGGGAATATCGGCCTGAAGGCTGCCGCTGGTGCCCAGGCGCACAATGCGCAGGCTCATGTGCTCCTCTTTGGGCCGCACGGTGCGCGATACGAAGTCGATGTTGACCAGCGCATCGAGTTCATTCATCACGATATCAATATTATCCGTGCCCATGCCAGTACTCAGCACCGTGAGGCGCTTGCCACGGTAGTAGCCCACGTGGGTGACGAACTCGCGGTGAGTGGTTTCAAACTCCACCGAATCGAAATGCCGGCTTACCTGCGCCACCCGGGCCGGGTCGCCCACGGTAATGATGGTTTCCGAAATGTGGTCCGGCAACAGGTTGAGGTGGTAAATGCTGCCGTCGGGGTTGAGGATAAGCTCGGAATTCTGCATAAGATCGGGGGCCCGCTCGCGCTGGCCGGAGTAGTAAAGGGGAATGCCAGCGGCGGGCAAAAGCTCACCTCATACTTTGTACGAAGCCAGGCCCTGGGCGGGGCTGTAGTGATTACTGGGCTTGGTATGGGTGCCGGTGCCGTCGTACGGGCGCTTTTCGGGATGCCCGGCGCAGGCTTCGGAACAGGCACCCTGCAAAAGCTCAGCGCAGGCTTCGCAGAGCGGTACGTGGGCGTTGCAGTGCGGATTGGCGCAGTTGACGAGGCGGTTGCTGGGCTGCTGGCACGGCTGACAGCGCGAGATCACGCTGGGATTCACGCGGTTCACATCGACAGCAATGCGGTTATCGAAGACGTAACACTGGCCGTCAAAATCTTCCCCGCCCACTTCCAGCCCGTACTTAATAATGCCGCCGTGCAGCTGGTAGACGTTTTCAAAACCCTGTTCGAGCAGGTAAGCACTGGCTTTTTCGCACTTTACGCCGCCGGTGCAGTAGGTCAGGATCTTTTTGTTGTAGAATTCCTTCAGCTTCTCCACCCGCTTGGGGAAATCGCGGAAGTTTTCCATATCCAGCGTCACGGCATTTTTAAAGCGGCCGAGGTTGTACTCGTAATCCGAACGCACGTCCACCAGCACCACGTCGTCACGGTCTTTGAGGGCCAGAAATTCGGCGGGCGAAAGATGCTGGCCAGTTTTTTCGTGCGGGCGCACGTGCCGCAGACTGCTGTGCACAATTTCAGGCTTCACGCGCACGTGCATTTTATGAAACGTGTGCTCCGGTACGGCTTCAATCTTAAACTCCAGCGCGGTAAAACGCGGGTCGGCGTGCACGGCCGCCCGGTAGCGGTCGCAGTTTTCGACCGTGCCCGACACCGTGCCATTCAGCCCCTCGGCGGCCACGATAACCCGTCCGCGCAGGTCCAGCTCCACGCATAAAAGATGGTGCTCCTCACGGAATTGCTCCGGGTTTTCGAGGGGTATGTAGCAGTAATAAAGCAGAACCTGATAATTCATCGTTTTCAATTATTCGGGGGTCCGTTGCTCGCGGGCGGGGTCGGGGCCGCAGAGATCATTCCGACCAGCCGACCGCGAGCAAGTGACCACGAAAAGTTAAACTTTTACGGCCGGGTTACCAAATACTGTTTGTCCGTTCGGAACGTCAGCCACCACCACGGAGCCGGCCCCGACGCGGGCTTTATCCCCAATTTTAACGCCCGCCACCACCACCGCGCCGGGCCCGATAAAGGCGAGATCGCCGACCTGCACATCGGCCCCGAGCAGGACGCCGCTGCCCAGCTGGGCGTAGCTGCCGACGGTGGTCCGGGCTTCCACCACGGCGTTGGCTCCTACCAGGCAGCCATCGCCGAGCGTGGCGGTAGCGGCCACTACAGCGTTGGGGCCGATGTAGTTCCCGTGGCCCAGCGTGGCGTGAACCGAGACGTTGGCCCGCTGGTGAATGGCGTTCACGGGTACAGCTTCGTACTCGGTGCGCAGCATTTGGGTGAGGCTGCGCCGACTGGCGGTGTCCTCCGTGGCCACGAATACCTCGCACTTTTTGCCCAGGAGCTTTAGCAATTCGCCGTCGTCGGTGTTGCCCATCACGGGTACATCGAGCAGTTCGGTGCCTTGAAGTTTGGCGTCGTCGTCGAGCAGGCAGTACACGACGACTTCATTGGAGAGGAAAGCATCGAGAGCGGCCGTGCCAACGGTTTGGGCACCAAGAATAATGACAGGATTTTCCATGAATGGGGTTATCAATTTGGGTGTTTGGGAACAAGAAAAGAAAGACTTGCCAACCCCGAAACAGCTCCCAAAGTTACGCTATCAACCGGGCCGGTCCGGTAGCCGGGCCAATGTACTGGCGTTCAGCCCTTGCCTCAAGCGCAGCCGCCGCAGCAGCGCCGCCACGTAATCATTTTGCAATAAAAGCAGTAACCAATAGGGCAGCAGCGCACAGCGGTAGCGATTAAGCGAACCCAGGTTCGGCGTAGTCAGCCCAATGAGAAAGGCCAGGATCAGGCAAAAAGCCAGCAAGCCTAGGGCCAGGCCGAAGGGCAGCCGCCCGCCGCAACCCCGCAGCAGCGCTGTAACCGCCAAAACCAGCAGGACGAGCAAGGCCGCGTTTTCGAGACCCGCCGCCAGGTACAGGGGCTGCCGCGATTCGCCCAGCCAGGGGCGGGTCAGGGCGTTGGCCACTGCCCGGGGCGCGTGGGCGGCAATGCTGCCGAGCGTAGGCCGCAGATCCGGATACTCAAAATGCGGCCGGCCCACGGAGTTCGCCACGTCGAAAGCGTACACCCGCATCACCTGGTTGGTGAATTTATTCAGGCTGAAAGCCACGCTCACCTGCGGTGCACACCACACGCCGACGGCCAGTACCAACGCCAGCCCGGCCGCCTGCACTCCCCGATACCGGCCCGGACCGAAGCGCCGCAAGCCTTCTCCCAGGGCCACGCCGGCCAGCACGCCCAGCAGCGGCACGGCGAAAAAATAGCGCATTCCCAGGTGTAGCAGTGCCAGCGCCACCGTACCCAGCCAGAACCCAACAGGGCGCCAGCCCGACGTGGGCCGCCCGGCCGGCGCGCCGTAGAGCCCGCCCAGCACCTGGGCCGTCAGCCACGCCCCACTCCCGAGCAACACCGCTTCCTTGCTAATGCCCGTGGCCCAGAACCACACCGATGGCCAGAACAGAAAGGCGACCATTCCCGCCTCGGCCGGCGTGGCCGGGAAAACGTTGATCAGTTTGCGGACCAACTGCCAGCAGCCCACAAAAGCGAATAAACTCAGGTAAAGCGAATTGACCCAGTCCGTTTCCAGCGAGCCGAAATTGAGCAGGGCCAGAATCTTCATCAGAATCCAGGTATTGGAGGAGTTCTGGTACACGAATTCAAAGGTCGTCTCGCCCTTGGCAAACACCGTGACGGCCTTGGTCAAAATGGTCCAGGTGTTGGCCGGATGCTGCCAGAGCTGGGCCGTGACCAGGTGGCCAACGTAACTCATGAATTTCGCGTCCTCCTTGGGGTGCCAGTTGCGGACCAGGCCCACCGCCAGCCGCAGGGATAGTCCCCCCAGAAATACCAGCCGCCAGCCGCCCGCACCGGCCCAACGCCACTGCCGCCGCAGCCACGGGAGCAACGCGGCCAGCAGCGCCGCATTGAAAATCAGGGCCAGAACTATCCTCACCGGACCACGCGGGGTTGTTGCACTAGCCGGCTGCCGATGGCGCAGTGCAGGCAGCGGCGCGGCGCACAATAGCCCTGGTGCAGGGCCAGCAACCCCTGCGAATCGGCGGCGGTGCGGTGGGTAAAGCCCAGATTTTCGAACATATCAGTATATTGATTATGTTCGGCCGGCAACTCACTGAGCAGGGCCACGCTGGATTCCACCAGGGCGGGCTGGCCCGTGTGGCGGGCGAAGGCCACGCGCAGCGGCACGACCACGTTGGTAATGAGCAGGTCGATGCTGCTTTTGCCCAGGCCCGGCACCTTGCCCAGCCGGCCGGGCCGGAAATGTGAGCGCCAATACGCCGGCACCGGCGCGCGGAAAAACTCGGTGAGCGCAGCCCCGCTGTGCGCCGTGAGCAGGGCATCGAACAGGGCCGGGCGGGCGTGGAGCAGGCCCGCGAGCTGCCCCAGCCGGACGGACGGGAAATTGGCCGGCCGCAGCCGCAGGTAATTCCACTCGTGCACCTGCAGCGCGGCCGCCCCCAGATCATACTTGTGCCGCAAAAAATCGTGCTCCCGGCGCAGATCCCGCAGGTATTCATCCCCCGCCGTTTCTTCGTTTTCCAGCAGAAAGCCCGCCTGCCCGAACAACAGCGCCTCCACCTGCCGCTGATCGTGCCGATGGCGGCGCAGAATGCTCAGCGGCAGCGCTTTGGCGAGGCGGGCCAGGGGCTCGCTATTTTTTTGAAAGCCGAACGCGGCCATCAGCGCGTGGTAGGCGGTGGCTTCCCAATCCTGACCCAGGTGCTGGTGCAGGGCCATAATGGTGTCGGCTTTACGCTCGACGCGTTCCAACAAGGCGCGCTCGGTCATCATGGTTTTGGTGATTTCGGACACCAGACTCAGCAATGGGGCACATGGCAGCGGGGCGGCGGCCGGCGCTTCTACCAGCGCGTGGTAGCGGGCCAGCAACGCGGGCAGCAGACGCGGATACAGGGCCAGGGCGGGAATGCGGCTGCCGTTGGTGCGCGCCACTTCGGCGTCGTGGTGGCCGACGACGTGCAGGATGACCTGGTCGTACTTGGCATCGGTCTGGTGCTGGTGCCGGGCCCAGTCCGAGGCGCGCAGGTGGATTTCCACCGCCCCGTTCCACTCCACTTCGTCAATCCGCAGGCGGGCATTGAGGAAGTCGGGACCGGCATCGGCATTGCGGTAGCCGGGGTTCAGGACCTGAATTCGCTCGCCCGCCGCCGTGCGCAAATCCGTTTTATCGAAGTACTGGTGCTGCCAGACGTAGTGGAGAAAGTCTTCACGCATGGCTGCAAATGTAAAAAGGTAGTTCGCTAACCCAGACTAAAAAGCCGTAAAGATTCGCAGTGGCCGGCGCCAAACCATAAAAAAAGGGCCTACCTCTTTCGAAGCGGGCCATTTTTTATGGCGTATCAATCAGATTAATCTTGTCTGAAAACCAGGTTTTTAGCGCAGGTCCACCACTTTCACGCCCTTGTATTTGGCTTTGTCGAAAGCGAAAGTACCGGCGTCTACGGTCGGGTTGGGCTGGAATTTCTTGATGAAGAACGTGTACTGATTGCCGTTCTTCTTGTACATCTGCCAGCTTTTCACCGACGTATCCTTTTTGCGGATTTTCAGGCGCACCTTGAATACATCATTCTGGCGGTTTTCCGGCGATAACTCGATGACGTCAAGGGCTTCGCCGCCTTCCTGCAACTGCTGGATGTAGGCGTACTTGTAACCTTTTTTGTACATCGTGTAAATCTGCGAGGGCGACATTTCCTGGGTGTCCGGGTCGGAATCCGAGATGTTGACCTCGTTCTCATTTTTGAGGTAGGTCCAGGTGGTTTTGCCGTCGTTGATGACTTCCTGCCCGCTGATTTTCAACCGGAATTTCTGGCCGCTGACCACGATATCCCCGTTGAGATTCTGCTTGACCTTGGCGCCGGGATTTTCCAGCGTCTGGGTGAACGTGGCCTGAAACGCTTTGAGAGCCTGGTATTTGGCACTCATCTGGTCGAGAATTTTACCAGCTTTGGCATCCTGCTGAGCGGCGGCGGGCAGGGCCAGGCTAGCCGCGAGCAGCAGGAGAGAAAAGGATTTGATCATTGGATAATAAAAAAACGGAAAGCGGCGATTTGTTCGCGCAGAAATCAGGTTACGTTTTCCGCTAACAAACGACCGGCCAGAATGCCCGGAACGGGCGGATGGAATTAAAAATAAGTAGCTTAACTACGGTTGCGATCGACCTTAGCGCGCCCCTAGCGCAGGCTATTGAGCAATTGTTCGAGCTGGTACTCGTCCGGAATCAGCACATCACGGGCCTTGCTGCCCTCGAACGGCCCAACAATGCCGGCGTGCTGGAGCTGGTCGATGAGTCGCCCGGCGCGGTTGTACCCCAGCTTCAGCTTGCGCTGGAGCAGGCTGGTGCTGCCCTGCTGGTGCAGCACAATGCAGCGAGCGGCATCCTCAAACATGCTGTCACGCTCGGAGAGGTCCATATCTTCGTTGCCGCCGCCGGCATCGCCATCGGCCCCGGCCACTTCGGGCAGCAGGTAAGCATCGGAGTAGCCCTGCTGCTCGCCGATGAAATCACAAACGCGGTCCACCTCCGGCGTGTCGATGAAGGCGCACTGCACCCGAATCAGGTCCGAGCCGGCCGAGAACAGCATGTCGCCCTGGCCCACCAGCTGGTCAGCGCCGCCGGTGTCCAGAATCGTGCGCGAGTCAATTTTGCTGGTCACTTTGAAGGAAATCCGGCACGGGAAGTTGGCTTTGATGATGCCGGTAATTACGTTCACGCTCGGCCGCTGCGTGGCCACGATCAGGTGAATGCCGATGGCCCGGGCCAGCTGCGCGAGACGGGCAATGGGCGTTTCCACTTCCTTGCCGGCGGTCATCATCAGGTCGGCCAGCTCGTCGATAACCAGCACGATGAATGGCAGAAAACGGTGACCTTTCTTGGGGTTGAGGCGGCGCTCGACAAACTTATGGTTGTACTCCTTGAGGTTGCGGCAGCCGGCTTCTTTCAGCAGATCGTAACGCCGGTCCATTTCCATGCACAACGAATTGAGCGTATTCACCACCTTCTTGGTATCGGTGATGATGGCCTCGTCCGTATCGGGCAGCTTGGCCAGGTAGTGACGCTCGATCTTATTGAAGATGCTCAATTCCACCTTTTTAGGATCGACCAGCACAAACTTGAGCGTGGCCGGGTGGCGCTTGTAGAGCAGCGAGGCCAGAATCACGTTCAGGCCCACCGACTTGCCCTGGCCCGTGGCACCGGCCATGAGCAGGTGGGGCATTTTGGCGAGGTCGGCCACGAATACTTCGTTGGTAATGGTGCGGCCGAAAGCAATGGGCAGGTCCATTTCGGAGCGCGCAAACTTCTCCGAGCCCAGTACGGAGCGGATGCTCACCATCTCCTTCTTCGCATTCGGCACCTCAATTCCGATGGTGCCCTTGCCGGGAATCGGGGCGATAATCCGAATTCCTAACGCGGCCAGGCTCAGGGCGATATCATCTTCCAGAGCCTTGATTTTAGAAATCCGAACTCCCGCTTCGGGCACGATTTCATAGAGCGTGACCGTGGGGCCAATGGTAGCTTTGATGCTGGCAATGCTGATGCCGTAGTGGCCCAGCGTCTCCACGATGCGGTCCTTATTCGCTTCGAGCTCCTCCTTGGTGACCTGTGCCTTAGCCACGCCATAGTCGTTGAGCAGCTCCAGCGTGGGGAACTGGTAGCGGGGCAAATCCAGCGTGGGATCGTAGTTAACGGCCGGCATCACGTCGGCGTCCTCATCCTCGTCGGCCACGGCGGCGATCGCGGCGCCGGCATTGGGATCCAGGTCGGCGCGGCCGGGCGTGGTCAGGGTAAGATCGGGTAGTTCCCGCTTACCGGATTTGGCCAGCGGGGTGTTGTCATCGGCCAGATCGGCCAGCGAGAGCGGCGTGGGAATCGTCGATGGCGGCGTACTCACGGCCATTTCCGGCTCCGCAACGGGCATTTCGATGGAGAAGGACGGGCCGGCGGCCACCGGCACCACGGGCGTGATCACAGCCGCCGTGGGCACGACCAGCGCCACGGGCGCGACGGTGGCCGCTACCGGGCTGGCAATGCTCAGCGCCAGGCCGGCGCCAGGCCGGGGCGCGGGTTCAAACTCAACGGGCGCGGGCGCTTCACTGGGCGCGGCGCTGAGCGGCAGCCCAGGGGCTGCTGCCTGCGACCCGCCCGCCGCCACTGTCGCGTCCGAAGTAGCGGCCGACTCCTGACGCGCCGGCGCCACTTTCGGCGGCACTACCACCGCCTGGGGGGCAGCAACGGCTGCCGCTTGCTCGGCCGCCAGCTCGGCTTCCAGCTCGGCGTCTTCGTCGACGTCATCCTCGGTGCCCAGGCGGCGGAAACTGCCCAGGTTGAGGCTGGTGACATTGAAGAAAAACACCACGAACGAGATTAACGCGAAAGCCAGCAGCAGCACCGTGCCCCAGCCAATGAGGCTATCGAGCCAGGACGCCGTTTCGAAGCCCACGCCGCCGCACAGAAAATCGAGCCGGTGGGCCAGCATGGGATCAGCACCGGGCGTGGCCAGCGTCACCACCACGTAGCCGAGCAGGATGCTCAGCCACGCCATCGTGAACAGCCCCAACGCCAGCACGTAGCTGACGGATCCCTGCGCCGAGCGAAACACAATCTTGTACCCCAGAAAAAACACAATGGGAATCAGCGCAAACGCCGCCACCCCGAAGAGCTTATAGATGAAAAGCTGCGCCGCCCAGGCCCCGAGCAGGCCCAGCCAGTTGCCCGTTTCCTGACCGGCTTCTTTCAGCGGCGTGGTGCTCAGGCTGGCCAC
>JAYWCH010000252.1:0-65261 GCA_043780755.1 Hymenobacter sp.
GGATGGTGATGATGTTGGAAGCCGTTACCAGCTCCAAGCCGCGGCTCGATACCAGCCAATCGCGCAGGTCGTACTGAAAGGGGAAGTTGAAGCCGCCGAAGTAGATGACGCTCATCACGGCCGACGCCACGAACACGTTGATGTATTCCGCAAACAGGTACAGGCCCATTTTCATGGAGCTGTACTCGGTGTGGTAGCCGCCAATCAGCTCAGTTTCGCACTCCGGCAAATCGAAGGGCGTGCGGTTGGTTTCGGCAAAAGCGCACACGATGAAAATGATGAAACCCAGCGGCTGCTTCATCACGTTCCAATTGAAAATGTCCTGCCACACGAACGGGGCCGCTGAAGACTGCTGAAAAGTGATTTCGCGCAGCGAGAGCGTGCCCGAAATCATGAGCACGGCAATCAGCGCCAGGCCCATGGCCAGCTCGTAGCTGATGTTCTGCGAAGCGGCCCGGATGGCGCCCAGCAGCGAAAACTTGTTATTCGAAGCCCAGCCGCCAATCATGATGCCGTACACGCCCAGCGACACCATACCGAAGACGTAGAGCATGCCGACATTAATTTCAATGCCCTGCAAGTGAATGGAGGTTTCCCCGAACTGCAGCACGTTGCCGAACGGAATGACCGCCGACGACATCAGGGCCGTGGTCATGGCCAGGCAGGGCCCGAGGACGAACAGCGCTCGGTTGGCGCCGGCCGGGAAAAATTCTTCCTTCGTAAACAGCTTCACGGCGTCGGCCAGCGGCTGCAGCAGGCCGAACGGACCGGCGCGGTCCGGGCCCACGCGATCCTGCAAAAATGCGGCAATCACGCGCTCGGCGTAGGTGGAGTACGTGGCAATCAGCAGCGAAACGCCGAATACCACCAGAATGACGAGGCCTTGCCAGCCCAGAGCGGGGAGAGTCATGTGTTCAATATAAATCGTTGGTCCGGCTTCGCAACGGGCGGCCCGACCAACGATTATGAGTTTTTATTAACCATTAAGGCCCCCTAGTTTCAGGGGCGGATTGCGTTCGAGCTCCCGCACGGTGCTTTCCGGAAGGTCCGCGATAATCTGCGGATTGACCACCGGCAGCTCGTAGTGGTTGGCCGAAATGACCGAAGCGCGGTTGATGTGCGCCGGACCTTCCAGGGTCCAGTCGGCCGTTTCTTTTTTGTCAAAGCGGCAGGTGTTGCAGATCCACTCTTTCACTTCGCCGTACGCATCCTTGCGGCCGGTGACGCGCAGCACGTCCTTGCCTTTGTACCAGAGCGTTACCCGGCCTTCGCACTTATCGGTTTCGCAGTCGCGGTGCGCATTCACGGGTTTGGTGAACCACACGCGCTGCTTGAAGCGGAACGTTTTATCGGTCAGCGCACCCACCGGGCACACGTCGATGACGTTGCCGCTGAACTCGTTATCGATAATATTTTCAATGTAAGTGCCGATTTCGGACGCATCGCCGCGGCCCAGCACCGCGTGCACGCGCTCAGGGCTGAGCTGATCGGCGGCGTACACGCAGCGGTAGCACAGAATGCAGCGCGTCATGTGCAGCTGAATGAGCGGGCCGATATCGATCTTCTCGAACGTGCGGCGCTCTTCCTCGTAGCGGGTGGTGCTCACGCCGTGCTCGAAAGCGAAGTCCTGCAAGCTGCACTCGCCGGCCTGATCGCACACCGGGCAGTCGAGCGGGTGGTTGATGAGCAGCATTTCTACAATGCCCTTGCGCACTTCCATCACCTGTGGCGAGGTCGTATTTTCGATCACCATGCCGTCCTGCACCGTCGTGATGCACGAGGCCACCAGCTTGGGCATGGGGCGGGGGTCTTTGGCCGACCCGGCCGCCACGCGCACGAGGCAGGCGCGGCACTTGCCACCCGTCCCCTTAAGCGGGGTGTAGTAGCACATGGCGGGCGGCACGATGCTGCCGCCAATCTGGCGGGCCGCGTTCAGGATGGTCGTTCCATCCGGAACTTCCAGCTCAATGCCGTCGAACGTTATTTTAGCCATTTTTGGGAGAATAATCTTTCGATAAAACTTAAGCCAGCACCGCTGCGCCGCGGTACACTGCGCCGGGTTGGGTGGCTTCGTTGGGATGCTTCACGTGCCACTCAAATTCGTCGCGGAAGTGGCGGACGGCGGCCGTCACGGGCCACGCGGCGGCTTCGCCCAGCGGGCAGATGGTGTTGCCCTCAATCTGCTTGGCCACGCTCACAATCAGGTCGATGTCGTGCATCGAGCCGTGGCCGTGCTCCAGCCGGTGCAGGACTTTTTCGAGCCAGCCCGTGCCCTCGCGGCAGGGCGAGCACTGCCCGCACGACTCGTGGTGGTAGAAGCGGCTGAAATTCCAGGTGTTTTTCACGATGCACGTCGTTTCGTCCATCGCAATAAAGCCGCCCGAGCCCAGCATGGTGCCCGTCACAAACCCGCCGTCGGAGAGCGATTCGTAGCTCATCAGGCGGTTTTCGCCGGCGGCAGTCTTTAGGATTAATTCCTTGGGCAGAATCGGCACCGAGGATCCGCCGGCCACGACGGCCTTCAGCTCGCGGCCTTTCCAGATGCCGCCGCAGTATTCATCGGAATAAATGAATTCTTCCACGGGCAGGCCCAGCTCGATCTCGTAAATCCCCGGCTTGTTCAGGTGCCCGCAGGCGGAAATAAGCTTGGTGCCGGTACTTTTGCCGATGCCGATTTTGGCGTATTCGTCGCCGCCCTCGTTCACGATGACCGGTACAGCGGCGATGGTTTCCACGTTGTTGACCACCGTGGGCCGGGCGTAGAGGCCCTGCACGGCGGGAAATGGGGGCTTGTTGCGCGGATTACCGCGCTTGCCTTCTAATGATTCCAGCAGGGCCGTTTCTTCGCCGCAGATGTAGGCGCCCGCGCCGGGGTGCACGTGCAGATCCAGCGAGTAGCCTGAGCCGAGGATGTTCTCGCCCAGAAAACCCGCCGCATAAGCTTCGGCAATGGCTTTTTCCAGAATCCGCAGCACGTACAACAGCTCGCCGCGAATGTAGATGTAGCTGGTGCGCGCGCCCAGCGCGTAGCTGCCCGTAATCATGCCCTCGATGAGCAGGTGGGGCAGTTTCGACATCAGCTGGCGGTCCTTGAAAGTGCCGGGTTCCGATTCGTCGGCGTTGCAGACGAGGTAGCGCGGCACGCCCTCCGGCTTGGCCAGAAAGCTCCACTTCATGCCCGTGGGAAAACCGGCCCCGCCGCGTCCCCGGATGCCGGACTTCTTCACTTCGTCCACCACTTCGTCCGGCGTCATGGTTTTGAGCGCCTTTTCCACGGAGCGGTAGCCGCCGTGTTTGCGGTACACCTCGAAAGTGTTGATGCCTTCGACGTTGATGTGTTCGGTTAATAGCTTGCGGCCCATAGTGATAAGCGGTTGCTGATAGCCAGCGGTTAGTTATTCTTCAAAGAATTTGGCAAACCTGTCGCTTCCCACGGCAAAATGGGGCGGTGCACCAAACCACGCAGCTCGTTGAGCATGGAATCGACCGCCTCGGGGGTATCGAGCTTCTCGTAATATTTCTCCCGCACCTGCACCACGGGAGCAAACCCGCAGGCGGCCAGGCACTCTACTTCTTTCAGGGTAAAATTGCCGTCGGGCGAGGTCTCGCCCACTTTCGCGCCGGTGATGCGCTCGAGCTGCGCCGTCAGCTCATCGGAGCCGCGCAGCATGCATGGACCCGTGCGGCAGATTTCCAGCACGTGCTTCCCTACCAGCTTGAGGTTATACATGGAGTAGAATGTGGCTACTTCGTACACTTCAATCGACTTGATGTGAAGCGTTTCCGCCACCAGATCCTGCACCTCGGGGCTCACCCAGCCGCCAAACTCCGCCTGCGCAATGTGCAGAACCGGTAACAGCGTCGACTTGCTGCGGTCGGCGGGATAGTGCGAGAGGAGGCGCTGAATTTCAGCCTGCGCGGCGGGCGAAAATTGCAGCTTGGTAGTCGTTTCAGTGGGGCTCATTCGGGTAAAGTAGTTAGGCACTTTCGGCAACGGCAGCCCAATCAGCGGGTTTCTGGTTGGGGAGGCTGCTGCCGAATGAAAACTAGGCGTCCAGCTCGCCGGCGATGACGTTCATTGACGAGAGGATGACAATGGCATCCGAGAGCGTGGTGCCCACGGCCATTTCGGGGTAAGCCTGATAATAAATGAAGCACGGCCGGCGGAAGTGCAGCCGGTAGGGCGTGCGCCCGCCATCCGAAACCAGGTAGAAACCCAGCTCGCCGTTGCCGCCTTCCACGGAGTGATAAACCTCGCCCACGGGCGCATCAATCTCGCCCATGACGATTTTGAAGTGGTAAATCAGGGCCTCCATGTTCTTGTACACCTCCTGCTTGGCAGGCAGGTAGTAGTGCGGCGCATCGGCGTGGTAGGGGCCTTCGGGCAGGTTGTCAAGGGCCTGATTAATAATGCGCAGGCTCTGCCAGATTTCCTCGTTACGGACGATGAACCGGTCGTAGGTATCACCGTTGGTGCCCACCGGGATGTCGAACTCGAAATCCTCGTAGGAGGAATAGGGATTCATGACGCGTACGTCGTAATCCACGCCGGCCGCCCGCAGGTTGGGGCCGGTGAAGCCGTAGCTGAGCGCTTTTTCCGCCGAGATCGGGCCCACGTTCACCACGCGGTCCATGAAAATGCGGTTGCGGCTGAACATCGATTCAAACTCGCGCATCACGGTCGGAAACTCCTTCAGCCACTTGCGAAGCTTGGCGATGGCCACGGGCGAAAAGTCGCGCTCCATGCCCCCCACGCGGCCCATATTGGTCGTGAGGCGCGCCCCGCACACTTCCTCGTAGATTTCGTAGACTTTCTCCCGCTCCTGAAACAGGTAGAGGAAGCCCGTGAAAGCGCCTGTATCCACGCCCAGGATGGAGTTACAGATCAGGTGGTCCGTAATCCGGGCCAGCTCCATCATGATCACGCGCATGTACTGCGCCCGCTTGGGCACCGTCACGCCGAGCAGCTTCTCCACCGTCATGTGCCAGCCCATGTTGTTGATGGGCGACGAACAGTAGTTCATCCGGTCTGTAAGCGTGGTGATCTGGTAGAAGGGTCGCCGCTCCGCGATCTTCTCAAAGGCGCGGTGGATATAGCCGATAGTGGGCACGCCCGACACAATCCGTTCGCCATCCATCTGCAGGATGTTCTGGAAAATGCCGTGGGTGGCCGGGTGCGTCGGGCCCAGGTTCAGCGTCGTCAGCTCCTGGCTGAAGTCATTGAGCAGGGGTACCAGTTGGCCGTGGCGTTGAACCGCGGCTTCCTCGTGAATTTTATGGGTGCCTTCCAGCGCGTCGTTTACTGCCATGATAAGGGTATCAGGGGCCTAGCGGCCAAAAAACAGGTCGGTTTTATCTTCGCGGGTGCCATCTTCGAGCGGATACTCTTTCCGCATCGGGTGGTAGTCCATGTCCTCCACGTTGAGGATGCGAATCAGGTTGGGGTGGCCGGTGAAGATGACGCCGTAGAAATCGTAAGTCTCGCGCTCCAGCCAGTTGGCGGCCGGGTAGAGGTTGGTCAACGTCGGCACCACCGGATCGGCCACCGGGAAGAAGATTTTAATCCGCAGCCGGATATTCTGAGTCAGGCTGTGCAGGTGATAAATGACGCCCAGCTCCTTCCCGGCATTCTCCGGATAGTTGATCCCGCAGAGCGTAGTGAGAAAATTGAGCTGAATCTCCGGATCCTGCTGCAGACCGGCAATGATGCCGTTGACCTGTTCCCGGGTTGTCGTCACGGTGAGCAAGCCGTAGGGTTCCTCCACATCAGTGAACGCGGCTTCCCCAAACAAGCGGTGCAGCACCGCGAGTACCCGCGCATTCTGGACTTTAATCGGGTCTTCGGCAACGGCGACTTCGGGAGCGGCAGATTCCTGAGGATTCATAGGGGATTCGGGATGCGGTGTCGAAGCTTCAAGCAGCCGGCCAAAAGGAATGACAGTTGCTTGAAAACCAACTACTTGATGTTGTAAGAAGCCAGCAACGCCTCGTACTCCGGGGCATTGCGGCGGCGGAAAGACTCACTGCGGGCCAGGTCCTGCACGCGCATCAGGCCGTCGATCACCTGTTCGGGGCGGGGCGGGCAGCCGGGCACGTACACATCGACGGGAATGATGCGGTCGATGCCCTGCAAGACCGAATAAGAGTCGAAAATGCCGCCCGAGCAGGCGCAGGCGCCCATGGCCAGCACCCAGCGGGGCTCGGCCATCTGCTCATACACCTGTTTCACGATGGGGGCCATCTTCTTGGCGATCGTGCCCATCACCATCAGCAGGTCGGCCTGCCGGGGCGAGAAGCTGGGGCGCTCGGAGCCGAAGCGCGAGATATCGTAGTGCGAGCCCATGGTGGCCATGAACTCGATGCCGCAGCAAGAGGTCGCGAACGGCAAGGGCCAGAGCGAGTTGGCGCGGGCCATGCCCACGACTTTTTCCAGCGAAGTGGCAAAGAAGCCGGCGCCTTCGACACCCTCGGGGGCCTCAACAGTTTTAATTTCCGGAACGCGGGTATCCATAAGTTAAAGGTCAGATTTGGAGGCGAATCAGCGCAGTTATGAACACCAGCTGCGGGGCAAAAGTTTGGCAGAATCAGGCCTCGTTCCAGCGTAGAATGCCCTTTTTGATGATGTAGCCGAAGCCCGCCAGCAGCAGGGCCATGAACAGAATCATCTCCACGAAACCATCGCGGCCCAGGCTGCGGAAGTTCACTGCCCACGGATACATGAAGATCACTTCCACATCAAACAGCACGAAGACGATGGCCGTCAGAAAGTATTTCACCGAGATCGGCGTCCGGGCGTTGCCCACCGATTCAATGCCGCACTCAAAGGCCTCATTCTTCACCTTGCTCGACCGTTTTGGACCCACGAGGTGAGAAACGATCATGGCAAAAGCCACAAAAGCCAGCGCCAAACCAAACTGAATGACGATGGGCAGGTAATCGGAAGGCTGATAATTAGCAGCTGGAAGGGCTAGGTACATAACAGTCAGATGGATAGAAATGCGGCCTTACGGGCACTGAGGGGCAAAGGTAGCGAATGTGGTTTTGGGGCGCAATGTTGGCGAGTACGTAGCCTGTTAAACAAAAAAGTCCCGCAACATTGCTGCTGCGGGACCGTTTATTTTACAACCCTTTGTCGCGGTTCAGATCCTCCGCCGGCTCGGCGCCGAGGAAGGGGTAGCGGTAGTCGGTGACGGGCACGAAGGTTTCCTTGATGGCGCGGGGCGACACCCAGCGCAAGAGGTTTAGCAGCGAGCCGGCTTTGTCGTTGGTGCCCGAGGCGCGGGCGCCGCCGAAGGGCTGCTGCCCGACCACGGCCCCGGTGGGCTTGTCGTTGATGTAGAAGTTGCCGGCCGCGTGAACCAGGCGTTTCGCGGCGCGGTCGATGGCGTAGCGGTCCTGCGCGAATACGGCGCCGGTCAGGGCGTAGGGCGAAGTGGTATCGACCAGCTCCAGGACTTCCTCAAATTTATCGGCGTCGTAGACGTGCACCGTGAGCACGGGGCCGAACAGCTCCTCGCACATGGTCACGTACTTCGGGTCTTTGGTGACGATGACCGTGGGCTCGATGAAGTAGCCTTTCGACTTGTCGTAGCCCCCGCCGGCGATGATCTCCGCGTTCGGGTCGGCCTTGGCGCCGTCGATGTATTTGGCCAGCTTATCGAATGATTTCTCGTCAATTACGGCATTGACGAAGTTGGTGAAGTCTTCCACGTCGCCCATTTTAAACGAGGCCAGATCCTCCTTCACGTAGCCCAGAATCTCGTCGGCGAGGTTGGAGGGCAAATATACCCGCGAGGCTGCCGAGCACTTTTGCCCCTGATACTCGAATGCCCCGCGGCTGATGCCCACGGCCACCGCTTTGGCGTGCGCCGTGCGGTGGGCGAGGATGAAGTCCTTGCCGCCGGTTTCGCCCACAATGCGCGGGTAGGACTTGTAAGTTGCAATGTTCTGCCCAATGGTCTTCCAGATATTCTGAAACACGCCGGTCGAGCCCGTGAAGTGAATACCCGCGAACTCGGGATGGGCGAAGATGACGTCGCCGGCCGTGGGACCGTCCACGTACACCAGGTTGATAACGCCATCGGGCACGCCGGCTTCCTTGAACAGCTCCATCAGCACCTGGGCCGAATAGATCTGGGTATTGGCGGGTTTCCACACTACCACGTTCCCCATCAGGGCCGCCGACGAGGGCAGGTTGCCGGCGATGGAGGTGAAATTGAACGGCGTGAGGGCGAACACGAATCCTTCCAGCGGGCGATGCTCCAGCCGGTTCCACATGCCGGGCAGGCTCTCGGGCTGCTGCTTGTAGATTTCCTGCATGAAATGCACATTGAACCGGAAGAAGTCGATCAGCTCGCAGGCGGCGTCGATTTCGGCCTGGAACGCATTCTTGCTCTGCCCCAGCATGGTGGCTGCGTTGATCCGGGCGCGATAGGGACCGGCCAGCAAATCCGCAGCTTTGAGGAAAATGGCCGCGCGGTGCTCCCAGGGCATTTCAGCCCAGGCGGGGCGGGCGGCCAGCGCCGCCTCAATGGCGAGGCTGACGTGGCTGGCATTGCCAGCGTGAAAATGCCCCAGCGTGCGCTGGTGGTCATGCGGCGGGCTGATGCGTTGGGTCTGGCCCGTGCGCACTTCCTGCCCGTTGATGTACATCGGAATATCCAGCTCCAGCTGCTTGAGGTGCCGCAGCTGCTGCTGCAACTCCAGGCGCTCTTTGGAGCCGGGGGCGTAGCCCTTCACGGGCTCGTTGATTGGAATGGGGACGTTGAAAAAGCCGTTGGCCATTAGAAGCTTCGTTTTTTAGGTGGGAGAGGGGCAAAGGTAGGCGGGCCGGTTTTTCCGCCCCGCTGGTTCGGCCGCGCCGGCAAAACCGGCCCGGTGTAGCGTCCGGGCGGTTTACAGGTGCCTGAGCAGCGCCAGCACCTGCTGCCGCAATTCGTTGGGCGAGCCGGTATTGTAGATGGTGGCGGCGAAATGCGGATAGTGGTCCATGGCCGTTTCGCTGGGGTGATTATCGTCGCGGGTGCCGTCGCCGCGCTGGCGCAGCGGGTCGCCCTCCACGCGTAGCATGAGGCCGCCGCGCGCCCGGATGGGATCCGCTTCGTTGGGGTAGCGCACGTCGGGCGCGAGCACGAACGCATCGGCGGGCAGCCCGGCAAAAAAGGCATCGACCCAGACCAGCGGCTCCCATTCCCGCAGGGCCTGGCCCACCTGCTGCAGCATCTCGCCCCGGGTGCGCCGGAAATCGGGCAGTACCTGGGCCTTGCCGCGCTGGGTGTAGTAGGCGGCCCCGTCCTCGCCCGTCAGCGCCGCGCAGACGGACTTAATGGAATTGCCAAAAGAGCGGATCTGCCAGATGCGCTCGGGCTGTAATTGCTGCAGGAGGCGGGCCACGGTGTCCTTGCCGCTGCCCCGCCGGCCCGATAGGCCAATGAGGTGGATCATATGCCGCTTATAAAATTACTTTCAACTCACTCAAACAACTGATTTCATGGGTAATCTGGTTGAAGTGCCGGCGCTTGTCGGGATTGAAATAGACCTGATCAATGCCGGCATTGCAGGCGCCGAGCACGTCGCACTCCAGGTTGTCGCCAACCATAAGGCTTTCGGCCGCCGTGGCGCCGGTGCGGGTCAGGGCGTGGGCAAACATGCGGGGGTCGGGCTTGAGGTGGCCACTGTGCTCGGAGGTAATTACTTCCTCAAAGTACTGCGCCAGGTTCGACGAAGCCAGCTTTCGGCTTTGAATATCGTGAAAACCATTCGTAATCAGGTGCAGGCGGTAGTTAGGCTTGAGGTAATCCAGTACTTCGTGGGTGTAGGGAAAAACCGCCGTTTTGTGCGGGAGAAGATCGGTGAATTCGGCCGAAATAGTGGCGGGAATTTCCGCCTCCGGTACGCCCAGCCTGCCCAGCGTGCGCACGAACCGGACGTCGCGCAGCTGGTGCTGCGTAATTTTGCCATTCTGATACAACCGCCACAGCGCGTGGTTAATATCGCTGTAAACGTGCATGAACTGCTCCACCGTGAAAGTGTCGAAACGGGCAAAATCGTGCTGCACGAAGAGCGTGCGCAGCGTCTCGTTGGCGTTTTTCTCAAAATCCCAGAGCGTGTGGTCGAGATCGAAGAAGATATGGCGGTATTTCATCTAATGGGGAATCAGTTAGTTGTTATTGCTTGAAAAAAGACGGCTGGACGGATCGGGGCGCGGCCCTCACCCCATGCTGCGGGCCAGCGCCATGCTCAGGACGCCCGCCAGCATGATGGCTTTGCACCACGCGCTGAGGTGGTGGAAGTGCCGCCGTCGGTCGGCGCGCACGAGCAGCCGCCCGAGTTGGGCCATCGGCAGGAGCACCAGCACCACCAGCCAGCAGCCCAGCGGCCAGTGCCCGCTGGCGAATAAGCGGCTCGTGGCGCCCGCGCTGAGTAGGGCCAGGCAAATCAGGAAAAAGCCCGCTACCCACTTCGTGCGGGCCACGCCCCACACCAGCGGCAGGGTGTGGCAGCCGTGCTGGGCATCGCCGCGCATGTCCTCCACATCTTTGAGGATTTCGCGCACCACCGTCAGCAGAAAAGCGGCCAGCGCGTAGGGCCAGACAATGCTGTGGCTGTTGTGCCGCTGCAGCTGCAATTGCAGCTCGGGCAGCAGCACCAGCGCCGCCGTAAGGGTAGCAATGCTGATGTTGCCCACCAGCGCCACCCGCTTAAAGCGAGCCGAGTAGCCCCAGAGCAGCAGCGCCGTGCCCAGCGTCACCAGCCCCAGCACTGGATGCAGCCAGCCGGCCAGCCCCACGCCCGCGCCACTCAGCAGCAGGTGCGCCAGCATGGCCGTGCGCCGTCCCACCACGCGGCCGATCACCAGCCGGTCGGGCCGGTTGATGGCATCGATCTTGACGTCGTAATAGTCGTTGATGATGTACCCCGCCGCCGCCACCAGCAGCGCCGCCAGCACCAGCAGCCCGAAGCGCGGTGCCAGCAGCGCCGTGCGCCAGGGCTGTTCGGGCAGCAGCAGGCCCGCCCGCACCAGCGCCAGACACAGCAGCATAATGAGCAGGTTGGGCCAGCGCACCAGCGTGGGCAAGGCCGTGCGCAGCCGCTCCGCCGGGAGCGGGGACCAATCAGCAGCGGACGGCTTTGATGGGCGCGGTTTCATCGGGAGACGGGCAGGGTGCAAAGGTCGGCGAAAGTGCCGGGCTGGGGCGGGGGTGGGCGGGCAACAAAAAAGCTCCTCCGGGTGGGGAGAAGCTTTTTCGGGGGCTGGCCCCACAGTCGTTGCTGAACGGTTGATCAGACTTTGCGCACGTTGACGGCGTTGATTCCCTTGCGGCCTTCCTGCGTTTCGAATTCCACCGGATCATTTTGCTGCACCTGCGTGCCGTTGAGGCCGGTTACGTGTACGAAGAAATCCTCCTTCGTCTGGTCGTCGGTCACGAAGCCATAACCTTTGGCTTCGTTGAAAAATTTGATGATGCCGGTTTTCATGCAAAAAAACAAAAAGGTGGAAACTGCCCGGGTGAAGGCTGCCGGAACGCCTGAAATGGCATTTTACCACCACTTCCAGCCAGCTTACGCGGGAACCCAACGCGGGGTTGGCTCCGGGCCGGGGCGGGCGGGTGGGTTATTGGTTATCGCGCCACTCGTACACCCATTTGGCCTGAATCTGTTCCAGATGCCCTTCGGCCGCCTGCTCGCGGGTGCCCACAAAATTGGGTAGGCTCAGCACCCACTCAATAAGATCGGTGAACCGGATGCGGTAGATTTTGGCTTCGGGATAATCATTGCCAAATTTCTCGTACAAAGCCATGGCAACGTCTTCGTAGTCGGTCCAATGAATGGGGAGTTCGAAATGGGTCATTCTGCTGAATTAAAATGTAAGAATTAAAAATGGTTGATTAATAATGGCCGGGCCGCCCGAAAAAGGACTGGCGCTGCCATTCTTAATCCGTGATTTTTAATTGCCGGATCAGTGCCCGAGGAACTGTTGGGCCGGGATGGTGACCACCAGCTGCATATCGGCCTGCACCACGCACTGGCACGCCAGGCGCGAGGTGATACGCGGGTTTTCGGCGCGGTCAATGAAGTCTTCTTCCTTGTCGCTGATTTCGGGCAGATCGTCACCGCCCGAATTGACGTAGATGTGGCAAGTGCTGCAGCCGCATACCCCGCCGCAATTGTGCTGGAGTTGAATGCCGTTGTTGAGGGCCACGTCGAGCACCGATTCGCCGGGGGCTGCCACGTGGGTTTGGGCGGGCTGGCCGTCGCTGAGCTGGAAGGTAATGGTGGTGGCGGGAACGGACAAAGTTGGGGGCGAAAAGTACGAAAAAACGGGACGTTTACCATCGTAAAGGTACTGCCCACGGCCCCGGCATCAAAGCTGAGCCTGAATGCTGGCGGTGAGCTGTTCGTAAAGCACCTGCCACTGCGGATGGGCCGCCAGGGCCGCGTGGTGGGCGTTCAGGGTGGGGGCGTCGCGCCGGGCGGCCGGCCCGGTCTGCACGGTGAAAGGTGGGTGGCTCAGGGCTTTGTCGATGGTTTCGCGCACCAGCGGCGCCAGCAGGGTAGCCGGCAGCTGGGCCTCAGCCAGCAGCGAGTCGGCAATGCCGAGCAGGTGGTTGGTGAAATTGTTGGCGAAGACGGCTGCGACGTGCAGCCGGAGCCGTTGTGTCGAATCGAGGAGCAGCACGTGCCCGCTCAGGCTGCGGGCCAGGGCCAGCAGGGTGGTTTCGGCCGGCGCATCGGCTGCTTCGATGCACAGCGGTACAGCCGGCCAGGCCACGGCCCGGCCGGGGCTGAAGGTTTGCAGCGGATAAAACACGCCCCCGCGCACGGCCGGCAGCGCCGCGAAGAGCGCCAGCGGCAGCGCCCCCGCCAGGTGCGCCACTAACGCCCCGGCCGGCCAGGCCACGGCCGCCAGCAGCGGCGCCACGGCGGCATCGGGCACTGCTAGTAAATAGAGATCGGCCGGGGGCAGGGGGGAGGCTAAAGTGGTCAGGGGCCGGGCGCCGGGCAGGTGGGCGGCCAGAACGCGGGCGGCCGGCGCGGTGCGGCTCCACACAAATTCGACGCGGTGGCCCGCCGCCAGCAGCGCCGGCCCCAACTGACTGGCCACCCGGCCGGCCCCGAACAAACCGATTCGAAAAGACTCCACAACGGGAAGCGGCATAGCCATTTAGCAGAATATAAAAATGGGAATTTAAGAATCGAATCAGCCGGCCGGTTACTGATGAACAGCAAGTTGGACGGCCGGGCAGTGTCGGCCGAGGGAGCCGGTCACCATTTATGCTGAAAGTGTTGGACCTTGTACCCTCAAAACTACCGCCCCGAATGGCGGCCCGGCGCCGGAGCTATTCTTCGGGGGTGGGCTGGTGGGGCGGAAGGCGCCTTTTTTCTTTTTGTCGTTGCTGCTCTTTAACTCATTCGTATGAAACACCTGTACAATCGCGCCGGGCTGCTTTGGAGTTTGCGGCGGCTGGCGCTGGTGGCGCTGCTCGCGGGGGGCGGAAGCGGCGCCCGGGCGCAGTTTTTTGCGGCCGGCAACGTGATCAGTCAGGCGGGGACTTATGCCGATCTGGGGGTGAGCGGGGTGACCATCAGCACGCCGGACTTCGATGATTCTAACTCCGACCCGCAGACGCTGCCCTTTGCGTTTACGTACAACGGAACGGTCTTCAGTCAGTTTGTGCTCAATACCAACGGGTACCTGAAGCTGGGCAGCGTGGCCCCGGCACCGCCTTATTTCGCTACTTATGCCCAGCAGCCCTCTTCCGACGGCCCGCTGATTTCGGCCTCGGAAACCAATCTGCTGCTGCCCTTCAACGCGGATCTGGAAGCCGGAACGGGACCGACGGAGTATCGCTTCGCCACCACGGGCACGGCCCCGAACCGGATCTGCACCATTCAGTGGAAAAACGTGAGCGATAAAGCCCGCCCGGCCACGCCGACTACGGGCAACCTCGACAAGCAATTCGCCAACTTCAGCTTTCAGATCAAGCTCTATGAAGCGACCAACAACGTTGATTTTGTGTACGGCACCGCCACGCCCTCAACCGGCCAGACCAATGCCAATTTTATCGTAATCGGGCTGAAAGGCGCCAACACCACGGCGGCGCAAGCCATCACGGCGGTGAAGCCCTCGAACAACGCCTGGAGCACCACTACTTTTCAGGCCGGACCCTACCTGGCGGGCGCCAACGGCCACAATATCCGGGCCGTGGCCACCACGGCCGGGGGTACGCCGCTGCCCGATCCGGGCCGGACTTACAGCTTTCTGCTGCCGGCGGCCAACGATGCCGCCGTGCAGGCGGTCTACGCCTACGACCAGCTGCCGGTGCCGGCCGGGCAGCCCGCCACGCTGCGGGCGGCCGTCCGCAACGCGGGCACCGGCGCCCTGGGCAGCCTCACGGTTACGCTGAGCGTGAGCGGCGCCAACACCACGACCGTTGCCCAGACCACCGGCAGTCTGGCCGTGGGTGCGACCGTGGTGGTGACCTTCGCCGGGGTGGTGCTGCCCAATGCGGGCACCAACACGGTGACCGTGACCGTACCCAACGACGACAACAACACCAACAATAGCGGCAGCGCCACGCTGGTGACCAACGCCACGACCTTCTCCTACATTACGCTGCCGGGCGCGGCCACCCAGGGCGGGATCGGCAACGCGGCCGGGACCTTGCAGGGCTTCGCGGCCAAATTCACCCTCACGGCGCCGCGCACCCTCACCGCCGTGCGGGCGTTCGTGACGGACTTCGCTACCATCGGCACCACCCAGAAGACGACGGTGGGCGAAACGCTCTACGGCGTGGTGGTCGATGCGATTTCCGGCGCCATTGTCGCCCGCTCGCCCGATTACGTGGTGACGACGGCCGCAGCCAACGCCCTGCATACGTTCAACCTGACCACGCCCATTACGATCTCGGCGGGCGATTTTCTGGTGGGCCTGATTCAGGTGACGGCCTCGGCCGGACCGCGCTTTTATCCGATGGGGATTCAGACCGAGACGCCGGTTCGGCCGGGCGCATTTTATGGGATCTCGACGGCCACGCCGCCCACGGCCCCGGTTGATGTGTACGGCACGGCCGGCGCCTACGGCAAGTACATGCTCGAAGCCGTCACGATTCCGCCTTCGAGCTGCGCGCCGCCCGCGGGCGTAACCGTCACCGGCACGTCGAATTCGGCCAGCATAGCCTTTACTGGTCCGGCCAATGGAACCAGCTACCAGCTGGTGTACGGACCCACGGGCTTCAATCCGGCCAGTGCGGGCACCACGTCGGCCGCTTTTGCCAACTCCCCCGGCGCGGTGGCGGGCCTGACACCGGCCACCTGCTACGATTTTTACCTGCGCAGCAGCTGCGGCACCGGGCAGAGCGCCCTGGTCGGGCCGTTCGGCTTCTGCACGCCCTGCCTGGCGCCTACGATCAGCACTTTTCCCTACGCCCAAAGCTTCGATGCCCTGGCGCCGGGCCAGGCCCTGCCCTGCGGCATCACGGTGGCCGACGCGAACGCCGACGGCTTTACCTGGCGGGTGCGCAGCACGGTCGATCCTAGCCTGAGCGGCACGAGTGTCGTCCACTCGGCGCCCAATGCCATGGTGTACGTCTACAATACCGACGATATTACCGTCGGGGCCGACGACTGGTTTTACTCGCCCGCTTTGGCGCTGGTCGCCGGTCAGCGCTACCGGCTCTCGTTTTACTACCGCGTGGCTGCCGGCTACACCGAGCGGCTGGAAGTGAAGTACGGCCCCTCACCAACCCCCGCCGGCCAGACGACCGCCCTCTTCGCCAACCCCGCCGTAACCAACGCGGCCTACGCGCTCGTGAATAATGCCAGCACGCCCGCCGTCCTCGATTTCAGCCCCGCTGCCGGCACGTACTATCTTGGTTTTCATGCCCTGAGTACCGCCAGTCAGGGCCTGCTGGCCGTGGATGATGTGCTGATTACCGCCAGTCCACTGGCGACATCGGCCGCCCTGGGCCGCGCCGTTAGCGTATTTCCCAATCCGTCGGCCTCGGGCTTGTTCAGTCTTGAAATTCACGGCGCCCAGGCCCGCCAGCCACTGCTGGTGGAAGTTACCAACCTGCTCGGCCAGCGCGTGTTCACGGGCACGGCCGCTGACAATTTCCGCACCGAGCTGAATCTGACCCTGCTCGCCCCCGGCCTCTACAGCCTGAAAGTCCGCAACGGCGCGGAGTTCACCCAGCAGCAGATTGCCATTGTGAAATAGCTGCTGCCGCGCCCGAAGCCTCTCTGACACCGGGAAACAGCAGTTTCTGCAGCCGCTGAAGCTTCTTTGCGGCCGCTGGACCAACGCCCGGTGTTAGGGCAAAACAGCTTCCTTCCGGTTTCCAGCCGAAAGTTGAATGCAAAAAAGACCGTTCCGGATTCCGGAACGGTCTTTTTTAGTTGAATCAGAACCCGGAATCCGGGCGCTTAGCTCACCGTTTGGGGCCGGGCGCTGCGGGTGGCGGGTTCGGGCAGGGCGGCTTCCGAGTTGGTGTAGGCCGGGGCATCCTTGCGCCCCCGCTGCCGCAGACTCAGGCCGAAGCCGATGGCCATGAGCAGCGTGCCGCTCCACAGCAGGTTGATGAAGGGCTTCTCCATGGCCTTGAGAATCACGTAGTCCTTCTGGGTGGTGCTCACGCCGAAGGTAAACTTGCCCTTCACCGGATCGATGGCATTGAGGCTCAGCCGAACGCCGAGGTCTTCCACCTCGTCGGGCACCCGGCCCACCATGCGGTTGCGCACCACAAAAATGGGGTGGCAGTGGTACTGGCGCTTTTCGCCCGACACAATCATGTCGGCTTGCAGGGCCAGGTCGCCCTTCTTCATATTCAGGCCGGCGGTTTGGTGGGCCGGCTCAATGGCGCGGAACACGGCAAAGTAGTCGTTCAGGAAGATGGTGTCGCCCACGCTCAGCGTGTGCTCCTTCACTTCGCTCCAGGGCTTGTCTTTGCGCGGGTCGAGCACCGAGCTGATGTGCGAATAGATGTCGTGGCCCCAGAACTTCTTGATGTCCGGCGAAGCCAGCAGGCCGCCCATTTCCTCGTTCACCTGCGCCCGGGGATAGAGTACGAACTTCTCGCCCGACTTCTGATCGCGGTAGGCGATGCGGTAGTAGGTATTCTCGGGCAGAATGCCGAGCGTATCGCCGGTCTTGTAGTACGTCTTACCGTTGCTGACGATAGGCGCCCGGGCCAGGGCCTTGTAGTCGTCGTCGGTGCGGAAAAGCAGCTGCTTGTCCACGTAGCCGGGCACCCCGGGTACGTCGTAGAACTGGCCGGTGTAGGTCAGCTCGTAGCCGTGCATGGGCGTGGTTTCGTTGCGCCAGAGCAGGACGTTATCGCGGTTGAGATCCTCCGTGAAATCGCGCGAGTAGAGCAAGCCCGAGACGTTGCGCGAAATGATGCTGGAATAACCCGACGAGGCCAGAATACCGAGCAGCATCAGGGCAATGCCCAGGTGAGCTACGGCCCCGCCCGAGAGCCGGATCCCGCGCCGCAGCAGCGTGAAGATGGTACTGAAGTTGGCCAGCACCCCAAACAAGCCCGCCAGTACCAGCACCACGTAGGGCGGCGAAATGGTCAGGCCATTGTAGCGCACCAGCAGCACGACCAGCGCTGTGCCCAGCAGGGCCAGCATAGTGGGCGCCGTGAGGGAGTTGATGAGCGTCTGCTTATCGTTGCGCTGCCACCACATGATCTGGCCCACGCCGGAGAGGAAGGCCACGCCTACGCCCATCCAGAGCTGCATTTTCGAGTAGTGAGCGATCTGATCGGCGGGCAGGGCCACGTTGGTCTTGATGCCAATCAGCCCCATGAGGGCATTGTAGACGGGAATGCTGGTCGTGAATAACACCTGGAACGCGCCCAGGCAAAGCACCGTGGCGCCCACGAATACCCACAGCTCGGGGTTGTAGGCGGTCAGCTCTTTTTCGGAAATCGGGATTTCCTTCCAGCGCCACGACAGCAGCCCGATCGATAGAATGGCGAAAGCCAGCAGGTAAACCAGCAGCTGACCCGACAAACCCAGGTCGGTAAAGGAGTGCACCGAGGCGCTGCCCAGCACCCCGCTCCGGGTGAGGAAAGTGGCGTAGAGAATCAGCACGAACGTGGCAATGACCAGGGCGAAAGCCGTGCGCAGGCCGGTGCGGCGCTTCTGCCAGAGCACCATGCCGTGCAGCGAGGCCACCAGCACCAGCCAGGGAATGTACACGGCATTTTCGACCGGGTCCCAGTTCCAGTAGCCGCCGAAGTTCAGCGTCTCATAAGCCCAGTAGGCGCCCATGACCACGCCCACGCCCAGCACGCCGCCGCCGACCAGCGTCCAGGGCAAAGCAGGCTTCACCCAGGCGGTCAGCTCTTTCTTCCAAAGCCCCGCGATGGCGAAGGCGAAGGGCACCAACGTCAGGGCAAAGCCCAGAAACAGCGTGGGCGGGTGAATCACCATCCAGTAATTCTGGAGCAGGGCGTTTAGCCCGGTGCCGTCCTTGGGTACGAAGTTGGGATTTAGCTTAAATACCGGCAGATCCACCAGGAAGTCGCGCAGCAGGGTAAAGGGTGACGAGCCCACTTTCACCCCGGCCACCACCACGCCCAGCAGCATGCTCACCAAAAACAGCTGCACGCCGCTGAATACGGCCATCACCGGCGCTTCCCACTTGCGGTTGAAGCGCATAATGCACAGTCCCAACAGCACCTGCCAGAAGATCCAGAGCAAAAAGCTTCCTTCCTGACCTTCCCAGAAACACGAAATCATGTACTGCACCGGCAGGTGATTCGAGCTGTGGCTCCAGGCGTAATAATACTCGTAATGGTGGGAGTAAATAATCTTGAACAGGCAGACGACGATTGAGATCACCGCCGCGCTGTGCACGAAAAAGGCGCCGCGGGCAATGCGTAGCCAGCTGGCATCCGTATCGCCCAGCTCCCGGCCCCGGGTGGACTGAAAGTAACTGTAGGCTGCCACAGTCGCCGCCACAAAGGCGACGATCACACTCAGCTGGCCAATGTTTCCAATTAATAAATTCATAAGTATGAAAAGGGTATCAGGCGAGCTTAGCGCGGGACCGCAGGGTAGAACAACCGGGGAACGGAGATGATTTAGGATAGCCCTCGCCCCAGCCGCTGGCGGAGCGAACGGGAGGACCATTGCCCGGCGCGAAACTGCGTCGGCGGAGCCACCGGGGTTTCCTATAACGCTAACTGCAAGGGATTAGCAACTGCGGCGCCCGCAGTTGCTCGGGGATACGGCCGCGCCAGAAATTATTGGCCGGCCGCTTTTTATCCCGATAAATTGATGCGCGAAAGCTAGTTTGAAGCCGTAGCGCCCTTTAGCTCCGTCTTCACGTATTTGCTGGGGCATTTGAGAAGGATATCGTCGGCCATGAATACTTTGCCGCGCATGCAGCCGGTGATCACGACTTGCTCGGAGGCGTCGAAATCCTGCGGCTTGGGGTTGATGTAGACCACCCGCTGGGCCACGCGGTTGGTATCGACCAGCGTAAAGGCGAAGTAATTAGGATCCGTGAGCGGATCGTACTCCAGGCCCAGCGGGTGCTTCTGACCGTCGCGGGGCAGCTTGCCCAGCACGTGGACCTTGGTGGCATTGCCTTCAATGGCTCGCTGCCGGGCTTCCCCAAAATTCACGTACACACTGGCATCCGCCGTGGTGCTGAGGATGATGGCGGCAGCCACGGCGATGATGGCGATAACGAAAATGTGTGATTTTTTCATAAAGCGGAATGATAGTTTTGGTGCGAACCGGATGGGATGCCGGCCGGGGTATGCAACCGTCCCGGTGGAAGGCGGGGCCCGGTTATTTTTTTAGATCCTGTTCCAGTTTACTCACTTTGCGATCCAGCGAAATGAGGTAGAATAACAAGCCCGTGACAATGACGACGACAACCGCGACGACAACGTAAATTTTGCCGCTCTGGCGCAGGCCGTCGGCCATTTGGGGCGCGTCGCCGCCCGGCGTCTGGGCCAGCGCGGTAGTGGCGGTGAACAAGGTGAGCTGCAGCAGGCACAAGGCACCGGCGAGGCGCGTGAGGAAGTTATTTTTCATCGATTTTCAATTGCAAAAAAGCCATCCGGCTGCTCACCTGAGTCATCCAGAAAGCGAAAAGAATCCAGCCGATTACGGCGGGGTAAAACACCATCCGCATGGTGCTGTCGAGGTCGTACTTGCTGAAACCGGGGTTGCCGGTCTGGCCCGGGTGCAGGGAGTTGCCCGAAATCCGGGGCAGGATGAAGAGCAGGGGAATGGCCGCGGCGAAGGCGAAAATATTGTAGATTGCCGACACGCGGGCCCGCTGCTGCTCGTCGCGAAAAGAGCCGCGCAGCACCAGGTAGGCGCCGTAGATGAGCAGGGCCACGGCGGCCGCGTTCAGGCGCGGGTCGGGCGTCCACCAGGCGCCCCAGGTGAATTTAGCCCAGATGCTCCCCGTGGCTAGGCCCAGAACGCCGAGCACGATGCCAGTCTTGGCCGCTTCGTGGCTCAGAATGTCGAGCCGGGCCGAAGGCTTGTTGAGGTACTGCATGGAGCGGAACACCGACGTGCCCAGAATGACCATCATGGCAAACCACATGGGCACGTGAAAATACAGGTTGCGGATGCTCTCGTTGACAATCGCCAGGCGGGGCACCGGCAGCAGGAAGCCCGCCGCCGCCGTGTACAGGAGCAGGATAACGGTCAGGATTTTCCACCAGGTAAATTTCATGGGCAGCGGTTTAGGGAGTACTGGGATCGGTAGGTTGATGATAACAAATAATAAAAAGGGTAGTTGTGATTTGCTGATTAATGACTATAAAATACTGAAAAATATTAGCCCCGCCACAAATAAGGAAAGAGTAGATAGGACATGGCCGCCACCAACATGTTGAGGGCCAGTAGCGTCAGCAGCGAGTGGTAGCTCACGCTGCGGTCGAGGCCATCGAGGGCATTTTTGCTGACCCGGATGAGCATGAGCAGCATCGGAATCATAATGGGGAAGCCGAGCACGGCCATGAGGGTGGCGCCGTTGCCACCGGCTTTGGCCGCAATGCCCGAAACCAGCGTGAGGGTAGTAGCAAAGCCCACGGCGCCAATCAGCAGGTTGGCCACGAAGAGCAGACCATCCTGAATGGGATTGCCCAGAAAAACGGTGTAGAGAAACAAACCCAGCAGCGCCACTACGCTTAACAGCAGCACGTTGTAGAGCATCTTGGCCAGGATGACGGCCTGCGGGCGCACCAGCGTATAGTAATACAAGCGCTGGCCGGCGCTCTCCTGCATGAAGCCTTTGGCCACGGCATTGAGGGCGGCAAAGAGCAGGATGACCCAGAGCAGGGCGTTCCAGGCCGGGGCCGGGGGCACGCCGCCGCGCAGGCTGAAGCTCAGGAAACACACAAATACCGTACTGCCCACGTAGAGCAGCATGCCGCCCAGGGCCGCGCGCTGCCGCCATTCGAGGCGAAAGTCTTTGGCCAGCAGAGTGGAAATTTCGCGAAGCAGGGGCACGGGCGAGCGGTTCGGTTTTGGGCCGCAAAGATACGTCCGAACCCACCCGCAACGGATGAATAAGGCGGAACGAAACGGCGGGGGAGTGGGAGCTAAAAGCCGCGCCCCCGAATTGGTTCGGAGGCGCGGGCAAGCGGCAGCGGGAAAGGGCGGATGCCGGTCGGGGTTAAAAATCGTACCCCAGCGAGAAGTAGAATTTCGGGCCGTGGGTGACGTAATCTTCCTGGCCCCAGGCCACGTCTACTTTGCCGTAGAAGCCCAGTAGCGTGGTACGGGCACCCACGCCGTAGCCGATAAGGAAGGGATTGCGGAAGTTGACGACGGTAGCCGAGAAGTAATTGCCCGCCGGAAATACCGGCTGGGTGTTGGAGGAGTTGTCGAGCCCAAAGGGATTGGCGCCCGAATACGCCGTACCCGCATCGGCAAAGCCGGAGAGCTGCAGATTGCGGAAAAAGCCCGAGTAAATCGGCTTATGGGCGAAGTACTGCACAATGGGAATGCGAATCTCGCTGTTGAACAACAGGTAGCGTGGGCCGGTCCGGGCGCTGTAGTCGAAACCGCGCAGGTTGGTGACGAAGTCCTGGTTGAAAACCTGGTCGGGCGCTGAGTAATTGGGCAGGAAGCGGTTGCCGGCGTAGCCCGCATTCAGCCAGTTGTCCATGCCGCCAATGCGGAAGAGCTGCGGCCGGGGACCGAAAAACTGCCCGTAGCTGGCCCGGTTGGCCCAGATGATGGAGCGGCTGATTTTCTGGTAGTGCCGCAGGTCAATCACAAACTTGCTAAAGCTCAGCGACTTGTCCTTCAGACTATTCTGGCTGAGGAGGCTGGCTTTCAGGCGCGTGCCGGAAACCATGTTGACGCCGGTTGCGATGCTGTTGTCGAACACCAGTTCGCCCTTATAGCCGAGGTAATTGGTGTTCTGATCGTCTTGCACCGACACGTCGCCCACGCGGGTCCGGGAGATATTTTCGAAGCGCGGGCCGCCGCGCACGCTCAGGTTGTGGGTGAGCGGGTAGGCAATGGTAGGGGCGATCACGTTGCGCCCGTACCGGTAGTTGCCGTTATCGAGGTCGAAAAAATAGGCCTGCTTCTGGTACGAAATGCCCCAGTCGTAGCGGTGCGTTAGGTTGGTGTAGGACGCCTGAATATTACTGGTCCGCAGATCGAGCAGGCCAAACAAGCTGGCGTCGATGCGCTGGTTCTCCAGCACATCGGTCAGGGCGGCTTTGAATTGCAGGCCGATGCCCAGCAGCGGATCGGCCAGGAGCGAGGTCGAAACATTGTCGGCCATGAAGCGGGTGTCGTACCGGAACGGGCCGGTTACCTGCGGCATGGTGGTCTGCGCCGGGGCGCCCGTGGCCGCCGCCGGCCCAAAGCGCCGCCGCTTGGGAACGACCGGGGCGGGCTGATCTTCCTCAAACTGATAGTCGCTGGTGTTGACGGTGCCATCGGCCTTGGTCCGCGTGCGGCGGGGCGCCGACGCGGCGGAGCTGGTTGTCATCGTGGAGTCGCCGGCCGTCACTGCGGGCGCCACCGGAACCGGCGTGGGCTTGGGCGCAACTACCGCCGTGGGCGGCGCCGAGCGTTCTTCCAGCGTCCGCTGGCGGGCCGTTTTGGTGAGCGGCAAAGTCGTGGGCAGCGGATATTCGGGGTAGAGGTAGAGCAGGTCGCGGGCCTGCGCCGGCGCGACAAAAATCAGGGCTTTACTCACCGGGTTGTAGTCAAAGTCCTGGGTGTTCGGCAGCCAGTTGGTTAAAACCGTGCGCTCTTTGGATTTGAGCGAATAGCGGTACAAGGCCCGCACCCCGCTTTCTTCGCCCAGATACAGGATTTCATCGTCGGAAATAGCCCGGGGCCGGGTTTCGTTGGAAATGGTGCTCACCAGCGTTTCCACCGGAATGGCGCGCCCATCGAGGTGATACAGGAACAGGTCGTAGTTATTAACCACGTTCTGGAAGGTGGCCGGCCGGGCCCGCCCGGCCGAGTCGAGGTAACGGTTCGAGCTGAAGACCAGGCCCTGCCCGCCGGGCAGAAAGACGGGTTGCACATCGTCGAACAAGTCGTTGGTGAGCTGCTCGGCCTTGCGGCTGCCGGCGCGCAAGAGGTAAATGTCATTCTGCCCATCGCGCACGGCACTAAAGGCCAGGGATTTGCCATCCGGTGAATAGCTCATGCTCAGCACCTGATCGTAATCGGCAAAGAGTGAGGCGGGGCGGGAAAACCGGATGGCTTCGCGCACCCGGCGCAGCAGGCCCCGGCCGTCGGCATCGCGCAGGCGCAGCACCATTTCGCCCCGGTTGCCTTCAGCCACTGCTACCTGGGTGTTGCCGCGCCAGGCCAGCACCGGCAGGCGGGTTTCCACCTGCTGATCGGGCGTTTTGTAGCCGCCCCGGCTCAGGGTGTGGCGGTGGCTGCCGTCGCGATTCGCGACCACCACGCGGTAGCGGCCCTGCTCATTTTGCGCGTAGGCCACGAGCTGACCGTTGGGACTGATGATGGGCTGCGAAAAAACATCGGCGTGGCGGTTGCGGCCGCCCTGCCGGAACTTCTGATCCGGTTCCACCAGCGTGGCTGTGGGCTGACCGTTCAGGTCGCGGTAGTAGGCCAGCCAGTCTTTGAGAAAGACTTTAAACGGCACATTGAGCGATGAGCTGATGCCAACTTCCACGTCGCGGGTGATGCGGGTGAGGTTGAGGATATTCTGAATCGTGGTGTAGCCGTAGCGCTCGGCCACGTAGTTCCAGATGCTCTGGCCGGCGAGGGTCGGGTTGCGCAGAAAAAACGGCGCCGTGCGATTGCCGGTCGGGTACTGCTTGCTCATGTCGCGCATGAAGCCGTCCATGTCCACGCTCCAGCCCTCGGCCGCGTAGGCCGACGCGCCCTTGATGAACCAGTTGGGCAATTGCAGCAGGTAGCTGCTCTGCAATATTTCCTTCAGCGAGCCGCCGTACATCATATCGTTGAGCAGCACTTCGGTGATCTGGGTGCTCAGCGTGCGTTTAAACTCGGTTTCCTGCCCGGTGAAAGCCAGCTGTACCTTGCTCATGCGGGCCAGCGGGGTTTCGCCGCCGTTGACCTGCTGCTGAGTGGCGGTGAGGCCGATATTGCTCTGCCGCAGGTCGCCGACCGAGTTGTAGAGCAGCACCGTGGTTTTGGAGTAGGGATAATAGCCGATGAGCGTGGTGATGCGCTGCAGCTCCTTCTCCCCGTACTCGGCCGCCCGGCGGGCGCTGGCCTCGCCGCCGTCGTAGTACATGACGGTAAAATTTTGGGTATTAATCTGTTGCCAGCGAAAGATCTTGTACTGAACGCGCACCCGGCCAAAAGGCTCCTGGGCCGTCTGGGCCTGGGCCGAGGGCCGGCCGAACAACGGCACCAGCAGCGCCAGAATCCCCAGCGTGCGCTTCGCGGATAGTAAAATGGTCATAAGGAAAGCAAACGAGCAAATGCCGGAATTAGTCCGCCGTGATTTTAAAATAACCGGGGACTGAGCAAAAAAGCAAGCCGTCGGGCTGAATTGGCGGACGGCACTGGAATAAAAATATTTAACGCAAAATTGTTCCGATTGCTGGTTGGGAATCTGTAAATCGGGCGGCGACGGCAGCTACGCGGTTTGCGGGGCGGTTCAGGCTGAGCCGGCCGGCCGCAGCGCCGCGTAGCGTTGCAGGCTGACATCGGGCCAAATCTCGGCTTTTCCTTCCAGAAAATCGGCCAGCAGCCCGGCCAGCCGGGGCGCCATCATCACGCCTTTCGAGCCGTAACCGCCGCAAAAGCTTAACGCCGGCACGGTGGGGTGCGGGCCTAGCAAGGGCTTGCGGTCGCGCACGGCGGGCCGCACGCCGGCCTGCTGCCGGCGCACTACAAACGGCCGGTCGGTGAGGGCCGTCAGGCGGGCCGTGAGCTCTTCGCCGCCGGCCACGGTCGGCCCGTCGGCAAACGGCGGCCACTTATACGTCGCACCCACCCGAAACCGGTCGTCGCCCACCGGCACCACGTAGGCGCCCCGGTTGAGGACCTGCGCCGCACTCAGGCCGGGGCAGTCCACGTCCAGCACCTCGCCCTGGTTGGGCGTCAGCGGCAGCCAGTCGAAGAAGGGATTATGCACCGCCGCCGCTCCTTCGCAGCAAATGACGTGGCGGGCCCGCAGCTTGTCCGCGTAGGTGGCGCCGCCGGCATCGGTTACCAGCTGGTTCCAGTTAAACGCTTCACGGCGGAGCCAGCCGTCGCGGGTGCCTTCGGCGGCCAGGGCGGCCAGCAGCTCGCGCACGGTCACGTGTCCACCGTGCCGCAGCCACGCTCCGCCAAAAGGGCCGTGCACGCCCGGCAGGTTGGGGTCGGTGGTCACGAGGCTGGCCACGAAATCGCCCCAGGGCTGATCGGCGCTGCGGGCCAGCACGGCATTCTGCTCAGCCAGCGAGGCAAACAGCTTGATAATGGGCGTAGCCGTAAAAAAATGCTGGTCGAAGCGCTGCTCCAGCTCGCGGTAGAATGTGGCCGCGAAGGGCAGCAGCTCGGCCGCCCGCCAGGTCAGGGCGAAGCGTTTGCCGGCCACGGGGTTCATCAGCCCGGCCGCGACGTTGGAGGCCGAATTTTCCTGCCCGGGGTCGTACACCAGCACCCGGTAGTTGCGCTGGCGCAGCACGTAAGCCAGGGTAGCTCCCGCGATGCCGTGGCCCACTACCAAAAAGTCACAGTCTGTCATGATTGGCAAGGTAAGGGCGCGGGGCTTAGGGCAGAATGAAGAACAGGGAATGGGCGGGCGATTAACGGCGGTCCCGCCCTAATCTATCAGGTAGCCGGGCAACGGCCGCTTCTGCAGCCGCTTCAGCTCCTTTGCCACCGGAATGACTCGGGGCGCAACCGCAGCGGTTAACTCTTCCCGCCGCCAGCTTTCTCCGGCGCTGCGGCATATTTCTCCTTAAGCGCCGGGTTGTACCTTGCCGCATTGCTCACAGACCCCTTTTTGTATGACTGTCGTCGGTTTTACGTTCAACGCTTTTTCGGAAAATACCTACCTGTTGATTGACGACGCCACGCGTCAGTGCGCCATCGTCGATCCCGGCTGCTACGCCCCGGCCGAGCAGCAGGAGCTGTTGCAGTACATTACTGCCAACAACTTAGCCGTGGTGCTGCTGCTCAATACCCACGCCCACATCGATCACGTGCTCGGCAATCAGTTCGTGCTGACGACCTGGCCGGGCATCCCGTTTCTGCTGCATCCGCTGGATTTGCCCACCCTGCACTCCGTGCCCACTTATGCGGCCAACTACGGCTTCCCGCAGTACCAGCCCGCCGAGCCTACGGGCGAGCTGGCCGCTGGGCAGCCCGTCCGCTTCGGCGACACGGAGCTGGAGGTGCGCTTCACGCCGGGCCACGCGCCGGGGCACGTCGTTTTTTATCACGCGCCCACGGCCACGCTCATCGGCGGCGACGTGTTGTTTCAGCGCAGCATCGGCCGGACCGATTTACCGGGCGGCGACCACGCCACGCTGCTACGCAGCATTACCACCGAGCTACTGGGGCTGCCCGACGCCACCACTGTGTACGCCGGCCACGGCCCAAGCACGACGATCGGGGAGGAGCGGCGCGGCAATCCTTACCTCAAATAAGGCGGCGCCCAGCGCGCTGACAAGTATCGACTTAATGCGACTGGTTTCCTCGCAACGGCCAGTTATCACTACTTATTTATTTTGAAAAAACACCTGCCCAACGCCGTTACCTGTCTCAATCTATTATGCGGCTGTCTGGCGCTGACGAATATTTTTGCCGGCCGGCTGGAAGTGGGCGCGTATTTCGTGGCCGCCGCCGCCGCCGCCGATTTCTTCGACGGTCTGCTGGCCCGGGCCCTGCGCGTGTCGTCGGCCATCGGCAAAGATCTGGATTCGCTGGCCGATATGGTTTCGTTCGGGGTGGTGCCGGGCGCGATTTTTTTCGAGCTGCTGGCCCGAGGCACCGGGCCGGGCCGGCTGCCCGAATGGGTGCCGTATCTGGGTTTCGCGGTGAGTATTTTTTCGGCCCTGCGGCTGGCCAAATTCAACAACGACACCCGGCAGACGACCTCCTTCATCGGGCTGCCCACGCCGGCCTGCACGCTGGTGGTGGCCGCGCTACCGCTCATTCTCACCCACGATCAGTTTGGGCTGGCGCCAATTATTCTGCATCCCGGCGTGCTCTTGGCGCTCACGGCGCTGCTGTCGGGGTTACTGGTGGCCGAGCTGCCGTTGTTTGCCCTGAAATTTAAGAACTTGCGCTGGGCCGATAATCGGCGGCGGTTTCTATTTTTGCTCCTGACAATTGGCCTACTGTGCCTGCTGCGGGCGGCGGCCGTGCCGCTCGTCGTGCTCCTCTACGTATTGTTGTCGGTGCCGAAAACGGCCGCCCGGTAATCCATTTGGTACGGGTACTACAATAAATAGATTGTTTACTTGTTCAGGAGGCCGCCGCCGGTGTGAACCTGCCAACCGGTGGTGCTGTTCCGGGCCCACTGGCTAAGCAGTCGGTCCGGGGTCCGGTGTCAAACTAAAACGTGTATGCGTCCACTTTTTCTCTTCGTTGCAGCTGCGGGATTGATCTTTGGGGCGGCTTTTCCGGTCCGGGCTCAGTCGACGGGCACGGCCCACGGCACCATTAAGTGGGGCGGTTACGCCGAAGTGCCCACCCTGGGCTCGCGCAAGCAGAAAGTGCCCACCTTCAACGAAGCGCACCCGGCCCTGGACGATCAGGTGGGCTGGTACAGCCTGCGGCTGAACGGGGCGGTCGGTCAGGGCGAGCTCATCAACCTGATCTACGAACCGTTTCCGGCGGCCGACGCCAGGCTGTTCAACCTGAGCAAGCTGCCGGCCGGCCCGGAGCCCCGCCTCACGTCGGGTACGGAGATGAAGCGGTCCATCAGTCACCTGAGCCTGCGCCCCGTGCGCCGCAACCCGCAGACGGGTCAGGCCGAGCGGCTGGTGGCCTTCGACTACCGCTACAGCGCCGGTCCGGCGGCGCGGGGCACGGCGGCCGGGCGGTCCCACGCCGCCCACTCGGTGCTGGCCAACGGCGACTGGTATAAAATGGGCGTGGCCGAAAGTGGCGTTTACAAGGTCGATAAGGGTGTTTTGCGCAGCATGGGGCTCAATCCGCAGGGCGTGAATCCCAATAACCTGCACGTGTACGGCAACGCCACGGGCCTGCTGCCCCAGGCCAACGCCGCCCCGCGCCCCGACGACCTGGCCGAAAACAACGTGCTCTTCGTGGGCAACGGGGACAACGTGTTCGACGACAACGAATACTTTCTCTTCTACTCGCCCGGGGCGCACACTTGGCAGGCGCAGTGGGGCATTTTCACCCACCGCAATAATATTTATTCCGACACCACGTATTATTTCGTGACGGTCAATAACACGGCCGGCCGGCGCGTACCCACGGCGGCGGCACTGGCCGCCAATGCCAACACCCCCACGATTTCGACCTTCACCTACCACGACTTTCACGAGCACGACCTCGTTAACCTGTTGCATTCGGGCCGCAACTGGGTGGGGGAGAGCTTTCAGAATGGCGGGCAGCAGAATTTTTCCTTCAGCAACATTCCGGATCTGGTGCCCAATGTGCCGGTGCGGGTCACGGCGTCGCTGGTGGCGAATGCGGGGACGGCCAGCTCTTTTCAGCTCGCGCTGAACGGGGGGGCGTTGGGCGTGCAGACTCTGCCGGCCCGGCCGGGCTATGATTTTGGGGCGATTGCCACCGTCAGCATTGTTACCAATCAGCTGGCGCTCAGCAATCCGGGAACCGAGCTGCGGGTGGGGTTGACTTTCAGCAGCGGCGACCCGAGCGCCAACGGCTACCTCGATTACCTGGAAATCAACGCCGAGCGGCAGCTCAAGCTCAGCGGCTCGCAGCTGGAATTTCGTACCCTGGCCAACATTGCGCCCCGGGCGCTGAACCGGTTTGCCGTGGCCAACGCCGCCGGGGCTACGGTGTGGGACGTGACCAACCCGCGCCAGGCCGTCGCCCGCGCCCTTGATGCCTCGGGCAGCTTCGTGGCGCCCGCCGATACGCTGCGGGAGTACGTGGCCTTCCAGCCCGGCGGCGCCTTTAATGCGCCCCGCCCATTTGGCCGGGTGCCCAATCAGGATCTGCACGCGCTCAATAACAGTCCCAACGCCCTGATTGACCTGGTAATCGTAACGTACGCGCCCTTCAAAGCGCAGGCGCAGCAGCTGGCCGATCATCGTACCCGCCATGACAACCTGCGCGTGGCCGTGGTGACGACGGCCGAAGTGTACAACGAGTTCGGTTCGGGCGGGCAGGATGTGACGGCCATCCGCGACCTGATGAAGCAGCTCTACGACCGGGCGCCCGCCGGCCGCAGTATGCAGCTGCTGCTGTTCGGTGACGCTTCGTATGACTACAAGTCCGATCCCTACAATAACAAAGCCTTCGAGCCGGCGTGGTGGCGCGATCGGGTGCCGTTCAAGAGCGACCCGGACTTCGATGCTTTCAACCAGAACTACGTCCCTACGTACGAGTCGCGAGAGTCGCTGGCGCCCTTCTACGGGGGTGCGTACGGCCAGGCCAGCTACGCTTCGGATGATTATTACGCCCTGCTCGATGATAGCGAAGGCGAGTGGGATGAGCAGAATCCGGGCAGTGAATTGCTCGACATCGGCGTGGGTCGCCTGCCGATCCGCACGCCCAAGGGTAAGCCGACCGACACTGATCAGGCCCAACAGACGGTGGCCAAGATCATCAGCTACGATGCGGCTTCGGCCTACGGGAAGTGGCGCAATCGCCTCACGCTGGTGTCCGATGACGGCAACGGGGATTTGTTCGTCGGGCAGGGTTCGGAGATAATCGCCCGGACCGTGCAGACCGATTACCCGGTCTACAACGTGCACAAAGTTTACCTCGACCTGTACCCGCAGCAAACCGTGGCGGCGGGCCAGCGCTCGCCCGAAACCAATCGCGCCATCGACTTGTCGGCGGAGCAGGGGTCGCTGATTATCAATTACCTGGGCCACGGCGGGCCCAAGGGCTGGTCCAATGCCCAGATTCTGACCAATGCCTCCGTGCTGGCCCTGCGCAACCCCAACACCCTGACTTTTTTCACCACCGGCACCTGCGATTTCAGCACCTACGATAACCCCGATTTCACCTCCGCCGGCGAGCAGGCCCTGACCGATAACCCCACCGGCGGCGCAATCGGGCTCTTCACCACTACCCGCGTCGTAGATGCCGGCCTCAATGCCGGACTGAACCAGGCGTATTTCAACCGCGTGCTGCGGCCCTTCAATGGCCAGATGCCCACCATCGGGACGGTGGTGATGCTGAGCAAGAACGACTATCCCGGTCCCGGCCAGTCGGGCGTGATCAACAACCGCAACTACACGCTGCTGGCCGACCCCAGCCTGACGCTGGCCTACCCGAAGCAATCGGTGGTGCTCGACAGCATTCGGCGGCGGGGTAAAAACGGCTGGGAGCCGGCCGATACCCTACAAGCCCTGGCGCTGGTCCGGCTGCACGGGCGCTTGCTCAATAACGGGGCTGCCAATTCTGCCTTTACCGGCCGGGCCCAGGTTACGATCTACGATAAGCCGACGACCGTGATGACGCTCGGGGATAAATCGGGCGGCGACCCCGCCTCGGCCGATGCGCCGCGGCCGGTGGTGGTGCAGGAGAATATTATTTACGGCGGGCAGGCCGAGGTTGTGAATGGGCAGTTCAACCTCTCCTTCGTGGTGCCCAAGGATATCAACTATAATATCGGGGCGGGAAAAATCAGCCTGTACGCTTACGATGCTATGCACGCCATTGACGCCCAGGGCTTTCAATTTAAGCTGGTGGGCAGCGCGGCGCGGAATGTCGCCAAAGACACCATCCCGCCGCTGATCAGCCTGTTCATGGACAATGAGTCGTTTGCCTACGGCGGCCTCACCGCGCCCACCACCACGCTGCTGGCCCGGCTCAGCGACAATAGCGGCATCAACACGACCGGGGCGGGGATTGGGCACGACATTACGGCCGTGCTCGACCGCGATCCCAATAAGCTCATCGTGCTCAACGACAGCTACGTAGCCAACGTCGGCAACTTCCGGGCGGGCCGCGTCAATAGCTTGTTTAAAGACCTGGCCACCGGCCCGCACTCACTGCGTCTTAAAGCCTGGGATACCTACAATAACTCGGCGGAAAAGGAGATTGAATTCGTGGTGGCCCACGACGAAAAGCTCGCCCTCGACCACGTATTGAACTACCCCAATCCGTTTGCCAGCTCAACTACGTTCTTCTTCGACCACAACCAGGCCGGCGGCGAGCCCGATAACCTGGACGTGCAGGTGCAGATTTTTACCGTCGCGGGCCATTTGGTGCGCACCCTGACGGCCACCGTTTCCAGCACCGAAGCTCACCAACGCAGTATTACCTGGAATGGCCGCGACGAATACAATGACCAGCTGGCCCGGGGCGTTTACGTGTACCGCCTGAGCGTGCGCTCGCCCCACACCAATTCCACGGCTTCGAAATACGAAAAACTCGTCATCCTCAACTAATCTGATTTTCTTTGCGTCCGGGCTGCGCCTGGCCTCCTTTTCTTTCCTTATGAAAGCTCTTTTGTTTCATTCGCGCCTGGCGCTGGTTGCCGGTCTACTGACTTTCGCGGCCACTGCCCAGGCTCAGATCAACGCCGAAAATGGTGCCCACACCATCACCACGGCCGTGCCCATTCTCACGCTCAGCCCCGATGCGCGGGCGGCGGCGCTGGGGGAGGCCGGGGTGGCGACTTCGCCCGACGCCAACTCGGCGTATTTCAATCCCGGTAAGCTGGGGTTTGTGCCGTATAAATTCGCGTTTTCCGCTTCGTACTCGCCCTGGCTGCGCGCCATCACCGACGACATGAGCCTGTCGTACCTCTCGGGCTACGGCAAAATCGGCAAGCGCTCGGCCATCGGGGGTTCGTTGATGTATTTTGATCTGGGCTCGATCAATTACACCACCGCCAGCAATCAGCCGTACGGCACCTTTAGTCCGAAAGAATATGCCGCCACGGTCTCCTACGGGCAGCAGCTGACCGATAATTTCGGCGTGGGTATTTCGGCCCGCTACGTTCGCTCCAACCTCGTGGGCGCCATTAATGGCAACGATGCCCAGCCCGGCAATGCGGCAGCGGTGGATCTGGGGGCATATTATTCGAAGGATGCCACCATCGGCACCGGCCTGTATAATCTGTCTTTCGGGGCGTCCATCCTCAATATCGGCAATAAGATTACCTACACCGACCCCAAAAATCCCAGCTTTCTCCCCACTTCGCTTAAGCTGGGCACGGCCATCACGCGGGAGATCGATCAGTATAATAAGATCACCCTCATGTTTGATGCCACCAAGCTGCTGGTGCCCTCGCCCTACTACGTGGATGGCGCGCCGGCCAACGATCCGGCCGTGAAGGCTGAAAACGACCGTCGCAACCAAATGAATATCGTGAGCGGCATCCTCAATTCGTTCAGCGATGCGCCGGGCGGATTTAAGGAGGAGTTGCGCGAAATCAACCTTTCGACCGGCCTGGAGTACAACTACAACGACCTGCTGTTTGCCCGGGGCGGCTACTTCTACGAGGCGCCTGATAAGGGCGGCCGGCAGTACGTGAGCCTGGGCCTGGGCGTTCGCTACCAGGTTTTCGGCATCGACGGCGCTTATCTGGTGCCCACGGGCAATAATCAGAACAATCCCCTGGCCCAGACGATTCGGGTATCGTTGCACTTCAACCTCAACAAGCTCTCCGACGCCTTCGACGAAAATGGCGCCGGTGGCACCAGCGGCACTCCGCCCACGAACTAGGCGGTTTAGCACGACCGCAGATGGGGCGATGAGGGACGTGACCAGCGCACGAATCCTTCATCGCCCCATCTCTTTTTTGGCCGCCAGAATCCAAACACTTAACTATCTTAATTCTTAGTAGCATGCTCGATCGTACCGTCGCTCCTCCCGTCCAGCCGTTGGCCCGCGTCACGCTGCCCGTGGCAGACGTGATTTCCCTGCCCAGCGGAGCCCGGCTGCACGTGTTGGCCAATGATGCCCAGCCCGTGGTGCGCCTGCAAGTGGTATTCCGCGCCGGCAAAATCGCCGAGCCCCGTCCCGGCCTGGCTTCCCTCACCGCCCGGATGCTGCTCGAAGGCACCACCACCCGCACCGCCCGTCAGATTGCCGACGAGGTGGCGTTCTACGGTGCCTCGCTCGACTGCGATTCGGGATTCGACCGCGCCACGCTCACGCTCTACTGCCTCACCCGGCACCTGCCGGTGCTGCTCCCGCTGGTGCTGGACGTGATTGTCAACCCCGCCTTCCCGGCCGCCGAGTTGGATCAGCTCAAAACCCGCACCACCCAGAACGTGCGGGTAGAACGCCAGAAAACCAGTTTCCTGGCTTCGGAACGCTTCAATGAGCTGCTCTTTGGTGCCCACACGCCGTATGGTCAGCCCTTCGATAGTGATGCTTACCAGGTGCTGACGGCGGCCGAAGCCCAGGCTTTTCACCAAGCGGCGTACGGGTTCGGTCAGGCCGAAATCTTCCTCTGCGGCGATGTCGCGGCCGAGCGGGAGCTGGTGGCCGCCGCTTTCAGTGTAACCCCGGCCCGGCCGGCCCACGAACCAGCGACCGGCGCTACCGCGCTGGCGGCCCACGAACCCGCCGAGGCTACCCGCCTCGACCGGGTCTCGGTGGCCGGAAGCCTGCAGGCTTCCGTGCGCATGGGCCGGGCCTGCCCCGGCCCCACGCATCCCCAGATCCATCATCTGAAGCTGCTGGTGAATGTGCTGGGCGGCTATTTCGGCTCGCGCCTGATGCGTAATATTCGGGAAGATAAGGGTTTGACTTACGGGATTTACGCCAGCGTGGCGCCCCGGGAGCACGGCACTTCGCTCGTTATCGGAACCGATGTCAAGGGCGAAAGCGCGGATTTTGCGGTGAGTGAAATCAGCATGGAGCTTCGCCGCCTGCAGGAAGAGCTGATTCCGGCCGAGGAGCTGGAAACGGTGCGCAGCTACATTCTGGGGAAATTTGCCAATGAGCTTTCCACCGTTTTCGAGCAGTGCGACAAATACAAAACCATCGTTTTCCTGGGCTTGTCAGCAGATTATTACACCGAGTTTGTCCGCGAGACGGAAACGGTTGATGCCGAAACGCTGCGTACTCTGGCCCAGCAGTACTTCACGCCCGAGGCCATGCAGATCGTCATCGCTGGACCAGCGGAGTAAGTGGTTTTAATCGTCAAAAAGCCCCGTCACCAGCATTGGTGGCGGGGCTTTTTGACGATTAAAAACTAGTATTTTAGGCTGAATAATTATTCCTGAATAATAGTAACGTCCGTCATGCATAGCGTAGCGAAGCATCTCGCATGGACGAGTAATCATCTGCGTTAGGCAAAAGGATTATTCGTCCACGCGAGATGCTTCGCTACGCTCTGCATGACCGACTTTGCTTCTGCATGACCGACGTTATTTAGCAACAGGCTCCGAGCTTACCGCATTACCGGCGTCTGAATAGCCGGGGGCGTGGCCGTGTAGTCGGCGGTAGCAGTCCGCAGCTCGGCGCTCTTTTTGCCCTGGTCATCCTTCACATCGCGGCGGTTGAAGGGGCGGATGATGAGCCGCAGGGCCTGATCGGAGCTAAAGTAGCTGAAGGCCCAGTCGACAAAAGCCACCACTTTATTGCGGAAACCAACCAGCGTGAGCAAGTGAATAAAGAGCCAGGTGAGCCAGCCGAAAAAGCCGTTGAAGTGAATGTTGCCGGGCAGATCGACGACGGCCTTGTTGCGGCTCACGATAGCCATCGAGCCTTTATTGGTGTAGACGAAAGCCGTGGGCTGTTCGCCGCGCAACAGGCGCTGGATGTTGCCGGCCAGGTGGTCGGCCTGCTGCTGGGCCACGGGGGCGAGCATGGGCATGCCGCGCGGCATCTTATCCGTGACGAGGTTGGCCACGTCGCCGATGGCGAAGATGTTGGGCTGGCCCAGCACTTGGCTCCAGCTATTGACGGTAATACGTTTGTTGTGGGCCACGACTTCGGCGGGTAGGCCGGGGACTTCGGCGCCGTTCACGCCGGCGGCCCACACCAGGTTGGCAGTCGGGATAAATTCAGTTTCGGAGAAGTAAGCCTTGCCGTCTTCGTAGCGTTTGATGGACGTGTTGAGGCGGACCAGGACGCCCAGATCGTCCATGTAGCGCTTGGCATCGGCCCGCGAGGCGGGCGACATGGGGCCGAGCAGGGCATCTCCGGCTTCAACCAGGAAAATCTGCATGGTCTGCAAATCCAGCTCGGGGTAATCTTTGGGCAGCACATGCTTGCGCATTTCGGCCAGCGAGCCACTGATTTCGACCCCGGTGGGGCCGCCACCCACCACCACGATATTGAGCAGCGCCTGTCGGGCGGCGGGGTCGTCGGTGAGCAGGGCTTTCTCGAAATTCTGGAAGATAAAGCTTCTCAGGTTCAATGCGTTGGGGATGCTTTTGATCTGCATCGCATTGCGCTCGATGCTTTCCAGGCCAAAGAAATTAGTGAGCGAGCCGGTGGCCAGCACCAGGTAGTCGTAGTGAATATCGCCGATGCTGGTCGTGATCGTATTGCGCGCCGGATCGACCCGCTGCACGTCGGCCATGCGGTAGAAGAAGTTCTCCTGGCCCGCAAAAATCTTGCGAATCGGATAGGCGATGCTGTCGGCTTCGAGCGCGCCGGTAGCCACCTGATAGAGCAGGGGCTGGAAGTTATGGTAATTGTTGCGGTCGACCATCACCACCTGCACGGGGGCGCGGCGCAGGGCCTGGGCCAGCCGCAGGCCGCCGAAGCCGCAGCCGATAATCAGCACGCGGGGGTGGGTCGAAACGGGAAGATTGGTATCCATGAGGAAAGGGTTTGGAGTAGACAACAGGATCTACTTTAACCCCAAAAGCCCCGGGAAGTTGCCCGCCGCCGGAGCGCGGGCCAGTCGGCTAGTAGTCGTCGCGGTCCTTTTTCTTAAACTCCCCCTTTTTCACCTGCTGAATGAGTTGCAGCCAGCTGAAGGGATTGAGCAAAGGATTGTTGGAATATTGGTTGGGGGCCATGCCCTGGCGGGCGTCGTAGTTATACTGCTGCTGCTGCATGGTTTGCCGGAAGTTGGCCACCGCGCCCATGGGCTGGGTGTTGAAGATGCGGCGCATGAGCTGCTCGTTGAGGTTGTCGGCGGCGGCGCTGCCGCGCTCGGTAGGCAGGCGCAGAGCCAGAAATGCCTTTTTGAAGTCGCGCTCGGTGGCATAGGGAAACACGCGCACCTCGCTCAGCATGGTGGCATCTTCCTTGAGCTGAATGATGATGGAGTAGCTCAGGCCCTGAAAATCGGCGGGAATGACGATGGTCTGGTTGGCGTAGCCCAGGGAGCGGAAGACGATGCTGTCGCCGGCGAGCACGGCCATCGAAAAGTAGCCGTAGGCATTGGAAGCCGTGCCCCGGCCGGCTTTGGGTACATAAATAGTGGCCCCGGGCACGCCCAGCAGACTATCGCCGCTGGCCACAATGCCGGTGAACTGGATAACCCGACGCTTCCCCTGGGCGTGGGCCGCCGGGGCCGTCAGCAGAAGGCTGCCCAGGAGAATAAGGGCTAAAAATAGGGAACAGCGACGAAGGCGCAGGAAATCAGGCATATTCAGGGAGCAGAAAAACAAATATACGGCGCCGGGTTCGGGGCCGATGGTAACTTTGCGGGCAGGCAACGAAGGGGCCGGTCCCTTCCCAGACAGTAGACGCGCTTGGAACATTTCACGGTTGCTTTTGGGCAGCAACTTTTTAAATCACTGGGCGATGAAAGTCGGGTGCGCTTGCTGCATTTGCTGTGGCGCAACCGGGAAATGGTAGTGGCTGATCTCGAACAAGTCCTGGATTTTACCCAAACCAAAACCAGTCGGCAATTATCGTACTTAAAGAATGCAGGTCTGGTGAATGTGCGCCGGCTCGACAACTGGATGTACTACTCCCTGAAAGCCGAAGCCGGCGAGCTGCTGCCCGCCTTGCTGGCCGGCATGGAAAACGATCCGTTGCTACTGCGCGACCAGCAAGTGTACCAAACCCTGTGGTCGAACCGGGAACTGGCCGCGTATAAGCTGCAAAACCGGCACTGGCACGGCCCGGCCCGGTCCGGCGGCTAAAGTCCGGTAACTTCAACTCTGCCGCCGCATTATGAGCCACGTTCGCCGTCTGTTTGTGTGTACCAACCAAAAGTCCGGCGTGGGGGAGGATGTGGCCAAGGCCCTGAAGAAAGAGTTGAAACACCAGGGCCTGAAAAAACAAGTGGTGGACGGCCAAAAGCAGCAGTTGCAGGTGCAAACCTGCAACTGCCTGGATATGTGCCGCGACTGTAAAAAAGGCGCCGGCGCCGTCCTCATCATCTACCCCGAAGGCACGGTCTACGGCAACGTCCGCCCCGCCGACGCGGCCGAGCTGGTGGCCGAGTACCTCGGGCGCGGGCGCATCCTGACGCGGCTGTACCGCCCCGAATAAGGACCAAACGGGCCTGCGCTAACCGTGACGGGACGTAATCCGTTGTTAGCGCAATAAACCGTATTCCTTTCCCTCTTTTTATGCGTCTTCCCTTTACTGCCCTGGCCCTGGCCAGCCTGACTCTGGCCGCCGCCGCGCAGCCCGCGGCCCCCGCCGATTCGACTATTATGGTCAGGCGGGCGGCCGCTGCTCCGTTCCCTTTGGCGGGCGCTTCCCGGGAGGCCGGTAAGCCGAAGCGGCTCACGATCCTGCCCATTCCGGTTATTTTTTATCAGGCCGAAACTGGGCTTGGCTACGGTCTGGGGGGCTTTTTGAGCGGTCGTTTTTCGGCCGATACCCTGACCCGGCCCTCCAATATCCGAGTGCAGTACTGGACCACCCAGAAGAGCCAGTCGCTGTTGCAGCTGGTCCACACGGTGTACACGCCCGGCGAGAAATTCTACCTGAACGGCGAAATCAGCGCCTACGATATTGCCCTGTTTTACTACGGTGCCGGACCCAAAAGTGTCAGCGCCGACGAATCGAAGCAGGCTTATAAGCTCTTCATTATCAACCAGCGTTTGCAGAAGCAGGTGGCGCCCAAACTGTTTTTCGGCGCACAGTACCGCCTCACCGACGTCAGTCAGTTCTCCCTCGACCCGAACACGACCAGCGGCGACGCCCCGAACGTTTTCCTGCGCGACCCCCGCGTAACCGACCGCGAGCGGCGTGGCACGCGCGTCTCGGGTCTGGGACCGTCGCTCACCTACGATACCCGCGATGTGCCGTTGGCCGCTTTCAGCGGCAACCTGCTCGATGCCAGCGTGATGTTCAACGGTTCCGGGCTGGGATCCGATTACCGTTTCGTCCGCTACCAGCTCGATGCGCGGCACTTTCAGCCCATTATTTCCAACCGGACTATTCTGGCATTGCAATTTCTGGGGCAGTTTCACACCGGCGACGTGCCGTTTCGCGAGCTGGCCGGCCTGGGCGCCAACCTGGGCGGCACGCTCTACAACAACGCCAACCTGATGCGCGGAATCTACGAGCAGCGTTTTCGCGACCGGCAGATGATTACTTTTCAGGCCGAACTGCGGCAAAAGCTGTTCTGGCGCATCGAAGGGGCCGTGTTTGGCGGCATGGGCAACGTGAGCAACTACATCGACAGCTTTCACCTCAACGACACCAAATTTGCCGGCGGGGCTGGAATTCGCTTCAACTTTATCCGGCGCGACCGGGTAAATCTGCGCCTCGATTATGCCGGTGGAACCGGTAGCTCGCCGGGCATTCTCTTCGCCATCGGCGAAGCGTTTTAAGCCGCAAGCCCGGCTTGTCGCTCAACGGATTATCGGGTTTTTACGGTGGGGTTTTAATCTCCCCCGGGCCCGACGGGAATGGGAAAAACTGGGTTCCGCTGCCATTCAGGCCGGTTTAAGTCGGGTGCGTCGGGGCCGATCCTTTCGCCCGCCCCGGCGTACACTGGCCCGATGGACCACGCCACGCCCGCCCGCTTCCTCGCCTACCCCGAGGCGGCGGCCACTGTTACCGCCCCGGCTTTTGCCCCGCCGGCGCCCCGCACTTTTCTCCGCTCCGGCCGGGGCGCTACGCACTTGCAGCGGCAATTGCCGCCGCCCCGCCCCGGTCTGCAAGTCAGCGTCATCATCCCGGCCAAAGACGAAGCCCACCACCTGCCGGCCGCTCTAGCCGCCCTGGCCGCTCAAACCGACCGGCACGGCCGGCCGCTGCCCGCCGAAAGCTTCGAGGTGATTGTGCTGGCCAATAATTGCACCGACGACACGGCCGCCGTGGTGCGGCAGGCGGCCCGCAGCTTCCCCCGCCTGGCGCTGCACGTGGCCGAATTGTGGCTGCCGCCCGAGGAGGCCCACGTCGGCTGCGCCCGGCGCCTGCTCATGGACGCGGCCTGGGTCCGGCTCGAATCCGGTGGTCGGGCCGGTGCGGGCATTATTGCCAGCACCGATGCCGACACCCGCGTGGCGCTCAACTGGCTGGCGGTTATTCAGGATGAGATTGCCGCCGGCGCCGCGGCCGTGGGCGGGCGTATTCTGACGGAAATGCCGGATCCGGCGCTCCGATCCCTGCGCCGCTTGCAGGCCCGCGACACGGCTTACCATCAACTCTGCGCCCGTCTCGAAGGGCTGGTTGACCCGGCGCCCGCCGACCCGTGGCCCCGCCACCACCAGCACTTCGGGGCGAGCCTGGCGCTGACCACCGCCGCGTACGGCCAGGTGGGCGGTTTGCCCGAAGTCCGATTTTTGGAGGATGAAGCCCTGTGCCGGGCCCTGCGCCGGTACGATCTTATTATCCGTCATAGCCCTGAGGTGCAGGTGCTTACTTCCGCTCGTCGGCAGGGTCGGGTTGAAGTTGGGTTATCCTGGCAGCTGGGCGAATGGCTGCAGCTGAGCCAGCGGCAGCGCGAGCCCCGGGTGGATAATCCCGCCCAGCTGGCGGAATTATGGCGTACCCGCGCACAGCTCCGGGCGTATTGGGCGGCCCGCGCAATCGTGCCGCCCGAGTTGCTGGCGGATCAGCTGGGACTACCGGCTGCCGCGTTGCAGACGCGGGCGCGGCGGGCGGTCACTTTCGGGGCGCTCTGGGAATGGGGGCTGAAAGCGGGTGCGGCTACCACCGTATACCAGCTGCCGTTATCGCTGGCCCTGCGGGATTTGCCGCCGCTCATCAAAAGCTGCGAGCGGCGCGAACCCGCCGAGCAAGCAGAAATCAGCGTTTTTCCAGCAGATCGAGCCGATAATTTTCGGCTCGTTGGCCGATGAGGTGGCGCAGGGGGCCGGAAGCGGCGGCTTTGGTCAGGAAGAATTCGTGCACATCGTCGCCGGTCAGCGGGTAGTCGTGCACGGGTGGCGTCCAGTGGACCAGCAGGAGCTGGCCGCCGGGGGCCAGGCCGGCGATTATCAGCTCGGCGGCGCGGGCCAGGTCGGCCGGCGACCAGTAGTAGCCCACTTCGGAGAGCAGAATCAGGTCGAATAACTGATCGGGGAATTCTTCCGGCACGCGCAGGAGCTGGAATTTTACCTGGGGCAAATCCCGGCTGCGCTCCTGCGCCTGGGCCAGCGCGGCGGCGCTCACATCCACGGCCAGCAGCTGGCCGCAGCGCGGGGCCACCTCCGCCGTGAGCACGCCCAGCGAGCAGCCGATTTCCAGCGCGGCGGGGTAGTGCGCGCGGGGCAGCGCCGCCAGCGTGGCGGCGTACTTGGCCCGTTCATAAGGGCTGGTTTCAAAATTCCAGGGATCCCGGTTGGCCCGATAAACCTGGTCGAAATACGCCGGTGGCAGGCTGTCAGGTTGATTCTGATTCATGGCTGAGGGCTTCAAAAAAAACTTCATCCGGCCCGGCAAAATGCCGCAGCATGGCGGGGGATAATAGAAAACCGGCCGGATCATCCGTAAAGATTCCCGGCGCTACCTGCGAGCGGTGCGCCGCAATGGCCCGCTGCTTCTGACCCTGTACCGCGCTGATATCAAGCCGGAATCCGCGCACGTTGTCCCCGCCCGCCGGCAGGTCCGCCGGCGCCGCCCGTTCCCAGGCCCACACCAGGTATTCGAGTCGGCGCGGCGGGTGCACCAGCCCGGCCAGGGCGACGGCTACCAGCTGGCTGCTGGCGCGGTGGTCGGGGTGCGGGTCGCGCCGCCAGGGCACCAGAATAGTAGCCGCTTTTTGGCTGGCCACGAATTCCCGCAGCTGAATAACGGCTTCCGCGAAGCCGGGCATTCCGGCCGCGCCGGGCACCCGGCCGTCGGGCAGATTCAGCAGAAGCGGTTCGGTTTCAGCAACCCCCAGAATCGTGAGCGCGTGCCGGAATTCACCTTCCCGCACGGCCCGCCGGGCCACCGCCGAAAACTGCCCCGAAGCCGGGTGCGACATGCTGCCATCGCTCACCAGTACGGCCGCTACGGGCTGCCCGGTCTGCCGGAGCAGGGCCAGCAGCCCGCCGCAGCCCAGGGCTTCATCATCGGGGTGCGGCGCCACCACGATTGTGGAGCCCAAGCCGGCCGCGAAACTGCCGGGACGCACGGGGTAAGAAGAGAAAGGCAGCACGTATTAATTTCTGGTTATCAATAATTTGCTGGTTGAAAATGAGCATCTACTGCCGCCCTCAATCGGCGAAATTCCTCCCGCTCAGCACGAAGCGGCCCACGTCGGCCAGGGCGCCGTCGGGGGCGGGTTGGCGCAGATAGTGCGTCAGGTCGCGGTGCAGACGCTCGAAGGGCAGGGGCTGGAGGAGGCCGCGGGCGCCCACGCTCCGCTCGGCGAGCTGGAGCATTTCGAGGCAGATTTTTTCGATTGCCGTTCGCGTCATATTGGCATAGGCGACGGTCGCTTCGGCCGCTTCCGGGCCGTTGGCGTGGGTGCGGGCGGCGTGCCCGGCGGCGGCTTGCAGCCAGTGCCGGCCACTTTCCAGGGCCAGGGCCATTTCGCCCAGCCGCTGGCGCTGATACGGGTCGTCGGTGCGGCCCAGGTGGCGCAGAAAGGCGCGGGTTTCTTCAAAAACCGCCTCCGCGCCGCCCAGCTGCACGGCGGCAAAGCGGATGGCCCCGCCGCTGAAAGCGGGCTGCTGGTAATAGGCATTGGGCGGGCCGATGAGATCGGCGGGACCAATTTCCAGCCCCGTCAGATCGGCCCGGAAGCTGGCGGTGGCCCGCATGCCCAGCGGCTGCCAGAAGGAGCGGTCCAGCTGCGGCGCCTGGCGGTCGGCGGGCAGCACGAATAATTGCCAGCCTCGCCCCTCAGGCAGGGCCCCGGTAATGAGCGGGCGGGCGAGGTGGCCGGCGCCGGAGGCGAACGTTTTGGCGCCGCGTAGGCGGTAGCGCCCGCCGGGCAGCGCGTCGAGCTGCACGCCTTCGGCCGGATTCTCGGTATTCCAGACTCCGAACAGCTTTCCGGCCCGGGCATCAGCGGCGTAACCGGTCACCTGCGACTCACTACCCAGCTGCTGAATGAGTTGCAGGGAATTAACGTGTCCTTCGTACACCCGGCCCACCGCCAGATTGCCCCGGCCAATGTGCTGCATTACCCGCAGCAGCGCCGGCGTGGCGGCCGGGGCGTCGAGTCCGGCCCCGCCCAGCGCGGCGGGCAGGCCCGCCGTGAGCAGCCCCGCCGCCCGGAGCCAGCCAAATTCCTGCGTGGGAAATCCGCCCACCACGTCGGTCGCGGCAGCCTGCGCAAACAGGCGCGGGGCAAGCCGGGCCGCCGCCGCTTCGGCCTGCGCGGGGGTGGTCAACGCTTCGTCAGGAGTGTTGTTCGGCTCCGCCGGATTCGGCCTGGAGTCAGGATTAGAAAGGGGTGAAAAATCGGTAGACATGCGCGGGAGAGGGAAGTGGGAGGGAAAAACTATACCGCTAAAGCCGCGCCTTGGTTCGCCGGGAATAATTCGGGCGTTCTGCTTTGGGCCCTCGCTAAGCAGGGCCTTACCTTCGTGGCGGTAATTATGCCCTGTTTTTTCGTTCGTTTTATGTCGTCCCGCCCAATTCGCGCCGCCCTGCTTTCCGTGTATCATAAAGACCGGCTGGCACCTCTGGTGCAGGTGCTGCGCCAGCACGGCGTGAAGTTGTACTCCACGGGCGGCACCCAGCAGTTTCTGGAGGACGAAGGCGCCGAAGTAACCGCCGTGGAGGACCTGACCGGTTTCCCGGAAGTGTTCGGCGGCCGGGTTAAAACTCTGCATCCCAAAGTATTCGGGGGGATTCTGCACCGCCGCCACGACGAGGGCGACCTCGCTCAGGCCGCGCAATACGGCATTCCGCCCATCGATCTGGTGGTAGTGGATCTGTACCCTTTCGAAGAAACCGTGGCCAGTGGCGCGCCCGAAGGCGACGTGATCGAGAAGATTGACATTGGTGGGATTTCGCTGCTGCGCGCGGCCGCCAAAAACTACCGTGACGTGCTGGTAATCAGCAGCCGCGACCAGTACGCGGCCGTGACCGAGCTGCTGACGGCCAAGAACGGCACCAGCGATCTGGAAGATCGCCGCCACTACGCCGCCGCTGCTTTTGCCACCACCTCGCACTACGACACGGAGATTTTCAGCTACCTCAGCCAGGGTACGGCCGTGGCCGGCACCGCCCTGCGCCTGAGCGCGCAACCCGCCACGCCGCTGCGCTACGGCGAAAACCCACACCAGGCCGGCACGTTCTACGGCGACCTTACGGCGCTGTTCGACCAGCTGCACGGTAAGCAGCTCAGCTACAACAACCTCGTAGACGTGGATGCCGCCGTGGCCCTGATGGCCGAGTTTGCCGGGGGCGAGCCCGCCTGCGCCATCCTCAAGCACACCAACGCCTGCGGCGTGGCCCTGGCGCCCACGCTGCACACCGCCTACCTGAACGCCCTGAGCTGTGATCCGGTGTCGGCATTCGGCGGCGTCATCATCGTAAACCGGGAAGTTGACGCGGCCACCGCCGCCGAGCTGAACCAGCTGTTCTTCGAGGTCCTCATCGCGCCGGGCTTCGCGGCGGATGCTCTGCCCGTGCTGCAAAGCAAGAAAAATCGAATCCTGCTGCGCCAGAAGCCGGTGCAATTCGCGGCCAAGCAAGTGAAAACATTGCTCAACGGCTTCATCGAGCAGGATGCCGACCGGCAGAGCGAAACGGCGCCGGACTTCCGCACCGTCACGCAATCGACCCCCACGAGCGAGGAAACGGCGGCGCTGGAATTTGCCGGCAAAATCTGCAAGCATACCAAAAGCAATACCATCGTGCTGGCCCGGGCCGGGCAGCTCCTGGCCTCGGGCGTGGGCCAGACGTCCCGCGTCGATGCGCTGCGGCAGGCCATTGAGAAGGCGCATGCCTTCGGCTTCGATCTGCAAGGGGCCGTGCTGGCTTCGGATGCGTTCTTCCCGTTTTCCGACTGCGTGGAAATTGCCGGCGCCGCCGGAATCCGGGCGGTGGTGCAGCCCGGAGGCTCCATTAAGGATGCAGATAGTATCCGGGCCTGCGACGAGCTGGGCATGGCCATGGTCCTGACGGGCGTGCGGCACTTCAAGCACTAAGCTCCGGTTGGGTAGCTGTCCGGTTTTACCGGGCGCAGCCCGCTGGCTAATAATTAAAAAGACCCGCTCCCGGCAATGAGAGCGGGTCTTTTGATGAGCGGCGGCGGCGCGATCAATTCCTTAGTCAATGCCATAAATACGTTCATCACCCCGGCCGAAACCTTCCGTATCTTTGCCCATTGTTTTGCCTGAGCCACCACTTGGGCTCCGCCTTATTGCAGCTATCTCAATGGGTTTCTTTAATTTCCTGACCAGCGATATCGCCATCGATCTGGGAACCGCCAATACGCTCATCATCCATAACGACAAGATCGTGGTGGACGAGCCGAGCATCATCGCCAAAGATCGCACGACCAATAAAGTCATCGCTGTGGGCCGTCAGGCGCAGCAGATGCACGAGAAAACGCACGATAACATCCGCACCATTCGTCCGCTCAAGGACGGGGTGATTGCCGATTTCCACGCCGCCGAGGAAATGATTAAAGGCATGATTAAGATGATCGACACGCGGAACCGGCTCTTTCAGCCTTCGCACCGCATGGTTATCTGCATCCCCTCGGGCATTACGGAAGTGGAGAAACGTGCCGTGCGGGACTCCGCCGAGCACGCCGGGGCCAAGGAAGTCTGGATGATTCAGGAGCCGATGGCCGCTGCCATCGGCATCGGCATCGACGTGCAGCAGCCAGTGGGCTCGATGATTATCGACATCGGCGGCGGCACGACGGAGATCGCCGTCATCGCCCTCTCCGGGATTGTGTGCGATCAGTCCATTAAAACGGCCGGCGATGTTTTTAACCAGGACATTCTCGACTACATGCGCCGCCAGCATAATCTGCTGATCGGCGAGCGCAGCGCCGAGCGCATCAAAATTGAAGTGGGCGCCGCGCTCACCGAGCTCGATATGCCCCCGCCCGACCACGAAGTGCGCGGCCGCGACCTGATGACGGGTATTCCGAAGGTGATCAAAGTCACGTTCTCCGAAATTGCCATCGCCCTCGATAAATCGGTGGCTAAAATTGAAGAAGCGGTGCTGAAAGCCCTGGAAATATCGCCGCCCGAGCTGTCGGCCGATATCTACGAAAACGGCATTCACCTCACCGGCGGCGGCGCCCTGCTGCGCGGGCTGGACAAGCGCCTGGCCGCCAAAACCAAGCTGCCGATTCACATCGCCGAAGATCCGCTGCGCGCCGTGGTGCGCGGCACCGGCAAGGCCATCAAGGACATCAAAGCCTTCAAAGGCGTGCTGCTGACGTAATTTTCAGGCCCCCAGCTTCATAAGGGAGCGGTTTTGCTGCGCGACGCCCGGCAGGACCGCTCTTTTTAGAATTTAACCGAACCCCCGTGCGGAATTTATTTCAGTTCTTATTTCGCTTTCGCGGGGCGCTGGTATTTGGGTTGTTGGAAATAATCAGCTTGTATTTATTTATCACCAATAATTCGTACCAGCGGGCGGCGGTGTTCAATTCGGCCAACGCGTACGCCGGGCTCGTGCTGGCCCGCCGCACGCAAGTGGCCGATTATTTCAAGCTGGCCGAAATAAATCAGCAGCTGGCCGTCGAAAACGCCGCCTTGCGCCAGCAGCTCTACCCGGCCGATTCGACCCGCCGCGAGGCTGATTCGGTGGCCCTGCCCCCGGCCCGGACCGATTCGCTGCGGCAGATTCGCTACCAGCGGCGGGGCGCCCGGCCCGATACGCTGCTGCTCGGTCAGCAGCGTTTACCAGCCCGCGATCCGAGTTATCCACTTATTCCGGCCCGAGTTATCAACAATATGCTCCGAAATGTGGATAACTATCTTACCCTGAACGTCGGCCGCGCCAATGGCGTGCGCGCCGGGCTGGGCGTGGTGGCAGCCGGGGGCGTGGTGGGCCGGGTGAAAGTCGTGACCGAACACTACGCCACGGTGACCAGTCTGCTGCATTCCAAAACCAGTATTGCCTCCAAGATTAAGCGGGACGGCACGTTTGGGACCATCCGTTGGCTGGGCGATGATCCGACCCACGCGCTGCTCGACAACGTGCTGCGCGAAACGCGGCTGGTTCGCGGTGATACCGTCGTGACCTCGGGCTACAACGCCGTTTTTCCGGAGGGCGTTTTCATCGGTACGATTGACTCGTTCGTGAAGGAGCCCGACAAGAATTTTTGGACGGTGAAGGTGCGCCTGGGTGTCAATTTCACCAATCTCTCCTACGTCTATATCGTCACGAGCCGGCCCAAAGCCGAGCGCGACACGGTGGAAGCGCGCTCGGGCGTGAAGCTGGAAGGAGGCCGCCGACCATGAGCGGCCTGCGCTTTTTCGTGGCTCAACTGCTGCGCTTCGCGCTCTACGCGGGCGTTTACGTGCTGCTGATCAGTCGCCTGGTGCTGTTTGACTTGGGTTGGTGCTTTTTTTACCTGGGCTTTTTACTGTTTCTACCCCTGAATACGTCCATCGTAACGCAGCTGCTGCTCTCCTTCGGGATGGGGCTCACGATTGATATCTTCTTTGATACGGGCGGGCTGCACGCGGCGGCGGCGGTTATGCTGGGCTTTTTGCGGCCCTGGGTGCTGCGCCTGCTTACCCCGCGCGACGGCTACGATAGTGGCGATACGGTGAACGTGCATCAGATGGGCTGGCAGTGGTTCAGCGTGTACCTGCTGTTGCTGGTGCTGCTGCACCACGTGGTATTTTTCGTGCTGGAGCTGGGGAGTTTTCGTCACTTCGGCCTCACGCTGGCCAAGTTGCTGGTGAGCGCACTCTTTACCAGCCTGGCGTTGTTGATTGTGCAACTCTTGTTTTTCCCGGTGCGGCGGGGACGGCAGTAGCCCGTCGTAAATTTATATTCTATGCAATACCTGGAAGGCCGCAAATATGTCGTGAAAGGCATCTTTTTGGTGGTGTGCCTGATCTTTCTAACCCGGCTGTTTTTCATGCAGGTGCTCGACGGCACCTACAAGCTCGCGGCCGACCGCAACACCCTGCAACGCCTCGTGCAGATTCCCTATCGCGGCCTGATCTACGACCGTAAAAACGAGCTGCTGGTCCAGAATACGCCCGTGTACGACCTGATGGTGGTGCCCCGCGAGGTGAAGCAGCTGGATTCGGCGCGGTTTTGCGAGCTGCTGCAGATTCCGATTGAGGACCTGCGCAATGGCCTGCGGGCGGCCCGCAAATACTCCCGCACCAAAGCCTCGCCGCTGGTCCAGAACCTGACGACGCCGGACCTGGCCGCGATTCAGGATAAGTTGATGGATTTTCCCGGCTTCCGGCCGCAGGCGCGTATGGCGCGGGCCTACCGGACGCCCAATCTGGCCCACGCCCTGGGCTACGTGGGCGCCATCACGCCCGCTTTCCTCGAAAAACCACAATACGTGAAGTACCACGCCGGGGAGAATATCGGAATCTCGGGCCTGGAGGGCTATTACGAGCAAACCCTGATGGGCCGGCGCGGCGTGCAGTACAAGATGGTGAATGTGCGCGGTATCGAAAAAGGGAAGTTTCGGGGCGGGGAATTCGATACGCTCTCGGTGGCCGGGCAGGATTTACACCTGAGCATCGACGCCGAGCTGCAGGCCTACGGCGAGAAGCTGATGGCCGGCCGGCGCGGCTCGATCGTGGCGATCGATCCCAAGACAGGAGAAATCCTGGCCTTCGTCTCCGCGCCGCACTACGATCCCAAGCTGCTCGCAGGCAAGGGTTCGGGCAACCGCTACATGGCCCTGCTCAACAACCCCGAACGTCCGCTTTTCAACCGCCCGCTGATGGCGACGTACCCGCCGGGCTCGGTTTTTAAGCTGGTGAACGAATTAGTGGCTATGCAGTTAGGAGTCGTTACGCCCCAGACGGGTTTTGAGTGCAATCAAAAACTGGTGCGCTGCACTCACCGTCACGAATACCCGGGCAATCTGAGCATTGCCATCAAAAATAGCTGCAACCCATACTTCTACCAGGTCATGCGGGCGGCGGTGGTGCGCGGACAGTCGCCCAACAAGTTCGAGGATGCCCGGCTGGGCCTCGGGCAGTGGCAGAAAATGGTGAAATCCTTCGGCCTGGGCGAAAAGCTGGGCGTGGACATGGCGCACGAAAAGCGCGGCCTCATCCCCTCGCCCGAGTTTTACGACAAGCTGCGCGGCTACCACCACTGGAACTTTAAGACGGTGTATTCACTCAGCATCGGGCAGGGGGAAATCGGGATCACCGGCCTGCAAATGGCGAATGTCCTGGCCACGATTGCCAACCACGGCTGGTACTACACGCCACATTTTGTGCGCGGGATTGGCAGCGCCGGGCCGCTGCCGCAGTACCGGGAGAAGCATTACACGGCCATCGATACGGCGCTGTTTAAGTCTCTCATTCCCGGCATGGTGCAGGTGGTGGACGGCAACGGTGGGACGGGAAATCTGGCCTCGCTGGCGCAGTACGGCATTTCGGTGGCGGGCAAAACTGGGACCGTGCAGAATCCGCACGGCTACGACCACGCCACATTTGCGGCCTTTGCGCCGGCCAACAATCCTAAAATTGCTATTGCCGTCTTTATTGAGAACAGCGGTTTTGGCGGGACCAGCGCCGCCCCGGCGGCCGGCCTCATGATTGAGCAATACCTGCGCGGTAAAGTAGCGCCCCACCGCAAGCGCTGGGAAGACTGGGTGATGTACGGCGACTTCACCAAGCACCTGCATTCAATGTAGGGCCGCTCGGGTATTTGCCGCCGCGCTCCTAACCTTTGGGCGCCGGCGGGGTTACTAGGGCTTATTATTTTTCATCTGAACTCAACCGTATGGAATCCTTAACCGGTAAAATTGCCCTCGTGACGGGCGCAGGCAAGGGCATTGGCCGGGCCGTCGCTCTAGCGCTCGCCCACGAAGGGGTACACGTGGGCTTACTAGCCCGCACCGCCAGCGACTTGCAGGAACTAGCCGCCGAAATCGCGAAACTGGGCGTGAAAACTTCCTCCGTGGTGGCCGATGTGGCCGACCGCGCCGCCGTGGAAGCGGCCGTTGCGCAGGTGCAGCAGGAGCTCGGCCCGATTGATATTCTGCTTAACAACGCCGGAATCGGCACTTTCGGCAAGTTCCTGGAAATGGAGCCGGCCCAGTGGGAGCACATCATTCAGGTGAATCTGATGGGGACCTACTACGTCACCCGCGCCGTGCTGCCGGGCATGATTGAGCGCCAGACCGGCGACATTATCAATATCTCGTCCACGGCCGGGCAGCGCGGGGCCGCCGTCACGAGTGCCTACAGCGCGTCGAAATTCGCCGTGCTCGGCCTCACCGAGTCGCTGATGCAGGAAGTGCGCAAGCACAATATCCGGGTGTCGGCGCTCACGCCCAGCACCGTGGCCACGCCATTAGCGCTGGCTAACAACCTCACCGACGGCAACCCCGACAAGGTGATGCAGCCGGAAGATCTGGCCGAGTTTATCATTGCGCAGCTGAAACTGAACCGCCGCATCTTCATCAAAGAAGCGGGCATGTGGTCGACCAATCCGTAATCGTACGGTTGGTTATTATAACGAAACAGTCCCCGTAGCATCAGCTGCGGGGACTGTTTCGTTATAATCATTTTCAGAACCAGCCTTATAGAATCCCGCTCAGGAAGCCCGGCACAATACCCAGTAAAATGGTCAGCACCACCAGCACCACGAGCGTGGCGGTTTGAATACCGTCTACCGGGACGGGCGTGGCGTCGGCCGGGGCGGGCTGCATGTACATGGCGATAATGGGCCGCAGGTAATAATAAAGGCCCACCATGCTCATTACAACGGCGAAAATAACGAGGCCGATATAGCCTTGGCCGGCGGCGGCGGTGAGCAGGAAAAACTTGCCGAAGAAGCCACCCGTGAGCGGAATGCCAGCCAGCGAGAGCATGGCGACGGTCATGGTGAAAGCCAGCAGGGGATTGGTCTTGCCCAGTCCGTTGAGGCCGGCGTAGTCGTCGCGCTGGCGGTGCTCAGCCACCAGTTTCAGCACCCCGAAGGCGGCAATGGTGGCGATGGAATAGGCGAGGGAGTAGAAGAAAATGCCGTTGGCGGCCGGGCCGGTTAGGCGGCCCTGGCTGGCGACGAGCCCGATGAGCAGGTAGCCGGCGTGACTTACGCTGGAGTAGGCCAGCATGCGCTTGGTGTTGGTCTGGGCCGCCGCGCCCACGTTACCGAGCAGCAGGGTCAGGGCGCACATGGCCTGAATGGTGGGCAGCCAGAATCCCTGAGCGGCCGGCAGCGCCACGGCCAGCAGCTTGAGGAAAGCGGCGAAACCGGCTGTTTTCACCACCGTGCTCATGTAGGCGGTGAAGAAAGTAGGCGTGCCTTCGTACACGTCGGGGGTCCAGAAGTGGAAGGGAGCAGCCGAAACTTTGAAGCCGATGCCGATGATCATCAGCAGAATGCCGATGTAGAGCATGGGCTGCAGGCTGGCATTGGCGGGATTAGCCACGGCCGTGGCCAGCTGCGAGAGGGCGAAGGTGCCGGTGGCGCCGTAGAGCAACGCAATGCCGAAGAGCAGAATGCCGGTGGCAAAGGCGCCCATGAGGAAGTATTTCAGCGCCGCTTCATTGGAGCGGGCGTCGCGCTTGCTGGAACCGGCCAGCACGTACATGCAGATACTCAGGATTTCGATGCCCACGAAGAGCATCAGCAGGTGGTCGTAGCCGACCATCATGATGGCGCCCACCAGGGAAAAAAGCAGCAGGGCGTAGTACTCGGCCAGGTTGGTTTCGCCCGCTACCACGTAGCTCCGCGAGAAGGGCAGCAGCACAATGGTGGTGAGCAGCACAATGCCGGTAAAGGCTACCGTATAGTTATCCACCACCAGCATGTGGTTGAAGTACGGCGCGTGCACCACGTTCCAGTCGGCCAGATTGGCGCCGAACACGGCGAGCAGCAGCAGCATGGCCCCGGGCAGCAGCACCTTATTCGAGCGCAAAAAGCCCATGAATAAGTTGATGATGCCGAAGACGGAAAGGAGTATGATGGAGGTCATGGGCTTACTTAAGGCAGAAGAACAATCGAAAATCGACTGTCATCCTGAGCTTGCGAAGGACCTGATCAGGTTCGCTTCGGTTGGTTACTACTCAAATTCGCGCTGGCGTGATTGGGTCCTTCACTCCGCTTCGCGGCATTCAGGATGACAGCACTTACGCCCTCATCCAGCAAAAAAACTACCGCCCGACCAGCGCCAGGATATTACTGACAGCCGGCTCCGAAAGGTGCAGAAAGGCGCCCGGGAACAGCCCCAGCCAGAAGACCAGCAGCATCAGCGGCCCCAGCACCAGCAGCTCGGCCCCGGTCAGGTCGGTGATGGTGGCGGAAAACGTGGTATCCGGTCCCAGCATAACGCGCTGGAACATGCGCAGCAGGTACACGGCCGAGAAAATAATGGTGAGGCCGGCAATGGCCCCCAGCCAGGCATTGTACTGATAAACCCCGGCCAGCAGCAGGAATTCGCCCACGAAGCCGCCCGTGAGGGGCAGGGCCACGGTACTCAGCAGCATGACCAGAAAGCAGATGGAGAGAAAGGGCGTGCGCCGGGTGAGGCCGCCCAGGTCGGGGATGTACCGGGTGCCGGTGCGGCGCTCGATGGCATCGGCCACGAAGAACATGCCCACCACGTTCACGCCGTGGGCCAGCATCTGCACCACGGCGCCTTGCAGGCCGATTTGGGTGAGGGAGAAGACGCCGGCGGCCATCAGCCCGACGTGGGAGAGGGAGGAATAGGCGATGAGCCGCTTCATATCGCGCTGCCGGATGGCGATAATGGCCCCGTAAATTACCCCGATCACGGCCAGAATCATCACCGTTTTGCCCCACTGGCTCACGCCCAGCGGCAGCACGGGCAGCAGCCAGCGCAGGGTGCCGTAAATGCCCATTTTCAGCATAATGCCCGAGAGCAGCATGGTGGCGGGGGCGGGCGATTCGGTGTAGGTATCGGGCTGCCAGGTGTGGAAGGGGAAGATGGGCATCTTTACGGCGAAGGCCGCGAAAACCAACCAGAACAGCCAGGACTGCTCGGCCGCGCTCAGCCGCAGGTTGTAGAACGCCGAGAGCTCCGAGGAGTGGGCGGCCAGGCTGCCGGCGGCGGGGCCGGTTTGCAGGTAGAGGTACACGAAGCCGGCCAGCATCAGCAGGGAGCCGACGACGGTGTAGAGGAAAAATTTGAGCGTGACGGCCACGCGCCGCTCGCCGCCCCAGGCGCCGGCCAGGAAGTAAATCGGAATCAGCGCCACTTCCCAGAAGAAGTAAAACAGGAAGGCGTCGAGCGCCATAAAGACGCCCAGCAGGCCCGTTTGCATAAACAGGATAAGGGCGTAGAATGCCGCCGGGTGGTCGTAATCGTGACGGAAAGCGGCCAGCAGAATCAGCGGCACCAGAAATGTGGTGAGCAGCACCAGCAATAGACTCAGCCCGTCGAGGCCGATGTGGAAGGTGAGGCCGGCGGAGGGGATCCAGGCGTAATCGAGGTTGAAGCCGGCCGAGCCCTGGAATTTGAAGGCAAAGGCGACGTAAATCGCCAGTCCAAATTCGAGGAGGGAAGCCCCCAGGGCCAGGTTGCGGGTGGTGGCTCCCTTGGTAAAATGCAGCAGCAGCGCGGCGGCAAGGGGGAGGAAAAGCAGGACGGCAGTCAGCATGAACGAGCGGGTTGGGCGCGTTGCGGCGTGATTAGGATACGTCCGCAAATTGGCTGCAAACTTACGCATTGTCGGGTAAGGCACCGCGCATTATTGCGGGGGAGTTGCGAAACCCACTATTCGGCCCGCCACTGGGCGGATGCGCCCGGGTAGCGGCGCTATATTTAGGCGCATTTCATTTTTCTACGAGTATCGAATCCATGGCGGCCCCGGAGTTTTGGCAGCTGGCGCGGCCGGCCGGGGAGCTGCCCATTGTTGCGCGTCTCGCGCCCACGCCCAGCGGCCACCTGCACCTGGGCAACGCTGTAAACTTCGTGCTCACCTGGCTGCTCACGCGGCGGGCCGGGGGCACATTACACCTGCGCATCGACGACCTGGACCGCGCCCGCCTGCGCCCGGCTTATCTGGATAATATTTTTCGGGTTATCGACTGGCTGGGAATTGATTACGACCACGGCCCCGCCGGCCCGGACGATTTCCTGCGTCACCATTCGCAGCTGTTGCACCTGCCCGCCTACAACGCCGTGCTGCGCCGCCTGTCGCAACGCCCGGGCCTGGTGCAGGCCTGCACCCGCTCGCGTACGGGTATGGGCGAAAGCGCCGTGACCCTCGAAACGCCGGGAGCCGCGTGGCGGGCGCTCGTGCCGGCCGGTGCAGTCATTCCGCTCGCGGATGCCTGGCAGGGCGAAACCCGGATTCCCCTGGCCGCGCTGATGCCCGATTTCGTCATTCGCAAAAAAGACGGGGTAGCCGCCTACCAGATCGCATCAGTAGTGGATGACTTACGCCTGGGCACTAACCTCATCGTGCGGGGCCTGGACTTGCAGCCCAGCACCGCTGCGCAGCTCTGGCTGGCCGGTCAGCTCTCCGAAACGGCCGCGTTCAACGCGCCGCGCATTCACTTCCTGCACCACTCGCTGCTAACGGACGCGGCCGGCCAAAAACTCTCAAAATCACAGCAGCAACCACTCGACACCGGCGTATTAGCCCAGTCAAACGTGCCGCAAGTCGTATTCCAAACCGTAGCAAAGTTGCTGAAGCTACCTGCCACTGCATCCGAAACCCTAACCACCCTCCAACAGTCCCTCCGCTCCCAAAAACTCCCCTTTCACTCCTTCTAAACTCCGTGCGAAACCCTGAACGCTCCTACTTTACCTCCCGCTTAAACTCCTCCGCCCAATAATCAGCCAACCGGGTAGGCTCCGGCAGCTTATACCCCCGCAAACAAGCCAGCGTAAGCCGCGTAGCCGTCGCCTGATCGCAGCGGTGCCCGGGGCTCACAAACAGTGGCAGCACCTTGTTTTTACTGCGGATAACCTCGCCAATCACCTCCCCGGTCTTCGGATCAGTAAGGGGAGAAAGCTGACCCCGCTCGGGGCCGGGCTCGGTGAACTGGCCGGTTAGCTTCTGCTTAGCCACGCCGAAAGTGGGCATATCGAGCAGCACGCCGAGGTGCGCGGCAATGCCCATGCGGCGCGGGTGCGCAATACCATGTCCATCAACCATAATAATATCCGGTTTGCTGACCAGCCCGGCGAAAGCCCGGATAACGTTGGGCGCCTCGCGAAACGACAGGAAACCAGGCACGTAAGGCATTTCCACCGGCCCGTAATGATAGACTTTCTCCACCAGCTCCAGGGAAGGAAACCGAAGCACTACGAAGACCGAAAGAATGGTATCGGGCGTGGGAAAAGAAGAATCGCAGCCGGCAATGAGCTGCGGCTCGGCGGCCAGCGGCCCGGTGCGGACTCGCAGGCGCATTTCCTGCTGCTGCCGGGTGAGGCTTTGCACGAGCTGCGGATCGGGGGCCGGGCCGGAGGGGCGGTAGTAAGGCATTGGGGAGGGTGAAAAGGGAATAATTGCCCGGGCGCAGCATCCTGCACCGCCGCCGGGCGTACTAGGGCGAGTACGATTCTTTGCCTTCTAATGTCTGACTCCTTTTCCCCTGATTCTTCCGAGCAGCCCGCCGCCACCGGCTCCGGGCCGTGGCTGGAACGCCGCTACTACCTCGACGTGGCCCGGCCGCGCCTGCCGCCGCGCCAGCTCATGGCCGAGGTCATGGCCGACGTAGCCCGTTTCGCCCCCGGCCTGCTGGCCGATTTCAGCAAGCAAAACGGTCCGGCCGAGGGGTTGCGCCCGGGCGAAGAATTCCACATCACCATCCTCGGCCCCTGGAATGGCAGCGTGCGCGTGACCGAAGTCGGCCCCACGCACTTTGAATTTATCACCCTCGAAGGTCACCCCGAGGCCGGCCGGATTCATTTTGAAGCGCACTTTCGGGATGAGATGCCCGACGTGCTGCGGTTTGAGATCCGATCCCGGGCGCGTTCGCGCGATGGCCTGGTGGCTTTTGCTTATAATACCATTGGCGTGGGCCGGCGCGTGCAGGAAGCAACCTGGGTGGAATTCTGCCGCCGCGTGGCCGTCGCCAGCGGCGGGCAGGCCCGGGGCGATGTTACCGTAGAAACTATTACGCACGCCGAAACCGGCCCCAACAACCATGAGCGCCATTCCTAACCTGCCCGCCGCCAGCGCGCCGCCGCTCTGGGAGCAGTACCGCGCCCGCCTCGACGCCTACACCAACGCCAAGGTCAACTACGACTTCAGCCGCCAGAACGAGTACACCAGCGCTACCGGCTGGCGGCTCGATGACTACGAAACCGACCTGCCGGCCGAGGTGCCCGGTCCGCCTGGCGCGGCCGGCTCCTTCGCCGCCGCTCAGGATGTGCTGCGCCGCTACGCTTTCCCGCCGCCCGACCTCATCACCGGGATCTTCGTGCCCGATTCGCCGCTCGAAAACCGCGTTATGCTGCTGCGGGCGCAGTTCCTGTTCTTCAAATTCTACTTCGGCGTGCGGGTGAGTGAGGTGACCGATGAGGCCGCCCGCGCCACGCCCGGCGGCCCCGAGCGGGTGTGGGGCTACGGCTACCGCACGCTGGAAGGCCACTTCGAGCGCGGGCAGATTAATTTCTCCATTCACAAAAACTTAACCTCCGGCACGGTGCAGTTTCGCGTCCACGCCGTGTCGCAGTCCGGACAGATTCGCAATCCCTTCTACTGGTTGGGATTCAAGCTGTTCGGTCGTACGCTCCAGCGCAAGTTTGCGCGCGAATCGTTGACGCGGATGCGGGAAATGGTGAGCGCCGCCCTGGCCGCCGCGCCCGCTACGCAAACCTTGGCGGCCCCGGCCGGTTGACGGCCTTGGGGCCAACGGCAATGAGCTGCCGGCCCCGCTACTTTTAGCAGATTTTCAAAGATTACCCTTTCCAAACTCCTGATGATTCCAACGAAAGCCTATGCTGCCCCGGCCGTAAACGTGCCCCTGGCGCCCTTTAACTTCGAGCGCCGCGAAGTGGGCGCCCACGACGTACTCATTGATATTCAGTTCTGTGGCGTGTGTCACTCCGACCTGCACCAGGTGCGCGACGAGTGGGGCGGCGCTACTTTTCCCATGGTGCCGGGCCACGAAATCGTGGGCCGCATAACTCAGGTGGGTGACCACGTTAAGAACTTCAAAGTCGGCGATCTGGCCGGCGTGGGCTGCATGGTGGACTCCTGCCGCACCTGCCCCAGCTGCCTCGAGAACCTGGAGCAATACTGCGAAACGACGGGCTTTGTGGGTACCTACGGGGGCCGCGAGCGCGGCACCGGCAAGACCACGTACGGCGGCTACTCCAACCAGATTGTGGTGGATGAAAAGTACACCCTAAAGGTGTCGGACAAGCTCGATCCGGCCCGCGTGGCGCCGCTGCTCTGCGCCGGTATCACTACATATTCGCCGCTGCGGCAGTGGAAAGTGGGTCCGGGTCACCGCGTGGCCGTCATGGGCCTGGGCGGACTGGGCCACATGGCCGTGAAGATTGCCGCCGCCATGGGCGCCGAAGTAACCGTGCTCAGCACCTCGCCTAACAAAGAGGCCGACGCCAAAGAGCTGGGCGCGCACAAGTTCATCGTCACCAAGGACCAAGAGCAGCTCAAGTCAGTCACCAATTACTTCGACTTCATTATCAACACCGTATCGGCCCCGCTCGATCTGGCCGCTTACCTGAATCTGTTGCGCCGCGACGGCACGATGATTCTGCTGGGCGTGCCGCCCGAAGCGCCGCAGGTGCACGCGTTCAACCTCATCGCCAAGCGCCGCCGCATTGCCGGCTCGCTCATTGGCGGCATTGCCGAAACCCAGGAAATGCTGGACTTCTGCGCCGAGCACAACATCATGTCCGACGTGGAAGTGATCGACATCAAGGACATCAACGAAGCCTACGAGCGCATGTTGAAAGGCGACGTGAAATACCGCTTCGTGATCGACTTGGCCACGTTGAATAACTAATCTGCACGCCCCGGTGCCAGCAAAGCGGCCGGCTTTCCCGATGGGGAAGGCCGGCCATTTTTGGTTAAAGCGCCAGTACAGATTCGCTGAAAAGCGTCGCGCTAAACGACGATGCGCATGGCCGGCGCCACGGGCCAGGCCGTGTGCGTGACCCGTACATCGGGCCAAAGAGCCTGTTGACCAGTGTAATGCAGGTAAATGCGGGCCGTGGTGATGATATCTTTCTCGCAATAAGTGACAATGCGGGCCAGGTTTTTTTCAACCCAATACGTGTGGCCGACCTGCGCGCCGTCGATGTCGTCTTTGGGCGAGGGAATGCCGAAGATGCCAGCCAGCAGGGGCAGGGTGATGTGGCCCTTGTTGTCGCCGAATTTCCAGAGGTCCATCGTGTCGAGCAGGTGGGGCAGATCCCAGGGTTTGTGGCCGGCGATGTCGAGCATGGCGGGCAGCTCCTGGCCGCAGATCAGCATCCGGCGGCCGAGGTATCCGTAGTCGAATTCGCGGCCGTTATGGGCGCAGAGATAGTGGCCGTCTTTGGTGGCGCGGTCGAGCTTGGGGCGATATTCCTGGCTGGCTGGCGCTTTGCCGGCGAGCAGCTGGGCAAAGCCGCCGAGGACCAGGCACTCGTCATCGTCGGCAAAAGATTTAACCCGAAACTCCAGCCCGCCATCGGTCAGCGGCCGGAAATAGCCCACCGAAATGCACACTACCCGGCCAAATTCGGCATAGAGGCCGGCGTTGTGATAGAGGTCGCCGTGGGTTTGGCCCTCAGCTACTTCCCGGGCGTGGCGGCGGCCGCAAAATTTCTTCCACAGGCCCTGCTGAGCCGGGTCGAGCTGGTCGTGGTTGTGGTGAAAAGGGACAGTTTCAATGTCCACGAAAAAGACTTTAGTCAGGTCAACGTGACGCAGAATATGCATGGCGGGCGAAAAAACAGGGTCTGGTTCAAAGCTAAGGCAAAATAGACGTTTTGCCCGGTAAGATGCGTTTATAAGCGGAATAGGGATTTCTGAATTCAGGGCCAACTCCTTATCGGCCAAGCTATGGCCGGGGCTGAAGGCGGGCCAGTTGCACGCCGCCGGTGCCCAGTCACGAATGTGCGCGGCGCCGCCCGAATCCGCTCGCGTGGGTGGGGGCAGGCAACCCATGACTGAAACTTTCTATCTGTTGGCTATATAATCACTTTCCATCAGCGTTTAGTTATGAAAAATGTTACCCGTTGCGGTACGGGCGGGCTGCTGCTCCTGCTGCTGTTCCGGCCGGCCGGCCCGGCCGCCGCTCAGACGCCCGCTGCCCCGGCTGCGCCCGTCAGTACCGGCTCGCTCACCGGCACTGTCGTCGATTCGCTCAAGCAGGCCCCCGTGCCCTACGCTACGGTGGTGCTGCTGCCGCCGGCGCCCAACGATAAACCGATTACCGGCGTGGCTGCCGACGACAACGGCCGCTTCGCCCTGACCGGCCTGATTCCCGGTCCGGCCCGGCTGCGGGTGAGCTACGTGGGCTACGGCACCCAGACGCGGGCCGTGACCATCTCGGCCGGGACCACTGCCGTGGGGGCATTCCGGCTGCCTACCGCCGGTACGGCCCTGGCCGAAGCCGTAGTCATCGGCACCAAGCCGGTGGTGGAAATTCGCCCCGACCGTATGGTGTACAACGCCGATCAGGACGTGACCAACGCCGGCGGCACGGCGGCCGACGTGCTGCGCAAAGCGCCCCTGCTGGCCGTGGACGGCGACGGCAACGTAAAAATGCGCGGCTCCAGCAACTTCAAAGTCCTGGTCAATAACAAGCCTTCGCCCACGCTGGCCAGCAACCTGGCGGAGGCCCTGAAAGGCATTCCGGCCGAACAGATTCAGAGCGTCGAAATCATCACCACGCCCCCGGCTAAGTACGACGGGGAAGGCACCGCTGGCATCATCAACATCGTGCTCAAAAAAGGGGTGGACCAGGGCCTGAACGGTCGGGTCAGCGCCTCGGGCGGCAACCGCAACTCAAGCGCCAACGCGTCGCTCAACTTCAAAAAAGGCAAGCTTGGGTTTACGTCCTCGGGCGGCACGGGCGCCTGGTACGGGCCGAGCGAATCTATCCGCGTGCGCAACGGCCAGCTCGACGGTTCGACGCTGAGTCAGGGCGGCGCGGGCAACTACGGCGGCCAGTGGTACTACGGCACCGTGGGCCTCGACTACGATATCAGCGCCCACCAGAGCCTGTCGCTGGCGGCTTCGCTGAATACCTACAACGGACACAATTACAGCAACTTGCTCAATGATTTTGTCTCGTCGGCGTCTCCGGCCGACAATTCGCTGTTCACCCGCACCACCAACAGTCTGTTCAGCGGCCTGAATGGGGAGCTGACCGGCACTTACACCAAAACTTTCGCCCAGGCCCGGCGCGAGTGGAGCGTGCTGGGCCAGTACGCCCGCAACGACGGCACCTTCGGCTACGACTTCGACCAGTACACCAACTCTTACGTGAACCTCGAAACCGCCCGCGCCGATTACCGCGAGCACAGCCGGGGTCGCACGCCCGGCTCGGAAATGACTTTCCAGACCGATTTTACCCAGCCTTTCGGCGAGAAGCAAACCTTCGAAACCGGCCTCAAAGCCATCTGGCGCCACACTGGTTCGCTGGCCGATGTCGACGGGCTGACCCGGGGCCAGGCGCGGGATTTCGTCCGCCTGCCCGGCCGCTCCACCGACTTCAGCTACGACCAGAACGTGCAGGCGGCCCACGCCACTTACACCAATAAGCTGAGTAAGAAGCTGACCATCAGTCTGGGCAGCCGGTTGGAGCGGACTACCCTGGCGGCCGATTTTCGGACCAACGACACCAGCTTCGGGCGCAGCTACCTGACCCTGCTGCCCAATGGCAACGCTCAGTACGCGCTCAGCGACAACAATAGCCTGCGCCTGGCCTACAGTCGTCGCATCACGCGGCCGTACATCGACTACCTCAACCCGTTCGTGGACCGGAGCGACCCGAAGAATATTGTGTTTGGCAACCCCGCCCTCAGTCCCGAGCTGACGGACTCTTACGAGCTCAGCTTCAACACTAACGGTAAAGCGGGCTCCCTCAATATTGCGGCTTCGGTGCGGCGCACGGGGAACGCCATTGAGTCCCTGCGCCTGCCCGCCGATGCGGCTGGTATCACGCAGCAGACGTACGCCAACGTGGCGGCCAACTCGTACTACCAGCTCAATTTCTACGGCTCGGCCAAACCGGCGAAGGGCTGGGATATCAGCGGCGGGCCTGATATTCAGTATATTGTACGCCGAAGTCCGGCGCTGAATATCGAGCGGCGCGGCTTCACGGCCGGGCTGAACTTCAACACCTCTTACAAGCTGCCCCGGAATTTTACGCTGCAGGGCTTTCTGTACAGCTCGCTGCCCTCGCCCGAGCTTCAGGGCCGGGGGCCTGCCAACCTGTATTATCAGTTGGGCGCCAAGAAAACTTTTCTCAAAGACAAGGCAGATCTGGTGCTGAATTTCGGCTCGCCTTTCAATAATTCCTGGGTGTACCGCAGCCTAACCAACACGCCCTCGTTCAACGAAATCAATGAAAACCGTGTTTTTCAACGCTCGTTTCGCCTCAGTTTCAGCTACCGATTCGGTCAGGCCCAGCAGGCCAAGCAGCGTAAGGCCATCTCCAACGACGACGTGAAGGGCGGCGGCAATAAGCAGGGCGGCCAATAAATTCCAGCAAAAAACCCTGGTCCATTGGGCCAGGGTTTTATCGGTAGAAGGAAAGAATGGCAGAAAAAAGGAGAGAAGGGGAAAATGTGGAAAGGGTAAAAAGAATAAGTAAGGTGTTGAGGAAGGTATCGTTACGAATTGATAATCGGGATCGAAGCTGAGGGTGAAAAGACCGGAATATTCTACGTATTTATGGCCGGTAACTTAAGGGTAATTACTGCTGAATTCAAGTCAGCCAGGAAATCCAATTAGATTAAGATTATTTTTTAACTGAATGATACAAACATACGCGACGCAAGTTTCATTATGCAAATATGTTTTAGGCTCAGGGTCCTTTTATTCAGTAATCAATCCGGAATATCAGGGTGGCAAAGTCAGTATTTTGCGCATAAAACCCAACGTACGCCTTGAAAACGACGTTTTGTAGCTCAGCTAAAATAAAGTGAAATAGTTCGAAACAATTTCCCGGTTTCAGTTTACGCGCTCGGTCAGCTGCCGCCTGTTCGCAGTTACGCCCCCCTGGCTGAGGACCGACCCGGATAGAAAAATACCGCGCTGCCGCTGTCCCAAACCCAGCAAAAGCGTAACGAAAATGCGCGGCTCCGGAAAGGGAGCCGCGCGGCTAAAAATCGGATCAGAAGTCATTAATCCCGGGATCAGGGCGGCGGTTGGGTCGCTGCCGCCGCCCGGCGCTAGTGCAGATCGCGCCTGGCCTGCCGGTGGGCGGTTTTCAGATAGGTCTTAAGTTGCTGATTGCGGGCAACTTTAATGGTATTGGGCGTGGCCAGCTCTACGGTGGCCGCCCGGTCGTCACGGGCGACAGTCACGGTTTCGTCGTCGAACCCGGCGTAGCTGGCGGTGATGCTAACGGGGGCTTTGCTGCGGGGAATGAGAAGGCTGAACTCGCCGTCGGCATCGGTGACCATCACCTTTTTGATGCCTTTAATTTGCACCACCGCGCCGGGTAGCGCCCCTTTGGGGCTGATGACGTGCCCCGTAAACAGGATTGTGCCGCCGTTCAGGATGGGTACCGTTGAAACCACTTTCGAGCGATCTGAATTCGCCAATGACTTGATGGCAAATGCTTTGTTGTTGGTTGCAGCCTGCGCCTGCGCCTCGTTACCCAGCAGAGCCAGGGCGGCACTGATGACGGAGGTAGCGATCAGGTAGAAAGGAAAGCGCATGGAAAGGGATTGGGAAGAGGGGGTCGAAATAATTATCCTTTTTCGGGACATCTTACAACAACATATTAGTTCAGCTGAATTTTGGGGGCCTCGGCCAACTTACTGATTACCCCGGCCAGCCCCCATTTTTACCCAGCCAGTGCGATAACTGCGGCAGTTTTCCGGCGGCTTGCCCGCTGGACTCAGTTCGGGCGCCCGGCCGGTGAATCGTCCCACCGACGGGTTTCCGGACCCGGCTTTTTCGTTTTTCAGGATACCTTTGCCCGCCGGCCGGCTGTACTGCTTATTGGTCGGCCCTCCCGCATGGACCAAACCATTCCCGAAGTCATCCGCACCGTTCCGTTGCCGTACTACGTTTTTCTGGCTTCGGCCCTGTTCGCCATCGGTGTGACGGGCGTGCTGGTGCGCCGTAATGCCATCATTATTTTTATGTGCGTCGAGCTGATGCTCAATGCCGTCAATATTCTGCTGACGGCCTTTTCGGCCTACCGGGCCGATCCCAACGGCCAGATTTTCGTGTTCTTTATTATGGCCGTGGCCGCCGCCGAAGTCTCGGTGGGCCTGGGCATTATCGTCATGATTTACCGCAACTTCCAGACGACCGACGTCAACCTGCTCAGCCGGCTTAAGTGGTAACGGCGCGGGGTCCGGCCGGTGCGAACGCTGCGTTTGCGCCCGTCAGTTTCCCGCGCCCCCTGCTCCTTTGCTCATTCGCTACCCCCTTACAATGCTAGAAACCGTTCTTCCCGGCGCCAACGCCCCCTTTCCCACGCTGCTCTACGTCCTGATTCCGCTGCTGCCCTTCCTGGGTTTTCTGCTGAATGGGCTGCTGAACCGGAAGCTCTCCGGCACCGTGGCCGGCCTGATTGGCAGCGGTGCCGTACTCGGCTCGTTTCTGATTTCGGTGCTGCTGTTCGTCAATTTTCAGTACCAGTACACCGTGCAGCTTTTCGACTGGATTGAAGTCGGCTCGCTGCAAATCCCTTTCAGCTACCAGATCGATCAGCTCAGCCTGATTATGCTGCTGCTGGTGACGGGCGTGGGCTTCCTGATTCACGTCTACAGCATCGGCTACATGCACCACGACGAGAACGTGGGCAAGTTCTTCAGCTTCCTGAACCTGTTTATTTTCAGTATGTTGGTGTTGGTGTTGGGTTCCAATTTCGTCATTCTGTTCATCGGTTGGGAAGGCGTGGGCTTGTGCTCCTACTTGCTCATCGGCTTCTGGAACACGAACACCGACTACAACAACGCCGCCAAGAAAGCCTTCATCATCAACCGCATCGGCGACCTGGGCTTTCTGCTGGGCATCTTCCTTATTTACCTGACCTTCAATTCGGTGCAATACGCCGAGGTATTTCAGAAAGCCAGCCTGGGCGATTTTGGAACCTATGGTGTGGGCATCTGCACGGCCATTACCCTGCTGTTGTTTGTGGGCGCGATGGGCAAATCGGCGCAGCTGCCGCTCTTTACCTGGCTGCCCGACGCTATGGCCGGCCCCACGCCCGTTTCGGCGCTCATTCACGCCGCCACGATGGTCACGGCCGGCGTTTACATGGTGCTGCGGGCCAACGTGTTGTTTACCCTGGCGCCGGACACCTTGCAGGTGGTGGCGATTGTCGGAGCCGCGACGGCCTTGTTCGCCGCGACCATTGGGCTGGCCCAGAACGATATCAAGAAGGTGCTGGCGTATTCTACCGTCTCGCAGCTGGGTTATATGTTTCTGGCGCTGGGCGTGATGGGCTACTCTACGGCGCTGTTTCACGTGCTCACCCACGCGTTTTTCAAGGCGCTGATGTTCCTCGGAGCCGGTTCGGTCATTCACGCCATGAGCAACGAACAGGACCTGCGCCGCATGGGCGGCCTGCGCAAGGCGCTGCCCGTCACGTTCTTCACATTCCTGATCGGCTGTCTGGCTATTTCGGGCATTCCGCCATTCTCGGGCTTCTTTTCCAAAGATGAGATTCTGGCGCACGCCTTTGAGCACAATAAAGTGCTGTGGGCCATGGGCTTGCTGTCGGCCTTCCTCACGGCGTTCTACATGTTCCGGCTGCTGTTTCTGGCTTTCTTCGGGGAGTTTCGCGGCACTGAGGAGCAGAAGCAACACCTGCACGAGTCGCCCGCGTCGATGACGCTGCCGCTGATTGCCCTGGCTATTCTGGCGGCCGTGGGCGGCTTCATGGGTGCGCCCATGCTGACCGGTGGTCACCACTACCTGGCCGATTACCTGGCCCCGATTTTCACCTACTCCCGGCGCATCCTGCCGGCTGCTTTCGCCCCCGAAACCAATCACGGTACCGAGCTGATGCTCATTGGCTTGTCCGTGGCGGCGGGCGTGCTGGGTATTGCCCTGGCCTATGTGCAGTACGTGGTGCGCGCCCGGCGCCCGGCCGATGACGCGGCCCGGCGTTCGGCTCCCGAAAGCCTGGTGTATAATAAGTACTACATCGACGAGCTG
>JAYWCH010000253.1:0-4430 GCA_043780755.1 Hymenobacter sp.
TGTTGTTGTTGAGGTTGTTGGGCAGCAAAGTCGAGGTGCCGCAGTTCATGGCGATGCCGCGAAAGTTCTGCGTGCCGGCGTTGTTCCAGGTGCCGCCGCCGGCCCCGGCGGCCTGCCCGCCAATAGTGTTGCTGCTCACCGTGACCTGGTTGGCACTGCTGCCGGGGTGAAAGTCGATGGCCGTCTGGGCCGTCATGGCCACGGTGGTGGCTTTGTAGTAGAAGCTGTTGTTGCTGATCGTCCACTGATTGCCATTGCCGGCCGCCACCAGCACGCCGGTCCCGCTGAAATTGAACAACTCCGAGTTGCTCAGTGTGAAGCTGTCGTTGGTGCAGGTGCTCGTGCTGTTGGCCGCGTACACCAGATTGACGGGCAGGAGCGCCTCCGAAATATTGCCCACCAGGCATTGAGTCAAGGTATTGCGGCTGTTGCCCGTCGATACGCCATTGCCCACCACCACTACGCCGCTGGTCGCCGAGTTGTTGGCGCCCGAAATCACCAAGCCACTCATGGTGTTATCCGAAGCATCGCCGCCAAAAACCACGGTCGATTTCGACTGGTCCGGCTGCATCACCGTGAGCGTCTGGGTCGCCGTGCCATTATTACCGTTCAAAGTGGTGAAGCTGCTGCCGGCCCCAAACGTCAGCGTGCCCGTTATGATCGAGCTCACGCCCGAACCGGGCAGCAGCGTGAGCGTATTGGCGGAGGTGCCGGTTTTGTTCAGCGCCACATCTTCGACGTAAGCCGCATCCAGCAATTGCAGAATGTAGGACTTGTCCAGCGTATTGGGCACCGCCGCCAGAGCCAGCGCAATTGTCTGATAGTTGTTGAGTCCCGCTCCGGTCTTGCTCACGGTGTAGGTAGTGACCTGCGCCTGAGCCCGGCTGCCCAGCAGCAGCACTGCCAGGAGCAGCACCCCGTGCCAGAACGGCCGTCCCCACAATGAGCGCGCAAACGCTCCCTCAAAACCGAAACGGGCAGCGGGTGGACTTTTAAATTTCATTGGAACAGAAAGCCGGTGAATGGAAAGAAGCGCTAGAAGCAAAATCAAAAGGGCGACGCCAATTAGCTCGAGCTAAAATGAGCCGGAATACCACTCAGCCGGGTAAATTTTACTCGACCTGCTGTTTGATAATATTGTTACAATATTTGATTTTTCATATGTATTGGCTCATGGGAACAAACCTACTTTACCTCTTTCCCAGGCGCAATAGACCGTGCAATCAATAAGTGAAATTGTCTTGTTTAGGATTCATTTTATCACTAAAATGCTATCCGTTTCCTGTAATTTTTTATTATATTTTTAGATTCAAATTTATAAATATTTATTTTTTTAGCGACTTTGGATCCCGCCGGTAAAATCCGGTTTTGCGACCGCCAACCGATAAGAATCAGGCGCTGACTGGCGCCCCCGCCGGCGCCTAGCGCTGGCCGATGGCGTAGGGCGGCTCGCAGTTGGGCACCTGAATGAGCTCCCAGGTGTCGAGGTTGAGGGCGGTGAGGTGGGCCAGCTCGGGGTTGTGGCGGTAGACGCAGCCCGTGTCCAGACCCAGCGCGCCGGGATGGGCGGCGGCCCGGGCGCGCACCAGGGCCGCCGCCGTGGGCACGTGCCCGTGTAACAGGCGCCGCCCGCCGAACCGCGAGGCATCGAATACAAACTTCTTGATATTCAACATGCTGTCGTAATCCTGCCGCATCTCCGCCGGGGCCAGGGCAAAGTTATAGCCCGCGTGGACCAGCACGAAATCCGGCAGCTCAATCTCATAGGGCAGCGCGCTGAGCCAGTCGAGGTAGCGCGGCGGGATATCGGCCAGCCGCGCCACGCCGAAGCTGCGCAGCGTGGGCAGCCGGCCGCGCGGCCCCAGCCAGTCCCAGCGCCAGCGATGCCGGGCGGCCTCTATGAGCGCCTGATCGTGGTTGCCGCGCACGCATTGAACCTGGTAGCCAGCTGCTTGCAGGTGCATCAGGTAATCGAGCACGCCCCGGCTATCGGGGCCTTTGTTCACGTAGTCGCCCAGCAGGTACAGTTCGTCCTGGCGAGTGAGGCGCAGCTTTACTTCCACCAAACGACGGAAGGTATGCAAACAGCCGTGCAGGTCGGTGATGGCGTAACGCACTGATTATAAATTAATAGCCCGGATAAATATCAAAAAAGCGTCATGCCGCCCCTGAGACGCCATGACGCTAAAAGTACTCGCTGCCTGCTATTCTGGGATAGCCGCTGCCGGGGTGGGCGGGCCGGGGTCCGCTACTGGTCGATGGCCGTATCGGTGGCACCGGGATCGGTCAGCTCGGCGTTGGTATCGGTGCCAGTGACGGGCGGCTGCGGCCGGGGTTCCATCTGGCCCATGCCAACGCGGGAGTTGGGGTTGCCCATCTCGTCGGGGCCGGGGCGCCGGTCGTGGGCGTCGAGCTCATCGACGGGCCGGCCACTGGGAATGATTGACCCGGCGTCGTCGTCGTCGTTGGCCGGGCGATCCTGGTTGGGACGGTCGGGGCGGCCTTCGTCGGTGGCGCGCATGTTGTCGTGGGGCGGGCTCATGTTATCGGCCGTTTCGTTCACGCCCACGGCCGTTTCGCCGCCCGACGTATCGGAACCGAACCCTTCCTTGCCATCGCGGTTACCGAAGCCCCCACGGGCCGCCTCGTTCTTGGGCGGGTCGGCGTTGGGAATGTGGTGCCCGGCCGCCATTTCTTCGTTGGTCGTATCGTCGTTGATGACGCGGATGGGGCGGTTTTTAGGATCAATGGCCATTTTGAGGAGAGAATAAGAAGCTGACGCGAATGCGCAAAAGGTGTACTTTGGTTTGGTCATTTGGGTTATGATCAATCGCCTCATTACCCCGACATTAAACTCATTAACTATCAAACAATATGTGGACTGAAACCGATAACACCCTCCGCCGCAGCTTTCGTTTCCCCGATTTCAAAGCCGCTTTCGCCTTCCTCACCGAAGTCGCCGCCGAAGCCGAGCGCCTCGATCACCACCCCTGGTTCAGCAACGAGTACGGCGCGGTAGACTTCCGCCTCAGCACCCACGATGCGGGCAATACCGTGACCAAACGCGACCGGACGCTGGCCGCCGCCATCGACGCCGTGGCCGCCCGCCACCCCGCGCAGTAGCCCGCGCCGGACGCATGGCGCCAGCGGCTACCTTTGCTCCATGCCAAATACGGTTCTTTACCTGGTCCCCACGCCCATCGGCAACCTCGAAGACATTACGCTGCGGGCCATCCGCATTCTGGGCGAAGTGGGGACCGTGCTCTGCGAAGACACCCGCACCAGCGGGCGCCTCCTGCAACACCTGGGCCTGAAAAAGCCCCTCCTCTCCTATCACCTGCACAATGAGCACCAGCAGGTGCCGCGCCTGCTCGACCGCCTGGCCAAGGGCGAAAGCATGGCCCTGATTTCCGACGCCGGCACGCCCGGCATTTCCGATCCCGGGTTTTTGCTGGTGCGCGAGTGCCTGGCGCGGGGCCTGGGCGTGGAGTGCCTGCCGGGCCCGACGGCTTTCGTGCCGGCCCTGCTCAAGTCGGGTTTTGGGGCCGAGCGGTTCACATTTGAAGGGTTTCTGCCGGTGAAAAAAGGCCGCCAGACCCGCCTGCGGGAGCTGACGACGGAAACCCGAACCATGATTTTCTACGAATCGCCGCACCGCATCGTCAAGACCCTGGGGCAGTTGGCCGAGGTATTCGGGCCCGAGCGGCCCGCCTCCGTCAGCCGCGAGCTGACCAAATTATTCGAAGAAACCGTGAACGGCACGCTGGCCAGCCTGGAGGCGGAGTTCGCGGCCCGGACCACTATTAAAGGAGAAATTGTCGTTGTCGTCGAAGGAAATCTTGCCCCGCCCCCCCGCGAGCCCCGCCCCGGCCGCGATGACCGATACTACCGCCGCGCCGATGATGCCGACGATGAATCCGAATCGGAAGATTAATCAGCCCGGACTGCGCCCCACCGTACTCGCCATTCTGAGCGGCGTGCTGCTGTGTGCCGGCTGGATGCCCTGGCCCACGGCCTGGACGGTGCCGCTGCTGTTCGTAGCCTGGGTGCCCTACCTGCTGCTCGAGCGCCGCCTCACGCTGGTGGGCGCGCGCAAGAGCCGGATGTTTGCGCATACCTACCTCATGCTGCTGCTCTGGAACGCCCTCACCACCTGGTGGGTGAGCTACGCCAGCCTGCCCGCCGGCATCGCCGCCGTGGTGCTGAACGCCCTGCTCATGTGCCTGCCGCTGATGGCCTTCCGACAGACCAAGAAGCAGCTTGGAAACCGCTGGGGCTATGTCCTGCTGCCGGTGTACTGGCTGGCCTTCGAGCAGCTGCACCTGCACTGGGACATCACCTGGCCCTGGCTGACGCTGGGCAACGGCTTCGCGGCCGCGCCGGGCTGGGTGCAGTGGTACGAGTACACGGGCTTCCTGGGCGGCTCGGCG
>JAYWCH010000254.1:0-2649 GCA_043780755.1 Hymenobacter sp.
CGTGTAATTCACCTGACTGCTCACCAAAAACTGCCCGTAAAGCTGTGCCGTCACTTTCATGGCTTTTCCTTTCAAGTTACGCCTTTTGCGTAAGTCCTATTTCTAAACTGTTTCACTGGTTCTATTTTAGCCCTCGTCTTTTAGGGGCAGCCAACGGCTTTGGGGCTATGGCGCTGCGGGGTTTTTTAGGGCCAAAAAATGAGCGTGATTCGGCGGGCAAACCGGGGCTGGTTTCGGGCAGTCCGGCGGGTTGGCGATTGGTTAAACCCGACCTTGCCACACATTTCGGGTTAATTTCGCGCCGCCCGGCTGCGCTGTCCGCGTGACCACTCTCATTCTTAAGAGATCTGATGCTGAAAATTAACCGCCAGGACGCCCTCAACTACCACTCCCAGGAGCCCGCTGGCAAAATTGAGGTGGTGCCCACCAAACCCCTTAGTACCCAGCTGGATCTGGCGCTGGCCTACTCGCCGGGCGTGGCCGAGCCGTGCAAGGAAATCGCCGCCGACCCCGATGCCGTGTACAAATACACCGCGAAAGGCAACTTGGTGGCCGTCATCAGCAACGGGACGGCGGTGCTGGGGCTGGGCAATATTGGTCCGGCGGCGGCCAAGCCAGTGATGGAAGGCAAAGGCGTGCTGTTTAAGAAGTTCGCCGGGATTGACTGCTTTGATATTGAAATTGATGCAACCGACCCGGACGAGTTTATCCGGATCGTGAAGGCGCTGGAGCCGACGTTCGGCGGCATCAACCTGGAGGATATCAAAGCCCCCGAATGCTTTCGGATTGAAACCGAGCTGCGGGAGAAAATGAATATTCCGCTGATGCACGACGATCAGCACGGCACGGCCATCATCACGTCGGCCGCGCTGCTGAACGGGCTGGAAGTGGTGGGCAAGAAAATCGGGGAGATTAAGCTTGTCGTGAGCGGGGCCGGCGCGGCGGCGGTGTCGTGCCTGCGGCTGTACCTGGCGCTGGGCCTGCAAAAAGAGAACGTGGTGGTGTTCGATAAAGACGGCATCATCAACGCGCAGCGGACCAATCTGGACCCGATTCAGATGCAGTTCGCCACGAGCCGCACGCTGACGACCATGGCCGAAGCCCTGGACGGCGCCGACGTTTTCCTGGGCCTCTCGGCGGCCAATGTGCTGCCGGCCGCCCTGTTGCTGCGCATGGCAGCCAATCCCATCGTCTTTGCCCTGGCCAACCCTGATCCGGAGGTTGACTACCACCTGGCCATGGCCACCCGCGACGACCTCGTGATGGCCACCGGCCGCTCCGACCACCCCAATCAGGTGAACAACGTGCTGGGCTTTCCCTACATTTTCCGGGGCGCGCTGGACGTCCGGGCCACCGAAATCAACGAGGCCATGAAGCTGGCGGCGGTGCACGCGTTGGCTGAGCTGAGCAAAGAGCCGGTGCCCGAAATGGTGAACAAGGCCTATGGCGACAACACACTGGCTTTCGGCCGCAATTACCTTATTCCCAAGCCACTCGACCCCCGGCTTATCACGGCCATCAGCCCGGCGGTGGCGAAGGCGGCGATGGCCAGCGGCGTGGCCCGCCTGCCCATCACCGACTGGAACGCCTACGAAGACCAACTCCGCGCCCGCCTCGGCGTCAACCAGAAGCTGATGAACCGCATTACTTCGGCGGCCCGGGCCAACCCGAAACGGGTGGTTTTTGCCGAAGCCGACAACTACAAGATCCTCAAAGCTGCCCAGATTCTGCGCGATGAAGGCATTGCCCTGCCCATTCTGCTCGGTCCCCGGGAGAAGATCGAAGTCATCGCCCGCGACAACAGCCTCGACCTGGAAGGCTGCGAAATCATCAATATTCTGGACGAAGATGCCCGGCGCGACGAGTACGCCGACCTGTTCTACCAGAAGCGCCAGCGCCGCGGCGTCACCATTTACGAAGGCCGCCGGCTGATGCGGGAGCGCAACTATTACGCCGCCATGATGGTGGAAACCGGAGCGGCCGATGCCTGCATCACCGGCTTGACCAAGGACTACGGTAAGAGCATTATTCCCTCGCTCCAAGTCATTGGCACCGAGGATGGGGTGCGGCGGGTGGCGTCGATGTACATCATTCAACACAAGAAAGGCCCGTATTTCTTTGCCGATACTACGGTGAATATCAACCCGACGGCGGAGGAAATGGTGGAGATTATTGGTCTCACGGCCCGGGCCGTGCGCTTCTTCGATACCGAGCCGCGCATGGCCGTGATCAGCTATTCCAACTTTGGCTCGAACGCCGGCACGCTGCCCGAAAAAACCCGCCGCGCCACCGAGCTCGCCAAAGCCCGCTTCCCCGATCTGCTCATCGACGGCGAGATGCAGGCCAACGTGGCCCTGAGTCCGCAGCTATTACAGGAGCACTACGGCTTTAGTCCGCTGGCTGACAAGGGTGCTAACACGCTGATCTTTCCCAATGTAGAGTCGGGCAATATTGCCTACAAAGTCCTGCAGGAAATCGGCGGGGCCGAGGTGATCGGACCGGTGTTGATGGGCATGCGCAAGCCGGTGCATATTTTGCAATTGGGCGCTTCGGTGCGCGACATCGTGAACATGGCCGCCATTGCGGTCGTGGATGCGCAGCTGGGACACAAGTCGCTGTGAGTCAGCAAGCGGTCCGCCCGCCCCCCGG
>JAYWCH010000255.1:0-23542 GCA_043780755.1 Hymenobacter sp.
GGGGGAGTTTCACGCCGCCAGTTTTGCGTCGTTAAACTCCCCCCTTTGGTTTACAGCCCGGCAAGAAAACGTCAGAGCACGCCTTGTTCTTCCTTGCGAAAGTGATTGAGCACCAGCTTATCAGTCAGACCGGGCAGCCATTTATTGAGAAAGACGGTGAGCTTGCCCTGGGTCGTGAGCACCAGCGTGCGCCGGCGCTGCTGCACAGCGCGCAGGATTTCTGCGGCTACGGCTTCGCTGCTCATCATGGCGACCTCGTCGCGGGGCGACTCGCCCTGGGCTGAGCCGTCGGCCGAGAGCGCCACCTGCCGGATATTGGACGCCGTGAAGCCTGGCGCCGCCGTGAGCACGTGCACGCCCTGATCGAGCAGCTCCGTGCGCAGGGCTTCGAGGAAACCATTCATGGCAAACTTGGACGCCGAGTAGCCCGTGCGCCCCGGCAGCCCCCGGTAACCGGCAATGCTGCTGACCCCCACAATGCTGCCCTTACTGGCCAGCAGGTGCGGCAGCGCGAACTTGGTACTAAAAACGGTGCCGAAGAAATTGGTCTGCATGAGCTGCCGGATCACGGTCAGATCGGCATCCTGAAAGCGGGCGCGCATGGAAATGCCGGCGTTGTTGAGCAGCACGTTTAGGCCGCCGAAGCGGGCGACAGTTTCGCGCACAGCGCGCTCGGCGGCGGCCTCGTCGCCCACGTCGGCCCGCACGGCGAGGTGGACGACGCCGGCAGCGGCCAGGGCCTGCGCGGTATCGGCGAGCCGGGTTTCATCGCGGCCGGTGAAGGCCACCTGGTAGCCGGCCCGGCCAAAAGCCAGCGCGCACGCCCGGCCAATGCCCGAGGTGCCGCCCGTAATCAAAACAGTGGGAGTTGGCATAATTCAAGGAAAGACGAGTGAAACCACCGGGCCGGGCGGGCCGGGACCGGATGGGGGGCACAAACGTACGGCCGGCAAACCCGATTACCGGGCCGGAGATCCGGCCGAAACGGGGCTCCGGGTGCCCGGCCCGGCTTATGCGTCCGCCCCGGCCACCGGGCCGAGCAGCGGGCCGGGCACCCGTCCGGCGCCCGGCCCGCTGGTACTTGACGCTTAGCAAACTCATGGTCACACATTTTCTACCTACATTTATCCACCAAACTTTATTTTTTCTTCTCTGAATATTCAGATGAATACATTATTACGTTTCTGTACCCGCACTGCGTCGGCTTTGGCGGTTTTTTTGTGGGTTTTGAGCACCGCGCCGGGGGCCCGGGCCCAGGGCACTACGGCCTGCGTGCTGGCGGCCACCTGCACGCCCGGCCGGGCCAGCAGCCCCCAGGCGGCGGCCTACAACATGGGCATTCTCAACGTGACGGTGGGCAATAACCTCATCAACAACACCACTGTGGGCCAAGCCGATGGCTACCAGGACTACAGCTGCACCCAGTATACCACCCTGATGGTGGGCCACAGCTACGCCCTGAGCGTGCGCACCAATGCCAACACCCCGGAAAACGTGCGGGTCTGGATCGACTACAACAACGACGGCACTTTCAGCGCCAGCGAGCTGGTTTTCAGCGCCGATAATGCCATTCTGCACACGGGCACGTTCACCCCGCCCACTACGGCCACGCTGGGCACCCGGCTGCGCCTGCGCGTGGCCGCTGACTACGCCAACGGCCTGGTGCCCACCGCCTGCTCCACGCCCCAGTATTCGCAGGATGAAGACTACGGCGTGACCCTGACGGCCAATGTGAACCCGCCGACGGCCGCCTTCACCACCCCCGCCACCACCACCTGCACCGGCTGCCTGCCCTTCACCGATACCAGCCAGAACGTGCCCACGGCCTGGCTCTGGACCTTCGGCGACGGCAGTACCGCTACCACGCAGAACCCGTCCCACTGCTACGCCACCGCCGGCACCTACGCCGTGACGCTGAAAGTGAGCAACGCTGCCGGCACCAGTACCAGCGCCGCTACCAGCATTGTTTACAACACTTTAGTACCGAAACCGGCCAGCTGCTCGCCGCCCACGCTCAACTACTTCGCCAACTATGGGGTCGTGCGCTTCCGGCTGGGCACCATCGACAACCCCTCCGCCGATGGCAGCGCGGGCTACCAGGATTTTACCTGCCCCCAGCGCACGGAGCTGACCGAGGGCGTCAATTACCCGATGACCATCACCACGGGCGGGGTCAATTCGCACGATATCCGGGTGTATCTGGATAGCAACAATGATGGGGTTATCACCAGCTCCGAGCTGATTTTTCAGAGCATGAGCACGGCCACGCCGGGGGCGAGCACCACCCTGAACCTGCCGGCGGGCAGCGTGCGCGACCAGCCCCTGCGGCTGCGCATCGTGGCCGATGCCGTGGGCAACAACCCGGGGCCCTGCACCAGTCCCGTGAGCGGGCAGATTGAGGATTACACGGTGATCGTGCGGATTAATAACCTGCCGCCGGCCACCGATTTCAGCTCCAACTACGTGTCCGGGGGCTGCGTGAATCCGGTGCAGTTTACCGATCTCACAGCCAACCTGCCCACGGCCTGGCTGTGGAATTTTGGCGACGGCGGCACCAGCACCCTGCAAAACCCCACCCACCAGTACGCGGCCACGGGCACCTACACCGTGCGCCTGGCGGCCACCAACGCCTTTAATACCGTGACCAAGACGCAGCCCAACGCCGTGACCATCGCGGTACCCTGCCTGGTGTACTGCGCCTCGAACGGCACCGGCGGCAACGGCGGCCCCAACCCCGGCGGCGGCGGGCCCCAGCAGCCCAGCCCCTTCTACATCACAAACGTGAGCGTGAGCAACGCCCAACCGGCCTTCAGCAATTCCAGCACCGTGGCCGCGGGGGGCTACGCCAACTATACGGCGCAGCCCATCATCGCGGGCGCGGGCAGCGTGCTCAGCCTGGCCGTGACCTCGAACCTGGCCATCAGCCACCGCACGGCGGTGTGGGTGGACTGGAATATGAACGGGGTGTTCGACACAAATCCTTCGGAGCTGGTGGCCAACGACGTTACCACCCTGGCGACTTTCGCGGCCAGCTTTACAGTGCCGGCCAGTTTCACCGGCCACAGCACCCGCATGCGCGTGCTGACGATGGTGAACACCAACGCGCCCGCGCCGTGCGCGGTCAACACCCTCAACGCGGAGGTGGAGGATTATCAGCTACAAGTATTGCCCCTGGCTACGCGCGCCGCCCTGGCGCTGCCCACCCTTGGCCTCTACCCCAACCCCACGCTCGACGGTCACCTGCGCCTGCGCCTGCCCGATGCCGGCGCGGCCGGCCTTTACACCACCGAAGTTCAGAACCTGCTCGGGGCCACTGTGCTGCGCACCACGCTGCGCCTAGGCCCGGCTGCCGACGCCGAGCTGGACCTGAGCGCCCTGGCGCCCGGCAGCTACGTGTTGCAGCTGCGCGACGCCCGGGGTCTGACGGCCCTGCGCCGCGTGGTGCGCGAGTAGCCCGCCGCCCCGCCCGATTTCCGCCTTTATTTCTTCTGGCCGCCCCGGCAACTCCCCAGGTTGCCGGGCGGATTTTCCCGCTCTCGCCCCCCCTTTTTCTGTATGTCCACACCCTTACTACGGCGTTTTTTCGGCTCCCTTCTGCTGCTGGCGCTGCTGCTGGGCATTCGCCCGGCGCAGGCTTCCCACTTGCTGGGCGGCGAAATGAGCTACCGCTACCTCGATGCCAGCGGGCCGGCCACGGCGCCATTCCGCTACGAGATGACGGTGACGTTTTATATCAATGGCTTGCAGGGCCAGAACGTGGCCGGGCCGTTGCGGAACCTGCCCGTGAGCATCTACAACCGCACGTCGGGCGCGCGCATCTCCATGACGACGGTGAACTACCCGAACATCATGGGCGGCGATGTGAACCTCATCAACCCGACCAATTCGCGGGTCATCAGCCCATCGGTGCCGATGGGCTGCGCGGTGGTCGGGCCCAGCCAGCCATTCATTATTAACAAGTTCGTGGCCGTCATCAACCTACCGGTTTCCTTCGACGGCTACTACGCCGTGGCCAGCCCGGCCGCCCGCAATTATACCCTGACCAACCTCGATGCCCCGCAGAGTAACGCCCAGCCCCTGACGCTGTACGTGAGCATGGCGCCGCCGCTGATCTACAACCGCTCGCCAGTGTTCTCGGATACGGCCGTAGCCATCGTCTGCCAGAACGATACCACCATTACCCTCAACAACGCCTACGACCCGGACGGCGACCGGCTGGTGTATTCCTTCGGCACGCCGTATGGTAAACTGGTAAATCCCAACAGCTTTCCGCCGCTGCCTAATCCGGTGCCCTACGCGGCGGGCTACAGCCTGGCCAATCCCTTCGGGGCGGGGGCGGGGAATTTTGCTTCCATTAATGCCAACACCGGCATCGCCAAATACGGGGCGCAAACCAACGGCCTGTACGTGATTGCGGTCGATGTCTCGGAATACCGGACCATCAACGGGCGGGAAGTGCTCATTGGCACCACACGGCGCGATTTGCAGCTGGTGGTTTCGTCCTGCCCGCCCACCCCGCCGCCGGTGCTGCCGTCCACGATCAACACCCCGCGCAACTATTCCATTGAGGAAGGCCAGTCGCTGAGCATTCCGATCTCGGCCAGCCAAGCGAGCGGCAACCACCCGCTGGTTCTCACGGTCAACAGCGCCTTACTCGACGGCAGCGGGCCGTTCAACACTACCTTCAACAACGACCCCGGCACGGTGCAGCCGGGCAACCTGACGGGCACAGCTTCGGCGCGGGGCACGGGCACGGTGGCGGGCACTTTTATCTTTAATTCGACCTGCGGCAACGCCCGGGCCACGCCCTACGATCTGGGCATTACGGTGAAAGATAACGGCTGCGGCGGTAAGCTGGCGGCCGATATTTTCCGCATCAGCGTGACCCGCGCCGCGCCACCCACCGGCATCACCGGCCCCACGCTGATCTGCGATCCGAGCATCGGGCGCGCTTACTCGGCCGCCGGCCCCGCGCTGGCTTCCTACAAGTGGCGCGTGGTGGGCGGCACGCTCACCAGCGGGCAGGGCACGGGCACGGCCCAGGTCACCTGGGCCAATACGCCCGGTACCGGCTCGCTGATTCTGAAGGGTATTTCGGCCTACGGCTGCGTCACCGACTCGGTGGTGCAGAGCGTAGATATCCGCCCACTGCCGCCGCTCAGCGTCACGGCCACGGCCCCGAGCATCTGCCTGGGCAACTCCACCACGCTCAACGTAACCGGCCAGTCCGGCCTGACCTATACCTGGTCGGGCGGCGGACAAACCGCAAGTGGACCGAGCCTGACCGTCGCCCCGACCACGACCACGACTTACACCGTTGTGGGCACTAACGGTACTTGTTCGACTTCGGCCAGCAGCACGATTACCGTCACCCCGCTGCCCGTAGCCAACGCCGGCGCCGACCGCAGCACCTGCTCCGGCGTGAGCTCGACGCCCCTGGGCGGCGCCCTGATTACGGGCGCCACCTACTCCTGGAGCCCCGCCGCCGGCCTGAGCAATACCGCCGTCGCGCAGCCCACCGTGACGCTCGCCAACCTTACGGGCGCACCCGTGGTCATGACTTACACCCTCACGGTGAGCACGGGGGTTAATTGCACCAGCACCGCTTCGGTGAATGTGACCATCAGCCCCGCTGCCACGGCCAACGCCGGCCCGCCGCTCGCGACCTGCTCCAACGTGGCTTCGGCGCCGCTAGGGACGCCGGGGCTGCCCGGCTACTCCTACAGCTGGAGCCCGGCCACCGGCCTGAGCAGCGCCACGGCCGACCAGCCCACCGCAACGCTGCCCAACCTTACGAACCAGCCCATTACGGCCACTTATACCGTGGTGGCGACCAGCGCCGCGGGCTGCACGGCCACTGCGTCGGTGGTCCTGACGGTGAACCCGGCCGCCGTGGCAACGCCCGGGCCGGCAATCAGCTTCTGCTCGGGCACGGTTTCAGCGCCCATGGGCGGCGCGGGCAGCGCGGGCAACACGTACAGCTGGAGCCCCATTACCGGCCTGAGCGATCCCGCCAGCCCCAACCCCACCGTGACGGGCACCAACCTGACCGGCGCGCCCGTCGTTCAGCTTTACACCCTGACGGTTACGACGGCCAACGGCTGCACGGCCTCGGGCACGGTGAATGTGAGCATCAATCCCGCCGCCGTGGCCGATACCGGCCCGGCCCGGCAGACCTGTTCTAACGTCGGCGTAAGCATTGGCGGAACGCCCGTGGCCGGCACAACTTACGCCTGGACGCCCGCCCTGGGCCTGAGCAGCACCACCATCCTCAACCCGACGCTGACGCTGCCCAACCTGAGCGCAGCCAGCCTGACCCAGACCTACAGCCTGAAGGCCACCACGGCCAACGGCTGCGTGAGCACCGGCACGGTCGTCGTCACGATTAACCCCGCCGCCGTGGCCCAGGCCGGACCCGCGGTGCAGACCTGCTCCAACGTGGCCGTGAGCATCGGCGCGGGCCTGCCCGTGGCCGGCACCACCTACGCCTGGACGCCCACCACCGGCCTGAGCGATGCCACCGCCCCGAAACCCACCGTGACGCTGCCGAATCTGAGCGCCGCGCCGATCAAGCAGAAGTACGTGCTGCTGGCGACCACCGCCAACGGCTGCTTTCAGCGCGATACCGTGCTGGTGACCATCAACCCGGCCGCCGTGGCCGTGACAGGCGCCAATCAGGCCGTGTGCTCGGGCGCGGTTATTACGCTCGGGGCGCCGGCCGTGGCGGGCTACAGCTACAGCTGGAGCCCGGCCACCGGCCTGAGTAGCGCAACCGCCGCCAACCCCACGTTCACGCTGCCCAACCTCACCATTACCCCGACTGTGCTGGTCCTGACCCTGACCGCCACCACGGCCAGCGGCTGCGTGGCAACCAGCAGCGTGAGCATCACCATCAACCCCGCCGCCGTGGCCCAGGCCGGGCCCGATGGCGCCGTGTGCGACCGCAAGCAGCTCACCCTGGGCACTCCCGCCCTGAGCGGCTACACCTACAGCTGGAGCCCCGGCACCGGCCTGAGCAGCATCACCGCCGCTCAGCCGGTGTTCACCGCCGTGAATACGACGGCCCAGCCCATCACCCGCGTCTACACCGTGACGGCGACCAACGCCACGGGCTGCGTGAGCACCAGCACCGCAACCGTGACCATCAACCCGCGCCCGGCTCCGGAGGCCATTACCGGCCCGGCGTCGGTCTGCCCCACCGTGACGGGCATTGGCTACCTGATTACGGCGCCCGCCGGCACGGCCTACACCTGGCTGATCAACGGCGGCAGCATCGCCGGCGGCCAGGGCACGGCGGCCATCACCGTCGACTGGGGCCCGGCCATTGGCGGGGCTTACCTACGGGTCTTCCGGTTTAATGCCCAAGGCTGCTCCTCGGATACCACGACCTTACCCATCATCATAAATCAGCGCCTGCAAACAGTGCGGCCCACCGGCCCCGGCGATGTCGTAGCCGTGGCGCCCCTGCCCCGCGCCGTCTGCCAGGCCGATGGCCCGTACACCTACCGCAGCGGCGCGTACGCCACCGGCTCCAGCTATTCCTGGCTGATTATCGGCGGCACGCAGGTGAGCACGGCGCAGAATACGGTGACCGTAAATTGGGCGCCGGTCGTCGTGCCCACCATCGGCAAAATTGTGGTGACCGAAACCAGTAACCCCGCCGGCGGCATCTGCCGGGGCGTATCGGATACCCTGCGGGTGCTGATCAACCCTTCGCCACGCCCCACCCTGGCCATTGTGAGTCCGGTGCGCGTGTGCCAGACCAACGGGCCCGTGAGCTTCGCGCTCCCGGGCGGCTTTGCGGGTTCGACATATATCTTTCAGCTTAATGGCACGACGCTGACCGGCACCGGCAACAGCCGCACGCTTAATACGCTGCCCGCCCCCGGCACCTACCCGCTCACAGTGCAGGAAACCACGGTGGCCGGCTGCATCGGCCCGCTCTACACGACGCCCTTCACAGTAAATCCGACGCCCGTAGCGCCCGTTATTTCGGGGTCGGGCTTCGTGTGTAATACCGCCACGCCACAGCCCTATGCCATTGTCAACCCGACGCCCGACGCTACTTTTCAGTGGACGGTGACGGGCGGCGTGAGCACGGCCGGTGGCAGCAGCAGCCGCATCACCGTGCTTTTCAACGCCACCGGCCCCTACGCCGTGAGCGCGGCCGAGATCAGTCCCGTCCCGGCTTCCTGCCTGGGCCCGGCGGCCACCCGCGTCATCACCTTCGACAACCCCGGCCTGGTCTTCGCCAACGCCTCGGTCGATGCCACGAGCAACAGCCGGATTATCCTGACCCTGCTGGCCCCCAACAGCACCAATACCCCCAACGCCGTGCAGGTACTGCGGCGGGTGGCCGGCGCGGGCAGCTTCGCGGCCGTGGGCACTGTAGCCGCCTCAGCCACCACCTATACCGATGCCAACAACGTGGACGCCTCGGCCAACACCTACGAGTACCAGCTCAGCCTCACCAACGGCTGCAGCACCGTGCTGACCAGCCCCGTCGGCCAGACCATCCGCCTGGCGGTCAGCAATGCGCCCGGCGCGGGGGGCTACGACCAGGGCCACACCACCCTGAGCTGGAATGCCTTCGTGGGCTTCGCCGTGGCCGAGTACCGCATCTACCGCCGTTCCGATAATGGCTCGCCGGTGCTCGTCACCACGGTTCCGGCCGGCACCTTGCAGACCACCGTACTCAATGCCGATCCCGGCTCAGCCAGCGGCGCGGGCTTCAGCCAGAATTTCCGGGTGGTCGCGGCCGGCAGCGGGACCAATGCACTGCTCTCGAATTCCAACGAAGCCGCCGTGAGCTTCGCCAACGCCCTCAAAACCTACAACATCATCACCCCCAACCACGACGGCAAAAACGACGTACTGGTCATCGATAACATCGCACTTTACCCCGGCAATACCTTCGCCATCTTCAACCGCTGGGGCCGCGAGGTGTACCGTACCACCAACTACCAAAACAACTGGGGCGGCGACGAGAGCATCGCCGCCGGTACGTATTACTACATCCTGCAACTGCCCAACGGCACGAGCCTGCGGAGCTGGTTTGAAGTGGTGAAGTAAAGGCTTGTGGGATGGAGCAATGGTGCTATTGAAGCGGTTTAGAAAGTCGATTTTTAGCGCGTCTGACATCCTGAGCAGCGCGAAGGACCTTATCACGCTTGATTAACGCCCCTCACGTGATAAGGTCCTTCGCTCCGCTCAGGATGACAGAATCTTTGACTTCCTAAACCGCTTCATTGCTAAATTAACGCCCTTAAAGCAAGAACCGTCATGCAGATCATTCTGCGTGACGGTTCTTGCTTTAAGGGCGGAGCTGATTATTCCGCCATAACCTACCGTCCGGATGCCCAAATCCGGTTAATCCGAAACACCCGCCCAAATCCGTGGTTCGGACAGTAACTTTGTCCTTCTATGAGTCGAGCTAAAAACATTCCCGCCGGGTTACTTCAAAACGTCAAAATCCAGGACATGGTGGCCGAGGGCAAATGCCTGGTCCGGGTCGAGAATCTGGTCATCTTCGTGTCCCAGGTCGCTCCCGGCGACGTGGTTGATCTGCGCGTTACCAAGGCCAAAAAAAGCTTTCTGGAAGCCGTTCCGATCAAGTTTCATGCGTATTCGGAGTTGCGCACCACGCCCTTTTGCCAGCACTTCGGCACCTGCGGCGGCTGCAAGTGGCAGCACCTCACCTACGATGCCCAGCTGCACTACAAGCAGCAGCAGGTGGAGGACCAGCTCACCCGCATCGGCAAGGTGGAGCTGCCCGAAATCCGCCGGATTCTGCCTTCGCCCAAGCGCACGTACTATCGCAACAAGCTCGAATACACCTTCAGCGACAACGGCTGGCTGACTACCGAACAGATCAACGACGACACCCGCCAGTACAACCGCGAGGTGGTGGGCTTCCACACCCCCGCCCGGTTCGATAAGATTATCGACGTCGAGCACTGCCACCTGCAGGGCGAGCCGAGCAACGAAATCCGCCTCTTCATCCGCGCTTACGCCCACGAGCACCAGCTGGCGTTCAACAACCTCGTTCGCCAGACCGGCCTGCTGCGCAACCTCATCATCCGCACCGCCGAAAGCACCGGCGAGCTGATGGTCATCCTGCAATGTTACCACGCCGACGACGCCATCGAGCCCCTGCTCGACGCCCTGCTCGCCAAGTTCCCCGGCATCACCTCCCTAAACTACGTGCTCAACAACAAGGGCAACGAAACTTTCAACGACCTCGAAGTCGTCACTTACCGGGGCAAGCCCTACATCGAGGAAGAAATGGAGGGGCTACGCTTTCGCATCGGCCCCAAGTCCTTCTACCAGACCAACTCCGAAGGTGCCCACCAGCTCTACAAAATAGCCCGCGACTTTGCCGAATTGACGGGTGACGAGCTGGTGTATGACCTCTACACCGGGGCCGGCACCATCGCCAGCTTCGTGGCTAAACAGGCCCGCAAGGTCATCGGCGTCGAGTACGTGGAGCAGGCCGTAGCCGATGCCCACGTCAACGCCGAAATCAACGGCATCACCAACACCGAGTTTTACGCTGGCGACATGAAGGACGTGCTCACCGCCGAGTTCACCGCCCGCCACGGCCGCCCCGACGTCCTCATCACCGACCCGCCCCGGGCCGGCATGCACCCCGACGTAGTGGCCCGCCTGCTGGAGCTCCGCGCCCCCAAAATTGTCTACATCAGCTGCAACCCCGGCACCCAGGCCCGGGATCTGGAGCTACTGGATTCTGCGTACAAAGTGACGCGCGTGCAGCCGGTAGATATGTTCCCGCACACGCATCATGTGGAGAATGTGGTGCTGCTGGAATTGAAGTAAGAGCCGCAGGAGTAAGGTCAGTCATCCTCACGTCTGTCATCCTGAGCGTAGCGAAGGACCTTGTTACGCCAGCGCCGCGTCAGAGAAAGTTGCCATGCCTTACTACGTGTACATTACCACCAATCCGATCAGAACGGTGTTGTATATCGGTATAACTAATAATCTCGCTGACCGCATGGCTCAGCACTATACTAATCGAGGCTCAGCCAGCACGTTTGCCGGACGCTACTTCTGCTACCATTTAGTGCATGTTGAAGAATACCCGGACAGCATTGCCGCCATTGCCCGCGAAAAGGAATTGAAAGGCTGGACGCGAGCTAAAAAAGAAACATTAATTGCCATTAATAATGCTGGTTGGCTGTTTTTACAGACTTAACGCCTGTTTAAAAGTTTAGTTAAATGGCTGTTATCCTCAACGATTATCATCCTTAACGACTGTTATTCTTAACGATTGTCATCCTAAGTGGCTGTCGACCTTAACGATTGTCATCCTGAGCGGAGCGAAGGACCTTATCAAGGCTAAGCGATCATTGACCAGACGTGATGAGGTCCTTCGCTCCGCTCAGGATGACAGACGTTTTGAATTCTTAAACAGCCTTTTAAGTAAAGCAACGGCACAAATGCGGCAAGATCTTCTGTAACCACCTGAAGTACAAAATACTCAGAATGACACGCTAAACAACGAGTTCTATTATCCCCTATGGACTACTTCAACGACCCTGAACTCAACGGCAAATACCTCGGCACCATCACCAAGGATTTTGTCGTCGTCTGCGATACCCTCCTCGAAGCCTCTTCCCAGATTCGCAAGGGTGACTTCAGCCAGTACCCCATCTTCGTATTTGCCAAGCAGGAAGTCCCCCTCGGCGGCCTGCTGATAAATGCCGACGAGCTGAACCTGGACTGGCACGTCTTCGCCAGCTACCTGGAGCTGTTTGTGCAGCAGGGCATCGTGGAGCCCGACGGCCTGGCCTATTTCCAGGCGAACTACAAAGACCCTAACGAATTCTGCTGCCTGTTCGTCCTCGATGAGCAATTCACGAAATTCGTTTTTGTGCCCTACCCGGAGGATTAAACATCCGCCATAAACGTAAAATCGCCCACCGCACCCGGTCAGTAACTGGGGCGCGGTGGGCGCTTTTACGAATTAAGTGGTCGCTAATTCCGACGCTGCACCGGCAGGTCTTCCAATTGGGCGTAGCTCAGTTTCCAGGTTTTATCCGCGCCCTTTTTCCAGAGCAGAATATAATTTCCTTCGCCAAAAGCGTGGGGCTGATTCGGGCCGGCCGGCAGCACGTCGACCGAAAACGTGCCGGCCTCGTAGGCCGTGTGCGAATCTGTTTCTGAGCTCACCACGCTGGTCTTTAAATCACTGAGCGTCGGGAGCGTTTCGCGGACCCATTTTTGGGCAACTTCGTCCTTGCCCTTCCAGCGCGACGAACCTTGCACGAAGCTCACATCATCGGCCAGAAAGCCGGTGATTTTGCCGGAATCCTTGTTATTCCAGGCGCTGATAAACTGCTGATTCAGGCTCTGAATATTTACCGCTTCGTCCGCTTTGGAACAGGAAGTGAGGGCTGTGGCTACCAGCAACGTACTCAGGAGGGATTTCATACGGGGAGAAATTTGGTTGGGAAACGAATGGTCTATAAACGGCTAAACCCCGGGAGCGGGCGCCCGGGGTTTAGCTTTAATCGGCTCAGCAACTACCAGCTTTTACGACGGGACTCCGAGGTGGAGTACGGTTTTGAGGCATCCCCGAAAGAATCATTCGGCAAAAAAGCGGGGTTGATCGGGTTGGGAATGGGATTACCCTGCGCCGTAAGGGCCATTGCGGGCCGGGGAGCCGTGAGGCTGTTGGCGGCGCCTCCCGTTTCACGGCTGTTGGTCCGGGTGGCCGGGTGCGCGGCCGTGCTGCGGTACTGAGCCTGCCGGGCCGCCTCGGCGCGGTTGGCCGCCGCAATGCGGGCAGCGCGCTTGTTCTTGTTATCCTTGTGCTTGCCGATGGCGTAACCCACGCCGCCACCCACCACGCCACCCACCACGCCGCCCACGGCCCGGTTGCGCTTATTGATAACGGCCCCCAGAATGGCGCCCGAGCCGGCCCCGATAACGGCGCCTTTAGCCTGCGGGCTCCACTGCGCCTGCGCGGCGGTCGATCCAAATAAAGTACTCAATAGAACAATCAGACTGAAGAAATACGGGAGCTTATTCATAACCAGGCTATTAAAATGGGAAGGGAAATAATGAGGAATAAAAGCCCGGAGACAATTAATGTGCCATCCCGGAATATTTTCATCGCTCACCCTAACGGCCGGGCGGGCGGAAGGTTAGTTCCTCCGCTCATTCTGACTAGAAACTCGTCCAGCCCTGGGCCTGCAGGGGAATGGCCTGGCCGGATTTGGTGACCAAATTAGCGCCGTCGGCCGCCGCGGTGAGGTGGCCGATGATGGTAATATCGGGGTGATTTTTTAGTTTTTCGTGGTCGGTAACAGGTACGGTAAATAATAGCTCGTAGTCTTCTCCACCGTTCAGGGCGCAGGTGATGGGGTCGAGGCTGAATTCCTCGGCGGCTTCCAGCGTGGGATTGGCCAGGGGCAGGAATTCAGTGAAAACCCGGGCGCCCGTGCCACTGGCGGCGCACAAGTGCAGGACTTCCGAAGCCAGCCCATCGGAAATATCAATCATGCTGGTGGGCCGGATGCCCAGCTCGCGCAGCTCGTGAATGATGTCGAGCCGGGCTTCGGGCCGGAGCTGGCGCTGCACCACGTACTCGTAATTTTCCAGCTCGGGCTGGGTGTCCGGATCAGCCAGGAAGGCCTGCTTTTCGCGCTCCAGCACTTGCAGACCCAGAAAAGCCCCGCCCAGATCGCCGCTCACGCAGAGCAGATCGGTGGGTTGGCCGCCGCTGCGGCGCACGGCCTCTCCGGCGGGAGCTTCGCCCAGCACCGTCACGGCCAGCGTGAGCCCGCCCCGGCTGGCGGTGGTGTCGCCGCCCACCAGGTCCACATTGTAGGCTTCGCAGGCCAGGCGCATGCCGGCGTACAGCTCCTCGATAGCCTCCACGGTGAAGCGCGGGCCGGCCGATACGCCCACGACGAGCTGCGTGGGCAGGGCGTTCATGGCCGCGACATCCGACACACTGACGGCCACGGCTTTGTAGCCCAGGTGGCGTAAAGGACAGAAGGCCAGGTCGAAGTGAATGCCTTCGACCAGCAGGTCGGTGGTCATCACCAGCTCAGTGCCGGGGGTGGGGGCAATGATGGCCGCATCGTCGCCGATGCCCAGCACTGTACCCGGCTGGCGCGTACTGATGCTGGCCTGGAGGCGACGGATGAGGGCAAATTCGCCAATGGCGGTGAGGGGCGTGAGGTCAGACATGGCTATTGAAACAAAGAAATGACGCCGCCGGCCGGAACCGGGCGGTAAAACACAAAAGTACGTCGCCGGAAAAACAGCGAATTGCCCGACGACCTGAGCGGATAAATTAGGCTGAACCAGTCCCCAGGTTCCTGAAAAAGCCCTTCTCCCGCCCGCTTTGCCCAATCTGAATCCGGCGTAACTGCTTTAACGGCAACTCAAAACCCCGGCTGAATCTTCGCAACTATTACTTGCTAACGAGCGTTAGCAAGCCTACCTTTGCTGGTACAATGTCAACCGCCACTCCCCTGCCTTCGCGCAAAACCCAGATCGACCAGACCGCTACGGCGCTGTTTCGGGCGCGGGGCTTTACGGCCACGAGCATGCGCGAGCTGGCGACCGAATTGGGGCTGGAAGCGGGCAGCCTGTATTCGCACATCAAATCCAAAGAAGAGATTCTGCACCGCGTGTGCTTCGGGCTGGCGGCGGATTTGTTTGCCGGCTTTGCGGCGGCAACCGGCGACTCGGCCGCGCCCATTGCCGCGCAGCTGCGGCAGGCCATGGAGGCCCACGTGGGCGTCCTGACCCGTGACGGGGCCGCCTCAGCGGTGTTTTTACACGAGTGGCGCCACCTGAGTGAGCCGGCCCACTCCGAATTTCTGGCCCTGCGCGACCGTTACAAAGCCGCGTTCCGGGAGCTGATTCAGCGCGGCATCACGGCTGGGGAGCTGTTCGCCCCCGAGGCCGATTTTGCCGCCCTCACCCTGCTGGCCAGCCTCAACTGGCTACCGACCTGGTACCGGCCCGACGGAAAGTTAACCCCCGATGAAATTGCCCACCGCCTGGCCGATCAACTCCTGGGTGGCTTGTTAACCAATCGATTGTAATCCGAAAAGCTTCTCCCTCCCACTCAAACTCCCACCCTCATGTACGGTTCCGCCAGCACCCACGACCTGCCCACCACCGCCAGCACTGGCCTGGAAAACGAAGATCCAATTCTGCTGGCCGAGTTTGAGGCCCGCATCGGGCGGGGCGAAAAAATTGAGCCCGGCGACTGGATGCCCGCGCTCTACCGCAAGCAGCTCACCCGCATGATTGAGCAGCACGCGCACTCTGAAATCATCGGCTCGCTACCGGAGGGTACGTGGATTACCCGCGCCCCCGGATTCCGCCGCAAAATGGCCCAGATGGCCAAGGTGCAGGACGAAGTCGGCCACGCGCAGCTGCTCTACTCGGCGGCCGAAACGCTAGGCAAAACCCGGGAAGAAATGCTCACCGACCTGATCAACGGCAAGAGCAAGTATTCCAACGTTTTCAACTACCCCACTCCCACCTGGGCCGATTCGAACGTGATTTCCTGGCTGATTGATGCGGGCGCCATCGTCAACCAGCTGGCCAATGCCAAGGGCAGCTACGGGCCGTACTGCCGCGCGCTGGACCGGATCTGCGCCGAAGAAGCCTTCCACCTCAAGTACGGGCACGATGCCGTGGTGCACATGGCCACGGGCACTCCCATTCAGCGGGCGATGATGCAGGCAGCACTCAACCGCTGGTGGCCGGCCATTATGACCTTCTTCGGACCGTCTGATACCATGTCGGTGCACACCGAAATCCTGATGCGCTGGAAGGTGAAAATGGCTTCCAACGACGCCTGCCGCAACCAGTTTCTGGACATGTACGTGCCCAAGATCTGGGAAATCGGCCTGACGCTGCCCGACGCCAACCTGCGCAAAAACGAGGAAACCGGTCAGTGGGACTTCACCCAGCCCGACTGGGAAGAGTTCAAGCGCGTCATCAACGGCGACGGGCCGTGCAATGCCGAGCGCATTGCCGTGCGCCGCGCCGCCGAGGAAAACGGCGCCTGGGTACGCCGCGCCCTGCTCACGCCCAAAACGCAGTACGTGCGGCCCCTGGCCTAATTTTAGTGCTCACCCCATGATTTCCTCCTTCGACCCGCGCATGAACCGGCTGGGGCTGCCTGACGCCCCCGCGACGGCCGCCACTAAAGGCGCCCTCGACCAGTTTGGCACTTACGAAGTCTTTCATCAGAAGAAGGAAAGCGCACCGTTTGTGTACGTCGGGCCGGTGCACGCCCCGGAGGCCGATGTGGCGTTTATCTTCGCGAAGGAGCAGTTCAGCCGGCGCTTTGCCTGCACCGGGCTGTGGGTGGTGCCCACCGCCGCCATCACGGTAACGGCCTACGTGGGCGATCAGGAATCGGCTTACGACACGCTGCCGTTGGTACCTGATCTTGAATCAGCGCCAAATGCAGTTGGTAATGAACCGGTTGATGAGAGTGTTACGGAAGCCGCCGCGTACGCCGCCGGGGAAGAAGATTACGATATTTTCCACCTCAAAAAACGCGGCAAAGCCCACCAGCACGTGGGTAAGGTGCGCGCCGGCACGCCCGCCGGGGCGCTGCAAGTGGCTAAAGCCGTGTTCGGCGAGCAGCGGCCGGTGGTGAATATCTGGGCCGTACGTGCCGCGGATATTTTGCGCTCCGACGAGGACGACCGCGATATCTGGACCACCACACCAGACAAAAAATACCGCGACGCCATTTCCTACAAGGTGCAGGACCGAATTGACAAATTCAAGGAAGAAGCCTTGGGCAACCCCGATTCCTAGGCCGCATATTTCTCAATAAATCCCCCAGTTGGTGCCCGGCCAGGTTATTAAATCGCACATTTTCTATGTCCCAAAATTCCGCCGATCCCCGCCTTGACCTGCTTTACCGGCTGGCCGATGATCAGCTTATTCTCGGCCACCGCAACTCAGAATGGAATGGCCTGGGGCCAATTCTGGAGGAAGACATTGCCTTTTCGAGCATGGCGCAGGATAAGTTGGGCCACAGCCTGCAGCTTTACCGGCTGCTGAATTCGCTGGGTGAAGCCGAGCCCGACACGGTGGCTTTTACCCGCAACGCGCCGCAATTTCACTGCTGCCAGCTGGTGGAGCTGCCCATCGGCGAATATGACTTTAGCCTGACCCGTCACTTTCTGTTCGACCACGCCGAGCTGCTGCGTTTCGAGGCGCTGGCCAGCAGCAGCTACGAGCCGCTGGCCCAGGTGGCCCGCAAGCTGCGCGGCGAGCTGAAATACCACGTCCTGCACGCCAATACCTGGATCAAGCGCCTCGGCACCGCCACCGAAGAAGCCGTGGAGCGGATGCAGCAATCCCTGGATTTCACCCTGCCCTACGCGCTGGGCATTTTCGAAAAAACGGCGGCCGAAGCCGAGATCATCAGCTCGGGCCTGTTTATTGGCGAGGATGAGCTGCGCGGGCGCTGGCTGGAAAGTATTGGCAAAATATTAGCCCAGACGGGGCTCGAAATGCCGGATTTAACCGCCCTGGCCCCCGTAACCGGCGGGCGCCACGGCCAACACACCCAATACCTCCAGCCGCTACTGGATGAGATGGCTGAAGTTTTTAGGCTCGATCCTTCGGCCGACTGGTAAATGCACTCCCTCATGGACAAAGCCCAAATCCTGACCTGGCTGCAGGCCGTGAAAGACCCGGAAATTCCCACCATTTCCCTGATCGACCTGGGCGTGGTGCGCGGCGTGGAGATCGACGCGGTCACGGGCAAGGTGTCGGTGCACCTTACGCCCACGTTCGCCGGCTGCCCGGCCATGGATTACATGAAGCGCGACGTGGAGCGCACTTTGCTTGCCCACGGCGTGCCGGCGGTGGAGGTCGAAATCAGCCTGCGCGACACCTGGACGTCGGATATGATTACCGACGCCGGACGCACGGCTTTGCGCCAGCACAAGCTCTCACCGCCGCCCGTGCTCGGCAACCGGGTGCTGGATCTGGATTTTCTCGAATACGCCGAGTGCCCCAACTGCCACGGCAACAATACGGAGCTGCGCACGCCGTTTGGGGCTACGCTGTGCCGGGCCGTACACTACTGCCACACCTGCCGCCAGCTGTTCGAGCAATTTAAGCCGGTGTAATTTTGCGGGGCCGGCAGCTTTCCCCCTGGTCTTCCTCATGCTTCGTTCCGTGCTTTCGCCCCTCAAATCATTGGCCGTTATTCTGTTGATTTTCACCGGCTGCGCCGCCTCCTGCAAGCGCGATGGCAGCAAAACCGCGCTGGCCGATCCGGCCTCGACGGCGGCAGTAAAGACGCAAGTGGATGTTTTGCGCGACTCCGTGGACCTGCAATGGCGCAGGATGACGGAGAGCGACGATCAGAAAATCGGCATCACCCGCCTGCTGTTGCGCGAGCTGAAAGGCCAGCCCGGCGCGCCACCAACCCAGCTCCAGGCCCTGGAACGCGCCAACGCCCGCCTGCCCGCCCGCCGCTACACCCAGCAGACCATGGCCAGCTCGGCCCTGATCGACCAGTACGACTCCGCCCAGGACTCGCTGCTGCACGCCATTTATCCCGTGGCCGCCCCCAACGGCAACGCCGCCACCGCCAACGCCCGCAACTTTGTGGAAGGGTTGCAGCAGCTCGATGCAGGCGTGGTGGCCTTCCGGGTGCAGTACGACCGGGCCGCGCGGCAGTACAACAGCTACCTCCAGCTGCACCAGCCCGAGCTGCAAGCCCTGGGCGGCAAGTATGCTGCCGGGAAGCCGCTGCCGCTGTTTGAGCTGCAAAACTGAGCCGGCCCACGCCCGTTCCCACTCCGGATGTACTCCCAGCCAGGCCCGGCGGGCAGCGCCTGAATGGCGTTGAAAACCATTTATTCCGGCATAATAGTATTGCGAGCGTACCATAGTTTTGGTACGCTCGTTTGGTTTTGATGATTTTGGGCATTCCGGGCCCGGGCGCTCCTTCCCAAAATTAAAGCCGACGGACCAACGGATCTGTTTGAAAAACAATCCACCAACTGCCGGACTTAAGATTAGAATGCTACCCTTCGCGCAGTACCCGGCGTGAAATCATCATCACCCAAAAAGTCATGTTAAGAAAATTTCAAGCGTCGGAGCTCGTAATTCTGTTCCTTGCGGTGGGACTAATATTCGTTTCAGAATATTATTACATTTTTCTCAAGGACCACGATCGGGCCATCTTCATCGGCCTGTGGCCTCCCACGATGATGTTACTGCTGGTTTACCTGAACTTAAAGAAGCAACAATAATATGGAGAACAGCGATATTTTTCTGTTCACGCTGCTGGTTGTTCCCGCATTCATCTTCTTTATGGTGGTCACCATCCGGGAATTCAACCGGGCGGGCAGTGCCGATTACAAGCATAATTCGGATACCCGATTTAAATAAGGCTAAGGCTGCAACTTCATGCTGTCCGAGATGAGATTACAGCCTTAATCCGCTGATTCTCCTCCAAAGCAAAGCCCCCAGAACCAATGGTTTCTGGGGGCTTTGTTGTTAAACCAACTTTCCTTTTCCCTTATAGCGCGGCCATTTCATCCTTGATAAAATCGGCCAGGGTGCGCAGGTATTCGGTGCTGAAATCGAAGCGGATACCGGCGGCGGCGTAAATTTGGCCGATGGGCGCGGTGTAGCCCAGGGCCAGGGCGCGCTTGTAAGCGGCGAGCCCTTCGGCCGGATTCTGGCGGAAATTGCGCCACACGGCAATGGCGCCGAGCTGGGCCATGGCGTATTCGATGTAGTAGAACGGCACTTCGTAGAGGTGCAGCTGCTTCTGCCAGAGATACGGCTTGATCGTCTCCAGGCCCTGCCAGTCCACGGTGCGCTGGTTGAACTCGTCAAAAATCTCCGCCCAGCGGCTGTGACGCTCGGTTTCGGTGTGGGCCGGATTTTCGTACACCCAGTGCTGAAACTTATCGATCGTCGCCACCCAGGGGAAGGTTTCGAGCACGCTTTCGAGGTGGGTTTTCTTGGCCCGGCGCAGGTCGGCGGGATCCGGGAAAAAGATATGCCACTGGTCCATGCTCATCAGCTCCATGCTCATCGAGGCCAGCTCGGCAACTTCGGACGGCGGGTGCTTGTCGGCCCCCAGCGGCAGGCCGCGGGTGAGGAAGGAATGCACGGCGTGTCCGCCTTCGTGCAGCATAGTCACCACGTCGCGTAGGGAGCTGGTGGCATTCATGAAAATGAACGGCACCCCGGTTTCATCCAGCGGATAATTGTAGCCGCCGGGCGCCTTGCCCTTGCGGCTTTCCAGGTCGAGATGCCCCATCTGACGCATGGTGCGCAGGCAGTCACCGAGGTAAGAATCCAGGTTTTGGAAGACGGTGATCGTCTTATCGAGCAGCTCGGCGCCGGTACCGAAGGGACGCAGCGGTGGCAGGCCACTGGGATCCACATCCAGATCCCAAGGCCGCAGGGCGGGCAGATTCAGGTCCTGCCGACGCTCCAGATCGAAGTCGTCGATGAGCGGCACCACCGTTTCACGGATGGCGCGGTGGAAATTAAAACAGTCCTGCGGCGTGTAATCGAATCGGCCCATGGCCGCGAACATATAGTCGCGGAAGTTGGCAAAGCCTGCATTCAGCGCCACCTGGTGCCGCAGCCCCACCAGCTCGGTAAAGAGCTGATCGAGCGGTTGGGCATCCTGCACGCGGCGCCGCTGAATGGCGCGGTAGGCCGTTTCGCGCACGGCGCGGTCGGGGTTTTTGAGGCGGTCGGCGGCCTGGGGCAGGGTCAGCTCCTGGCCGTCGAGGGTGATATTCATGGCGCCCACCGTGGCCGCGTACTGTTGCTGCTTGGTGCTGATCTCGGTTTTGAGCGGGATATTTTCCACCCGATAAATTTCCAGCGCCCGGCGCATGGAGCGCAGAAATACACCGTAGCGGTTCTCGTCGAGCCCGCCCAGGTAGGGCGAGGCCAGCATCTTCTCATTCAGGGCGTGATCGTAGGGGGCGGCCTGGGGCTCCACTTCGTTCACGAAATACTGGAAGGCTTCGGCGCGGGTGGGATCCTGGGTGTCGCAGGTCATGCGGATGTAGCGCCAGGCCAGGTCCTCGCTCAGCACAGCTTCCAGCTCCGAGCGGTCGAGCAGCCAGCGCTCCAGCTCGACGGCAGTGTGCACCGGGCGGGCTTGCAGCTCCTGGAAAAAGGGCTCGATGGCCGCCCAGTCAGTCACAATAAAATCTTCGGGTAAATACTGGCGCGGGGGCCGGCTGGTATCGGTCGCCGACTCGGCGGTAGGTTCAGTAAGCAGCATCATAATACAAGTATAATCGAAGTAAATCAGGAAGTCTTTATCCCGGCCGAAGCTTTATCTAACGAAAAAGACAGCAGACCAGACGGAGCTAATTTCCCGGCAACCAACACCAGTTTACCCGATTTCAATCACCACATCGTCCGTCATCGGATGGCCGACGCAGGTGAGGATGTAGCCTTGTTTGATTTCGGAATCCGATAAGCCTTCGCGCTCGTCGAGGTGGACTTTGCCGCTCAGGCACTTGCCGCGGCAGGCGGTACACAGGCCGGCCTGGCAGGAATACGGCAAGTCAATATCCTGATCGAGCGCGGTTTCGAGAATGGTTTTACCGGCCGGCACTTCAATCAGGTACTCGCTGCCTTCGTACTGCAGGGTGACGGTGCGGGTAGTTTTGACGTCGTCGGAGGCTTTAACCGATACGTCGCCGTGGTCGGCAACTTCCGCCGTGTCGGCGGCGGCCACGAAGCTCTCGCGGCGGATGCGGGCCTCGGGCACATTGAGCAGATCGAGGGCGGCGCGGGCTTCGGCCATCAGACCCTCGGGGCCGCACATGAAGTACTCGGCCTGCTCGGCCGGAAACTGGTGGCGCTGTTCCAGAATGCGCAGGAGCATCGTCCGGTTGACGCGACCAGTGTGGCGGTGGGCGCCACCGGCTTGCAGGGGCTGACTATAAACGTGCTCGACCTGCAAGCGGCCGGCGGTGCTGGTTTCAAGATCAGCGAGCTGCTGCTGGAAAATAACCGATTCCTCGTTGCGGTTGCCGTAGATCAGCAGCACGTGGCTGTTGGGCTCCGTTTTCACCACGGCTTTGAGGATGGACATGAGCGGCGTGATGCCCGAGCCGGCGCCGATGAGCACCAGCGAGCGGGCCGCCTTCGGGCTGGGACTGAGGGTGAAATTACCCAGCGGCTCCATCACTTCGAGCTGCTGGCCAACCTGCACCGTATCGAGCAGGTAATTACTGACAAGTCCGCCGGTTACGCGCTTCACCGTTACCGACAGGCGGGGGGCTTCGTGGGGCGTGCTGCTCAGCGAGTAGGCGCGGCGCTCCTTCTTGCCGCCGGGGCCGCAGGGCACGATCAGCGTCAGAAACTGGCCCGGGCGACTGGCGATGACAACCCGGTCGGGCCGCTCCAGGTGGATGGTAACCGAATCAGCGGTTTCCTGGGTCAACGCAACAACGGTCAGGGTTTGGTAACTCATGCGGGGGAAAGATGGGGTAGTTGGGAGCGTCCGGTTTTCCGGCGGTAGCGGACCCCGGAACAGGCGATGGAGGGAAAAATTCAACCGAAAGCAAGGCCCGGGAGGCCATTACTTCGCCTGCAAAGGTAACTTGCCGTCGCGGCTGCGCTCACCTTCTTTTCTTTAACAGCACCCGGCCAAATCAGTTATTACCGTTTCGTTTCAATCCCGCTTTTTTCCCGTTGCCCGTGTCCCTCCCCGATCTCCTCCGTCGCCATCAGTCCGAATTTGGCCCCGTCCTGCCCGTTGATCTGCATGGCCCGGGCGTCGCCCAGCTCGATTTCTCCGCCCGCAATCCGCTGGTAGCCAACGCGGATTTGCACGATACCACCGCCTTCGCCCAGCTCGTCGATATGCTACTGGCCGCCCAGGGCGCCACCATCGGCATCGGCGGCTACCTCGAAAACCGCGTGATCTACCGCCGCAGCGCGCATTTTGGCGACCCTACTACGGAGGCACGCTCCCTGCACCTGGGCGTGGATGTGTGGCTGCCGGCCGGCACGCCGGTCCTGGCGCCCTTGCCGGCCGTGGTCCACAGCCTGGCCGACAATGACAATTTCGGGGATTACGGCCCGACGGTCATCCTGGAGCACGAGTTGGAGGGCACGGTTTTTTACAGTCTCTACGGCCACCTCAGTCGCCGGGAGTGGCGGCGGCTGCGCGCGGGACAAGCCCTGGCCAAAGGCGAAGCCTTCGCCACCGTCGGCCCTTTCCCCGAAAATGGCGACTGGCCGCCGCACCTGCATTTTCAGCTAATCACCGACATGCAGGGTCACGAGGGCGATTTTCCCGGCGTAGCCCGCCCTTCGGAACGCGAGCGATGGGCGGTCCTCTGCCCCAATCCCAGCCTGATCCTAGATGCTTTGAAGGCTTGATTTAAGGGGGTTGTTCTAAATTAATTGTGCAATCAAACAGTGTCATGCTCATCGGGCGTCATGCTGAGCTTGTCGAAGCATTTCTACCGCTTCGTCAGGGCCGTTCAACGAAGCGGTAGAGATGCTTCGA
>JAYWCH010000256.1:0-3751 GCA_043780755.1 Hymenobacter sp.
GACCGGCTCGTTCGCCTACGCTCGGCACTGAAAAGCCCCCAAATGCACTTGCTCACCGACCTGTTTAAATAACCAACCGCGTAGTTTTGAATTACACCCAGGCGTAAACGTGTGGGCGGGGTTAGCAATCGGGCTGGTCGTACCATCACCGAAATCCCAGGAGTAAGTCAGGCTCTGGCCATCCGGGTCGGAGGAAGTACTACCCGTAAATTGGACCATTAGTGGTCCCGGACCGTAAGACGTTGCGGGAGTAGCCACGGCAACCGGTGGCGCATTCGTTCCGGCCGTTCCATAGGTGACTTTGCGGATCTCAGCGGGGAAATTGGCGTAGTACAGTCCTGTTTCGGTCGGGCTCACGGCAAAATTGACACAGACGGCATAGCTGCCAATAAAATCCCGGATCGCCATTGGTTTATCGGATCCATCCATGGTCATACTGCGAACCCAGCCAGTGGCATAATCGCCGAAGAAATACGTGTTCGCGTAAGGGGCCGGAAAATCGGTGTAAGGATAAAAAACCCCTCCCATGACGGCGTTGCCTCCAAATTGAGAGCCGGCCACCGGAGAGCCAGCCGCTCCAATATTAGTAGTGCTGGCCACCCCATTGGTGAAGTTACCCGTACGGGAAGGCCCGCCGGCGGTGTGGGCCCAATCAATGAGCGGCCGACTGTGAACAAAAGTGGGTACTGCTGCCGGAATTGACTGGCCCGAATTGCAAGGGTTCGGAAAGGTGGCCGTGCCGGTGGGCGTGGCCTGCTTAAGTAAATCCTGAAAAGTAAAATACTGCTGGGTACAACCGTTTGAATTATAAAGGGGATTCGGAGCGTCCTGGTTGCCAGTAGATTTATTCATGAATTGAGGGTTCGGCTCCAATCCTTCGTAGAGGGGCCAACCCAGGTTCTGTCGGGGGCGGTTCACGACGTCAACTTCCTCCCAACTGCTGAAACCAACGTCGCCGATATAGAGTGAACCGGGATTCGCAGCGGTCGGATCCGGACTACCAGTTCCGGGCTTCAGACTCATCCGGAATGGTTGGCGCAATCCTAATGCCCATACCTTTGAACGGGGGGCATTAGGAGCTGTTCCATCATAGTACGGATTACTGGAAATGCCCGCACCGGTCAGGGGATCGATGCGCAGAATTTTGCCGTTCAGGCAATTGATCATTTGTGATCGAAAAGATCCAACGTTCTCTTCGGGCCGGATAATACCGTCGCTTAGGGCCTGTGCGTAATTAGAGGTAGCGTTGCTGCCTGTATCGGTGTCACCTGCGGAGGCACCATCGCCCGTACCAACCAGCAAGGTCCCGTCGGCACCAAACACCAGGGAACCAGTCACGTGACTGGCTCCGGTGGACGGTATCCCCGTCGTTTTGGTAGCCCCTAATATAATCTTACGGCTGGCCGGGTCAACTTGGTAGCCACCGCCACTGGCCGGGGTCACGGTGTAGCGAGTCAGGCGACCAATAGTCGCGCTGTGATAGTCGTTGGCATTCGGATCGTATGCAGGAGTGCCGAAGTTCAGCAGATAGTGCCGATCCACGAGGTACAACAGATAGATGTACCCGTTGGAAGCAAACTGGGGGTGGAGCGCAAAGCCCAGCATGCCATGATCGCCCCAGGCCCCTACCTCATCATGGATGTCCAGCAGCTGCTGGCGTTGGCCACTGACAACGACCCACACGACGCCGGGCCGCTCCCAGACGAACATTTTCTTGCCATCAGCCGTGAAAGTAAGTCCTACGACCTCGTTCCAGCCCGATGAAATGGTAGTTGAGGTAAAGCCTGCCGGTAATTGGGCCTGAGCCTTAAATACACCTCCCAAGGTTATAATTAAGGCAAGGCTCAACATAAATTGAGCAATAACTGAAAGCTTTTTCATAGTTGTAAAACAGTATGGTGATTAATAGATGATTCATAAAACGGACTTGGGTATGCTTGTAAAAAGGGTGGGGAAGAACCGGTCAATCGCTTGGCGTAGCCGTTATCGTCGGTCGGCAAGGCGGGCCTATCAGTCGGGCTTTCGATCTGCATACCTCGGTTTTCCGATACCAAGGCGGGCCCTTTGTCAGAGGAATCTGGTCTAGGTGGAAAGCGGTATATAGTCTAATGCAAGCAAGTAGAAGCGTGCATACTAACCAGGAAACTGGCTGCTATTTCATTGTTGACAGGGTGTGTCGGCGTCGCAAATAGCCCCAGAAGAGTTCGTAAATGGCAATCCATCCATGTTCAGAGACGGGTGTGGCTGGTGCGTTTCGTCAGGTGAATTTCCCTGATGAGATATGGTTTATTCCTGCTTTGCGAAGTAAGGCAATGTCGTTGTTCAGGGAAGCATTAACACCTGATTATCAATATATCACACTGAAAGATGCCTGGCTGATAACAAAAACACGAAACCGACTACCCTTCTTCCCAACTTGCAGGACGTCAGGAACTTTACCACGGCCACCGAATAAACCAGCTTCAACGACAGCAAATTTCCCCAGGGCGTAAGCGGTCGCATCAGTCGCGACGTGCGTGTTGGCCGCCAACCTGCACGACGACTGGAGTGCATTAATACGGTGGGGTAAACCAACACACTAGCTGCTATTGGGCCGCGTCAGACAGGTTTTCATTGACAGCGGGTTTCGGGGGAGGGGGGCGTTGAGAAAATGACGACATGGTATCAGATTAGGGTGAAAGTATCGGCAGAAGTTGTTAGACTGGCGGGTAAATGCCGGGTTCCCACCACGCACTAGGCGGTCGATTGGAGCATCCCTCGGGTAAGCATTAGTCGTCAACTGGCCAGGTTTTTCGGGCAAAAGCGGGAGAATAAAGAATCATCAATTGCTTCATTAAATAACAGAATAATAATTGTAAAATGCAAATAAAAATTTAATTGTTATTAAATTCAGCTTATTAAGCAGGATTGTGCACCAGAATTTACCCAAAGGCCGCAGAAGCTACTCGAGGGATCATTTAATTCTGGCCGTGGTTGAGTCGCCTCCAAAAAAAGGTCTCAAAAGGCTCTAAACAGAAGCCAGCGTTTTGGTTCGGAAGCCCTAATGCACAACCTACTTCGTGATGGGCATTACCGAAATGAAAAAGTGCAGCCCTGACCCGAACCACCAAACCCGTCGTCAAATGCAGTAGCCCAAACCGCTGCCGGACCGGACCGAAGACCACAAAATTTCTTGCTACGGGCAAGATCAGCCCTATGGCATCGTTTTATAGCCCCAGTCCCGATCGAATGCAAAATCGGCTTTCCTTAACCACTAATAAAATAAAACGAATACTTCCGAATCATCCGGCCAGCACGTGCCAGATAAGAATACAACTTAACAGTAGTTATTTGTCCCAAGCAGGCACTATTATCCCGCTATTATTCATATGACTTTATGCATACAAAATTTCAATAATAGTCTTTTTCCATGAAATACTGAACGAAAGCAATAACGGGTTAGTTAGGCTGGCACTACCGGATTACGGTCAGGTAGTGAGATTCCTTTATGTGCCTTTTAACAAATATGTTTTCCATTGGCCGCCGCAAAGTAGCTGTTGCTTAAATTCTTAAAATTGTTTGCATGAAAAAAATGCCCTTGTTTCTGGCCGTCGCTATGGCCGCTCTATCCCTGATTTCCTGCAAAAAAGAGCAGGAGCAAGCTCCCAGCGCCCCCCAGTCCTCGGCCGCTTCAACACTGGTCAAACCCGAGCTCCTCACGGCCGGTAACTGGCACCAGACCGGCCTGACGGTCAGCGCCGCCGCCGAAGGC
>JAYWCH010000257.1:0-3993 GCA_043780755.1 Hymenobacter sp.
GCGCCAGCGCCGTCGAGCTCCAGAATGAGCTGGCGGGCCTGATTCACGGGATTTACGGTGTTGCTGAAGACGACCAGCCGGGCGGAAGCGCGGCCTTCCTGGCCCTGCAAACCTTCGATTCTGAACTGGGCGCCAGGCGTGATTTTGGGCAGGTCCTGGGCGAAGACTTCAGCCGTGACGCGCAGCTTGCCGGGGTTCAGAACGCGAAACAGCTCGTCGCCCTGCGTCACCTGCTGGCCCACGGCGAGATTAAACACATCGACAGTCCCGCTGATGGGCGAGGTGATGATGACGCGGCGGTTGCGGGCCTGACCGTTGTAAATACCGGCGTTCTGGCGGGCCTGGCGCAGGCGCAGCTCCGCGGCCAGCACGTCTTTGCGGGCGGCGATATCGGCGATACTTTGCAGACGGGCGTAGTCCTGCCGAGCGGCGCGCAGCTCGGCCTGGGCATTGGCCCGCTCGGTGCTGAGGCCAATTTGCTGGGTGGCGTCGAGGGTCTGATCAACCACCGCCAGGACCTGCCCGGTATGCACCGGCTGGCCCACCCGGGCCGCAAGGCTGACGACCCGACCCGTCTGAGGTACTACCACCCGGCCTTCGCCGCCCGCCGCCGAAGACACGGTGCCGTAGAGCGTGAGGCGGTTGTAAGTGGTAGAATAGCTGGCCAGGGCCGTGCGGACGCCAAAGAGAAACTGACTTTCCTTGGGCAGAACCACGGCATCTACCACCCCCCCGCCGGCACCGGCCGGGACGGCCCCGCCGTGGTCTTCGCCGCCGTGGGCGAAAAGACGGGCGGGCGGGGGCAGCAGCGCGACGAGCACCACGGCCGTAGCGGCCAGAAACTTAGACCTGATTTTCATGAGCGGAAGACGAAGCGGTGGAAACGGGCGCGGCAGGGCGGCGGCGCATGAGCAGCCCCGTGAGCAGCATGCCCAGGGCGAAGGCCCCGACGAGGGCCAGCACGGTTTGCCAGGAGGAAAAAAGCGAAATAGCCGGAGTCCGCGGACTGGCCGCGACGGGCAGCTTCTGGCCCACTACCAGACCTTGCAGCACCAGCAGGTCGGACCGGGAGCCGGCCACGACGTTGACGGCGAGGCTGTACTTCTTATTCTCCGGAAAGGTGCCCTCGACCAGGTAGCTGCCGGGTTCCTTCCCGGTTATTTCGAATTTGAGCGCCGGGGCTTCTGGACAAGTGACGGTGAGCCGGGCGCCCGTGATGGGCGCGTTGGTGGCGTAGTCCGAAATGAACAGGCGCAGATCAGCGTCCCGGCCCTTTTCCAGGGGCTCGAAACGCAGCATCAGCTCGAATTTCTCGGAGAGGGCGGCGACCGAAAACGTGGTGGGAAATCTCCCGCCGGCGGCCTTGGCGGTTTCGCCGTGGTCCTCGCCGCCGTGGGCGGGGGCCGAAGCCGGGCGCAGCAACATTAGCAGCACCAGCACGAGCGGGATAATCAGAGACTGTTTCATAGCTGGGGTTACTGGCCGCGGAGGTAGTTGAGCTCGGTGATGGCCCGCCGGTAGTCGCGGATGGTGGCCAGGTAATTATTCTGGATGGCAAATGCCTGGCTGAGGCTCTGAATGAGGACCAGATAGCTGATTTCGCCGGCCCGAAACAGCCGCTGCGACTGGCTGATGATGGCCGCAGCCTGCGGCAGGCCGGTCTGCGCGAAGTAGGTGAGCGAGGCCGCGAACTTGCGGGTATCGGCCAGGGCCTGCTGGTACTGGCTGCCCAGCTCGAGCTGCTGTACCTGCACCTGGGCCTGAGCGGCTTTGCTGCGGGCCGTAGCAGCCTGCAGCAGCGAGCGGTAGGTCCAGAAATACAGCGGTACCGACACCCCGAGCTGCAGGCGGTACTGGTAAGGCGACTCCGCGAAGCCCTGGTTCTGGTAGCCCACGGTTAGGGCCGGCGTGCGGCGGGCCCGCACCAGATTGATACCCGACTGACTCAGACCCACATTTTGGGTGAAGTAAGCCAGCGTAGGGTTCTGGGCCAGGGCGGTGCTGTCCTGCGCAGGCAGGCGGTCAAGCAGCTCGGTCCCAACGCGGGCCAGCTCCGGGCCGGAGCGGCGCAGGTCGGTACCGGTGCTCAGGTCGGCTTCGGGAAAACCAAGCAGCAGGCCGAGGCGGCGCTGGGCCGAGCGACGGTCCACCACGGCCTGGGCCAGCTGGTTGGCCACCTGCCGGGCTTCGGCCTCGGTGCTGATGCGTTGGAGGGAAGTGACTTCGCCGGCTTGAAAGAGGCGGTCGGTGGCAATTTGCAGGGTGCGGTAGAGGCTGTCCTGGTAGCTGAGCTGGCGCACCTGGGCTTCGCCAACCTGCAGCGCCAGGTAGGCCAAGCGTACGTCGCGGCACACAGCGGCACGGTTCACGTCGCGGCCGCGCTCGGCCAGCGTGAGGCCGGCCTGAGCCTGGCGGGCCTGCCGGCGGTAGACCGTCGGAAAGTCGATGGTTTGGACTACGCCGGGGGCCCACCGCTCGCCGGTGGGGGCCGAAAACAGAAAGTCCGGGTTGCGCAGCGAGAAGCTGCCGCGCTTCAGCGCCCGCTGCTCCTCAATTTCCTGGGCGGACTGGCGCAGGCGCGGATGCCGGCGCAGCGCGAGGGCTTCGGCGCTATCAGGCCGCACAATGACCTGCTGGGCCCCGGCCGGAACGGTGCCCAGCACCAGCGCGAGCAGCAACAGCAGCCCCGCGGACCGGGCAGTGCTTGGGTTGTTTTGCATGAGAATTTTGGGGCGTACACCCCGCGGCGGTAAGGTGGCGCGGGGCAGGCAGGGCAAATGGCAGGTGCGGATAAGAGTCCCCCAGAAGGCGCTTTAGGCTTGCTTTTCCAGCGTCATTCCGCAGGCGGGACGCTTGCCGGGCTGATTGCGGCGGCGGCCCTGGTAGCCCATGGGGGATTCGTAGACGGCGGCATGAGCCTTCATTTTGCCTCCGTTTTTAGCCTGCCAGTCTTTGAACTGCTGGATTTCCTTTTGCTGGGCGTCAATCATTGCCTGCGCCATTTCCTTGAGCTTAGTATCGCGGCCGTGCGCTACTTCGGCCCTGGCCATGTCGACGGCGCTCTGGTGGTGGAGCACCATCAGCCGGGCGTAGTCCGCATCCACGTTGCCGGTGGGCTGGCTCGGCTTCATCATGCCGTCCATCGAGCTTTTCATGACGCTGGTGAACGGGTCGGCGGGGTCGTTGGGCTTGTAGTTGGTGGGGGCGCCGTCAAGGCGGGTAGCAATGGCTTCGAGATCCTTAATTTCCTGCTGCTGGTCGGCACTGATTTTCCGGGCCATGGCCCGCAACGTGGCGTCTTTACCTTCCTGAAGCTCCAGGGACGACATCTCCACGGCCCCCTGGTGGTGGGTCATCATCATGTGGGCAAAGTCGTGGTCGGTGTTGCCGGCGGGCTTAAAAGCATTCATCTTTCCCATCATGGTGTTCATGGCGGCCACCATACCGGGGGAGCTGGCGGAACCGGCCACCCCCATTTTGGTGTGGTCCATGCCGGCCATACCACCGGCCGTATCGACGGGTGCAGTTGTTTGGGGGGAGCTGGTTGTGGTGTTGGTATCAGCGGTTTTATTGTCGCTGCAGCCGCTGAGCAGACCGGTACCGATACAGAAGGAAGCAAGGAAGAAGACGGACTTTTTCATGGGTTTGGACTTGATGCTTTTGATGGTGAGTTGAATGCTGACGGAACGGACAAAGTCGCCGGCCGGTGACTGACCAGTGTGATTGAACGATTGGAAGCCCCGATCCCGGCCGGGCGCCTCGTCGCGCAGGGCGAAGCCGACGGCGTTACTTTGGTCGGTTAGGTTGTGGGGGTGCTCGTGGCGGTAGGGTTTGAGGTCTTCGCAGATGACCACAACGTGATTTACGGCTCCGAGGTCGGTACAGAGGTCGGGACCGGGGCCGACTCAGACGGCGCGACGGGCAAACGAAAAGGCCCGCCCCGGACACAGCAGAGCCGTGCCGGCGCGAGCCTTGGCGCGTCGGAAGAATCAG
>JAYWCH010000258.1:0-1575 GCA_043780755.1 Hymenobacter sp.
TGGCGGGCGGGGAAGGTACTGTTCAGATCCAGGCCGTAGTGCAGGTCGCGGCCCTGCGAGGGCTGGGCGTAGCCGACGTAAAAGCTGCCCGTCACGGGCACGGGCTGGTCGAACGTGATCTCAAAATACTGCCAGCCGGCCGGCAGCGGATTGGGAATAATCGCCGTTTTGGTGGCGACGGGCTGCGTGGCGGGCTGCCCGGAAGCATCGGCCCACACGCTGATGGTCACGGCCCGGCTGTTGCGGTCGGAGGCCGTGAAAACCGGATACAGCCGCAGGCCGCGCACAAAATCGGGCTGGTTGAGATCGAAACGATAGGCGAAGGCGGACGGCAGGCCGGAGGAATAGGGCAGGAGCTGGGTGATGTTTTCGGCGGTGCCGTCATCGTAGGCGTAATAGTTATTCAGCTCCACATCGCGAAAAATGGTGTCGTTGGCGAGGGTGCGAAGGGTACTTTCCTGCGAATTGAGCGCCAGTGTGTAGCGCAGAATTTTGGGGATTGCCGTGGCGGGCAGCGGTTGGCGGTTGGCCGCCCCGGTTACGCTGTCCTGGCGGGGATTGACGGGCAGCCGGCGGTTGGTCTGGAGCCAGGGGCCAACCGGACCCGCCGCCAGATCGCGCACCGTGCCCAAAATGTCGATGGGAATGGGCAGCACCCCGGGACTCAGGTTGCTCAGATTTACGCCCAGCCGGGGGTTGAGCTCGCTGGCGGGCGGACTCGCGGCATTGAACTGCCACACCGGCATGGCCGTGAACCGGCGCAGGGGACTGCGTAGCCCACCCGAGGGATTACGGCCCTTGAGCCCGGCGCTGGTGGCCACGTCGGCAAACGTGGTGTCGGCCAGGCCCAGCGCCCGGCCGCGATCAAGCAGCACGTAGTCCACGCTCCAGGAGTCGCTGTTGTCGGACGTATTGCCGCTGGCCACGAACCGAAACTGGAAGTTGCCGTGCAGGAAACGGGGTTGATTGAGGGCAATAACCTGTTGGCGGAAAACCGTGCGCTGGTGCGTGCTGCGGTAAAGCCACACTGATTCCCAGTCGCCCACATCGGTCTGCACGAATAATTCCAGCCGGACGGGCGTGCTGCTGGTGTTGAGATTGGGCGCGCCCACAATGCTGCCGGCCTGCCAGGCAAAGCTCAGGTACACCTGATCATTAGCCGTAAGGCCCGACAGATTAATGGGTTGCGACGTCAGCGAATCGATATTGCCGTAGCTGCTGCGGACTGCATTGCTGTAGCTCTGGCCGTTGGCCCGGAGGCCGTCGAGGGTGGCGGCCCCGCGGGTGAGCGGCAGCAGTGCCAGCCGGTTGCTAACCAGCGCCCCGCCCACGGGGAGCCAGTTTTGCACCTGGGGCGCGCCTTCCAGGGGCGAGGTGAAATCGTCGAAGAAGGGCAGCGTCAGGGCCGCCGTGCCGCGCCGCTGCATCCGTTGGGCGGGTGTGGGGGCGTATGCGGCCCGGGCGGGATCGGCCGACAGGGGCAGGGCGGGCGCCACTTGGGCCGAGGCCGCGCCGGCCGCCAGCAGCAGCGCCGGCAGCACTATGCGGCGCAAGGTGCGGAAGATTGTCATCATG
>JAYWCH010000259.1:0-4124 GCA_043780755.1 Hymenobacter sp.
ATAACGCGCAGTTTTCCAGCGTAACCGGCACGGTTCAGACCCTGAAAAATACGGCCAGCGGCGTGCGCGTCCAGAGTAGCGCGGGCGAGTTCACGGCGCGCTACGCCTTCGACAGCCGTCCACCCGTCATGGCGCCCCGACCCGACAAATACCATTACCTGCTCCAGCACTTCGTGGGCTGGGAGATTGAGACGGAAACCGATGTTTTCGATCCGGCAGTGGTGGAGTTTATGGATTTCCGGGGCGAGCAGCAGCACGAGGCGCGGTTCATGTACGTGCTGCCCTTCACGCCGCGCAAAGCGCTGGTAGAGTACACGTTATTCTCCGCCGAGCCGCTGCCCAAAGCCGAATATGAGGCGGAGATCCGGGCATATCTACGCGACACTTTGGGCGTCCGGAACTACCGAATCGAGGCCGAAGAAGTTGGCGCCATTCCGATGACCAACCACCCGCTGCCGGCGCGTGACGGAGCGCACATCATCAACCTCGGCACCCGGGGCGGGCGGGCCAAGCCCAGTACCGGCTACGCGTTCAAGCGCATTCAGCAGCACTCCGCGCGGCTGGTGGCGGCGCTGGCCGGCACGGGCCACCCGCCCCCGGACCCGACGGGCGACCGGTGGCAGTTTCGCCTCTTCGACACGCTGCTGCTCGATATTATGCAGCGCCGGGGCGAGACCACGCGCGATGTTTTCCGGCAGCTTTTTGCCCGCAATCCGGTGGCGCGCATTTTCCGTTTTCTGGACGAGACCACCTCCTGGGCCGATAACCTGCGGGTGATGAATTCGGTGGCCCCCGGCCCGTTCCTGCGCTCAATCGCGCAGGTGCTGCGTGGCCGGCCGGGCCGGCGCTAGCGGCAGGCCCCGACTAATGCAAAAAAGGTTGCGGACCAACTCCCTCTCGGAGTAGTTCGCAACCTTTTTTTTAGTCAAGCAGAAAATGATCAGCACCTTGGTGGCGGGAGTCAAACTTTCAGCAGCCCGCGGCGGTCCGAAACTTCAAACCCGACCTTAATCAGCTGATCAGCAGATTTTAGTACTCGTCCTCGTTGAACATGAAGTCGTCTTTGGTCGGATAGTCGGGCCATACTTCCTCGATATTTTCGTAGGGTTGACCGTCGTCTTCCAGCGCCTGCAGGTTCTCAACCACTTCCATGGGGGCACCCGAGCGGATGGAGAAGTCAATCAGTTCGTCTTTGGTGGCGGGCCAGGGAGCATCTTCCAGATAGGAAGCCAGTTCGAGTGTCCAGTACATAATAGGAGGGTAAAAAAAGGTTGGCGAAGGTAAGGGTTTCCGTTCAACATACAAGCCGGAAACGGCTTTGGAACCGACAACGCAAAAGCCGGCTGAAGGTTAGCCGGCCGTCTGAGCTTGTTGGCTGAATAAAACGATGAGGTCGTTCTTCGTGCGAATCTTGCGCTCAAACGACCGGATCTTGGTTTGCAGCATCTCGCGGAAGGTATCGTTGGCCGCGCTCGGGGTGAGCTTGTCGAAATTGGCCCGCAGCAGTTCCAACTCCTGCTGGTCGTCTTTGACCAGCTCGCGCAAGGTGCCGGCCCGGAAGCGGGCGCGCTCGGCGGGCGCCGTGGGCACGGGTTCGCCACCGGCGCGCTTGCGCAGCTGGTATTCCAGGGCACTGAGCTCAAAAATTTTGTCGCAGGCCACCATGAACCGCTGCCAGATGCGGTCCGACTCCTCCCCGCGCACGGTACCGACCTGCTTCCACTCGGTTTGCAGGGCTTTGGCGTGCAGGATGGCTTCCTGCGGGGGCGTGTTCATCAGGGCTTCGGCGCGGTCGGCGAGGGCGCGCTTGCGAGCCAGCAGCTCGTCGGGCGAGGCCGGGGCGCCCGGGCCGTCGGCCGTGGCCTGCTGCGTGGCGATGTGGGCCTTGAGCCGCTCAAAGAAATGGTTGTTGGCCGCCCGAAACCGCGTCCATAACTCGGAGGCCAGTTTTTTGGGCAGCGTCCCGTTCACTTCCCGCCAGGCCAGCTGCAACTGCTTGAGCTGCCGGGAGGTGGTTTCAAACTGATCGGAATTCTTGAGATTTTCGGCTTGCTGCACCAGGTCGCGGTAGCGGGTCTGCACGTGCGAAGACATCGACTTCTTATCGGCCTGAAAAGCCTTGCGCCGGTCAAAAAACACCTGAATGGCGGCTTGGAATCGGGTTTCCAGCTCGTCGGCCAGGGCCTTATCCACGGCTCCGGTTTTGAGCCAGCCCTGCCGAAGATCCTTCACCTTCTCGCTGGCCGAAATCCATTCCACGCTCTCGCGCAGGGCTTCGGCTTCGTGAATGAAGCCCATTTTGGTAACCAGGTTTTTTTCGCGATTCTGCACCACGGTCACCGCAATGGCCTCCTCCACGGCCGTGAGCCGGCGGTGCTGCTCCACAAAATCGCCGAGGCCATCGTGGGTCCGCAGCTGCTCCTTGAGGTGCAGCGCCTTCATCAGGAACGAGCCTTTGTTGTCGCTGGCCGCCATGTTGGCCAGCAGGTCATCGACTTTGGCGCGCAGTGCGGCGAAACGCTGGGCAAAGTAGCGCAGGGCCGCCTCGTCCGATTCTTTGACCAGGCCAATCTGCCGGGCCGGCTGGCCCAGCACCGGGCGCAGCCACACACCGCCGGCTTCCACGTAGCCGAAATGCCGGGCTTCGGTCAGCAAGTGGTCGTCGGTTGATTCCATACAAATTGTAAGCTCGTGGGTAGGGGGATAGAATAGCGGGCGGGCACTGAAATAAGGGCCAGGAAGTGACTACAAGTTTACGCGAAAAAGGCGAGGGGTTACCATGATGCGGACTCCGTTCGCCGGGAAAGTCCGAAATTATTATTGGTAAGGTAATACGATGAGCCGGGAACTGGTTTCGAAAGTCCGAAAAAAGGTGTGGCTTGTGCCAGGACCCTTACCGTTCTTTGTTCCCGGCTAAGCGGCCGGCCAGCCGCCAATCGGCTTACGGGCCGGGCCGGCCACCATTTCATTCGTCCCTTTCCCTTCCCTATGAGCGACCAGACCATCATTTTCAGCATGGCGGGAGTGAGTAAAATCTATCCCCCTCAGAAACAAGTTCTCAAGAATATTTACTTATCGTTTTTTTACGGCGCCAAGATTGGCGTTTTGGGTCTGAACGGCTCGGGCAAATCGAGCCTGCTCAAAATTATTGCCGGTGTCGATAAGCAGTTTCAGGGCGAAGTGGTTTTTTCGCCCGGCTACTCCGTGGGCTACCTCGAGCAGGAACCTCAGCTCGACCCCACCAAAACGGTGCGCGAAGTAGTGGAGGAAGGCGTGGCCGAAACGGTGGCCCTGCTCAAGCAATTCGATGAGATAAACGAAGCCTTCGGGGCCGAAGATGCGGATTTCGATAAGCTGCTCGACCGCCAGGGCAAGGTGCAGGAGCGCCTCGATCAGCTCGACGCCTGGAACCTCGACAGCCGCCTCGAACGCGCCATGGACGCCTTGCGCACGCCCCCGCAGGAAGCCATCATCGGCAACCTGTCGGGCGGAGAGAAGCGCCGGGTGGCGCTCTGCCGGCTGCTCTTGCAGGAACCCGCCGTGCTGCTGCTCGACGAGCCCACCAACCACCTCGACGCCGAGAGCGTGCTCTGGCTCGAGCAGCACTTGCAGCAGTACAAGGGCACGGTCATCGCCGTGACCCACGACCGCTACTTCCTCGACAACGTGGCCGGCTGGATTCTGGAACTCGACCGGGGCAGCGGCATTCCGTGGAAAGGCAACTACAGCTCGTGGCTGGAGCAGAAAACCACCCGCATGGCCCAGGAGGAAAACTCCGAAAGCAAGCGCATGAAAACCCTCCAGCGCGAGCTGGAATGGGTGCGGATGTCGCCCAAAGCCCGGCAGTCCAAGGGCAAAGCCCGCCTGGCCAACTACGACAAGCTGGCCAGCGAGGAAGCCAAAGACAAGGAGCAAAAGCTGGAGCTGTTCATTCCCGACGGCCCGCGCCTCGGCGCCCAGGTCATCGAGGCCGAGGGCTTGTCCAAAGCTTTCGGGGACAAGCTACTTTTTGAAAACCTGAGTTTCTCGCTGCCGCAGGGCGGAATTGTGGGCATTATCGGGCCGAACGGCGCGGGCAAAACCACGCTCTTCCGCCTCATCACCGACCAGATGCGGCCCGATGC
>JAYWCH010000260.1:0-5788 GCA_043780755.1 Hymenobacter sp.
AAATTCTACCAGGAATTTGCCATTATGAGCATGGCCCAGACCCGTGCTATTGGCAAGGCATACCGCAACTGCCTGGCCTGGATTATCCGCGCCGCCGGCTACGAGCCCACGCCCGCCGAGGAAATGGACTACAACACCAACACGGCCGTGGAGCCGGCCGCCGTACCGGCCCCGGCCATGCAGGTTGTGCCGCCCGTCGTCGCCGAGCAGGTGGCCCCGCTGCACTACGCCACAGCTTCGCAGAAGGAAGAAATCATTCGCCTGCTGAACCACCCGGTCATCACCCGCCCCGAAAAAACCAAGATGCTACTCAACATCAACCGCCTCGATGAGGAACGCGCCACGGCGGCGATTGCCAAGCTGCGCTCAGCCATTGAGGAGCGGGAGAATGGCGACAAGGCGGCGGCATAGCGCCGGCGCCGGGACTGCCTCCAACCGGCACGGGGCGGCTTGATCCTGCCTGATGATGGCCCGCTGCAGCTTGCAGCGGGCTTTTTTGTGGCCGGCGCCGGGGCGGGAACTTCCCCGGCGGCTTACCTTCGCACTATGTCCTCGCCTCCCGCCGAAATCACGCCCCTGGCCCTGCTGCGCGAGTATTGGGGGCACACGGCGTTCCGACCGGGGCAGGAAGAAATTATCGCGGCGGTGCTGGCGGGGCACGATGCACTGGCGCTGCTGCCCACTGGCGGCGGCAAAAGCGTCTGCTTTCAGGTACCGGCGCTGGTGCGGCAGGGCATCTGCCTGGTGGTGACGCCGCTCATCGCCCTGATGAAGGATCAGGTGGACAACCTTCGGCGGCGCGGGCTCCGGGCTGAGGCCATTTACGCGGGCATGAGCCACCAGGAAATCGACCACGCCCTGGACAACTGCGTGTACGGGCGGGCGGTTAAATTCCTGTACGTAAGTCCGGAACGCCTGCTCACCGAGCTGTTTCAGGTGCGAGTAGCCAAGATGAATGTGGGGCTGCTGGCCGTGGACGAGGCCCACTGTCTGTCGCAGTGGGGCTATGATTTCCGGCCGCCGTACCTACGGATTGCCGAGCTGCGGGCAGTCCTGCCGGCGGGCGTGCCCGTCATTGCCCTCACGGCCACGGCTACGGCGCAGGTGCAGGCTGATATTGTGGCGAAGCTGCAATTCCGGCCGGGCTACGGGGTTTTTCGGCAGAGCTTCGCCCGGCCCAAGCTCTCCTACTCGGTGCTGCCCACGGAGGACAAGCTGCGGCGCCTGCTAGAAGTGGTGCGCGGCGTGGGCCCGACCAAAACCGGCATTATTTACGCCCGCACCCGGCGGCAGACGGAGGACACGGCCGCGTTTCTGCAGCAGCACAAGTTCCCAGCCGCCGCCTACCACGCCGGTTTGCCCGCCGAGAAGCGCACCCAGGTGCAGCAGGACTGGATTGCCGACAAAACCCGCCTCATCGTGGCAACTAATGCCTTCGGCATGGGCATCGACAAGCCCGACGTGCGCCTCGTGGCCCACCTGGACGCCCCCGATACCCTCGAAGCCTACTACCAGGAAGCCGGCCGGGCCGGTCGCGACGGCCAGTACGCCTTTGCCGTGCTCCTCACCGGCCCCGACGATGCCGCCGCGCTGCGCCGCCGCACCAACCAGGCATTTCCGCCGCTGGATACCGTCCGGCGCGTTTACCAGGCGCTGGCCAACTACTCGCGCACGGCGGTGGGCGGCGGCGAGCTGGCCGCGTTCGATTTCGACTTGCAGCAGTTTGCCGAGACCTACCGCATCCGGGCCGTGGACGCCCACAACTCGCTGAAAATTTTGCAGCGTGAAGGCTTTGTGCAGCTCAACGAGGCCGTGAACAGCCCGGCCCGGGTACACCTGATTATGAATCATCAGGATCTGTACACCTTTCAGGTAGCCAATGCCCAGCACGATTTATTGATTAAAGCCCTGCTGCGCCTGCACGGCGGGGAGCTGTTTGCCGATTTTCAGGCCATCTCGGAGAATGCCGTGGCCACGCACCTGCGCCGGAGCGTGGTAGAAGTGCGCCAGCAGCTGCGCTACCTGCACACGGCGGGCATTCTGCACTACCAGCCCCGGCAGGAATCGCCGCAGGCCCTCTTCACCACGGCACGCTTCGACGCGCCCAAGCTCCCCATCGATCAGGTGCGCCTAACCGCCGCCCGCGACCTGGCCCGCCACCAAACCGACGCCGTAGCCCAGTACGGCGCCGGCACCCGCTGCCGCCAGCAGTTCCTGCTCACGTATTTCGACGAAGCCGACCCCGCCCGCTGCGGCGTCTGCGACAACTGCCTGGCCGAAAAAAAAGCGGCCCAGACCCTGGCCGAAGCTGTTTTGCTCCAGGCGTCCATCCTGGTCCACCTCCACCAGCTGGCCCGCACGCCCCGGGAGCTGCTGGATCTTTTCGCGCCCCAGCAGGCGCCGGCCGTCACGGCCGCCGTGCGCGAGCTGGTGGGCCGGGGCGAGCTGCACTATGCCCCCGACGGCAAATTGCAGGCTCGAAACGAGTAAAAGGTCGCTTGGAGCGAATAAAAGGTCGCTCCGAGCGAGTAAGAGGTCATCCCCACCCCAAGAACGGTCATGCAGCGCGCAGCGAAGCTTGACCATTTCTGGTTCCATATTCGGGCCGGCGTTTAGTTGAGGGACTGCTCGGCCGCGTAGGCCTGGAAGCCGCCTTGCAGGTTACGCACGTTGGTGAAGCCTTGCTGGGTGAGGTAGGCTTTGGCCGAGGTGGCCCGGCCGCCGCCTTTACAATGCACGATAATTTCCTGGTTTTTCAACTCTTCCAGGTCGTCGAGCTTCTCGGGCAGGGAGTTGAGGGGGATGTTCTGGGCGCCGGGGATGCGGCCTTCTTCAAACTCCCAGGTTTCGCGCACGTCGAAGATAATGGGCGTTTCGCCAGCCTGCTGGCGCTGGTGGAGTTCGGCGGTGGTGATGTCAGCCATGAGTATTAAAAGGGGGAACAATGGAGTGTGCCGGCGAAAGTACGGCCGAAGTCGGGCTGCCGGGCCGGGCCGCCGGCCGCGCAGCGGCCGGCGAAAATGATCGCCCCCGGCGGGTTTGCGTAAGAAACCCGACCGATGGGCCCGGCCCGTCGGCCACCTTACCCTTTCCCCTTTCCCATGGATACCCAGAACAATCCCGCGCCCGACGACCAGCGCCCCGAAGACCAAAAAGCCCGCGCCACCGCCGCGCCACATAATCCCAACGATCCGGCCCAGGAGCCCGGCCGCCCCGCTTACGGCGATTTTGGCGGTGAAAAACCAATGCCGCCCGCCGCTAATCCCGCCGGCACGCCGGCCGGCCGGAGCGGCGCCAACGATAACCCCGACGAGTTCAGCGAGCTGGACAGCCGCGAAAAAGAGGCCCGAAAAGCCCCCGCCACGCCCGCCGGGCAGTCCGGTCACATCGAGCAAAACCAAGATCCTGCCGCCGTGCGCGCCGCCCATAATGAAGGCACCGACGAGCAGCGCGCCGCCTGGGCCAAAGATGACCCCCGCTACGCCGGCGGCGGCACCCACAACACCCGCGAAGAGCCCGCCGGCAACCCCGCCACCGATGAATAACCCCCGCCCGCTTTCCAAATCATCCATTCCAACCCCCTTGCCCAATGGCCGCCCCGCTCCCCCCAACTCCTAACCCGGAACCTGCCGCCGAAGACGGCGCTTCCACGCCCATGCTCAATGCCGCCACCCACGGCCAGGTGCTGGACGATAACAACGCCTCGGGCCAGGAAAAAGCCGATGAGCTGGACGATTCCCTGCGCACCGACACGCAGGCCCGCACCATGCCCGGCCGCGCCCCGGCTTCGGCCGACAACCTGCCCCGCGAGCTCACCGATCCCAGCGACCGCGCTTTCACCCTGCCCGAAGAGCAGAGCTAAAGGAGCCGACAATAACCAGTGCCGGCCGAGCGCCGGCCGAAGCAGGCCCTGCCGGAGTGCCCCCATTAGCTGGGTCGCCCCGACGGGGCCTGCTGGTTTTGGGCCCCAGGCGTCGTGCCCGGGCGTTGGTTTTTCCGCTTAAAACCGCCAGCCCATCTGCGCCCCGCTGTACCAGCTCCGGCCCGGCGCGGCCTGAAAATAACGCCCGCCGAAAGCGTTCAGGTCGTTGCCAAGGCTGTAATGGCGGGCCGTGGCGTTGTCGATTCCGGCGTAGAGATTGGTTTCGAGATGGCCGGCCAGCGTGCGCCGCCAGCCGCCCCGTGCCCCAAACACCCAGTAGCCGGCCGCCTGTTCGGTGTTGGCATCGTTGAGCACCACGCGGGCCTGATGGCTGAGATTGGGGCTGAGGTAAAAGCCGAGCGACTCGCTGAATTCCAGGCCGGCGCTCAGGGTTTGCGGGGTGGTGCCGGTGAGGCGGTTGCCGCTCAGGTCGGACCCGCCGCCGGAGGCGCTGCCAAACCGGAAGTCATTGTAGGCGAAGCTGGTCCAGGCGCGCAGGCCCGTGGGCTCCGGGGCGGGCGCGGCCGGGTAGGCGGGGCCGGCCGCGCCCGGCCGCTGCCACAGCCAGCCGCTCACGGCCGCTTCGAGGCCGCGCTGATGGGTGCTGCCGGCATTGTGGAACACGACCACGCCCTGATCGGTGGTGCTGCTGGTGATGGTTTGGCGCAGCTCAAAATCAAAGACCGCCACCTCGTAGCGCAGGCGATTGGCGAAGAAATTACCCCGCGCGCCCAGCTCGTAGCTGGTGCCGCGCTCGGCCTGAAGCTCGCCGTTGAGGTTGCCGTCCGAAGATCGGATTTCGGCCACCGAGGGCGGCGAGTAGCCCGTACTCACGCTGGCGTAGGCCGACAGATTCGCGCCAAACTCCCGGAGCAGCGCCACGCGGGGCGAGACTTCGGGCCGGAAATCGCGGCTGAACTGGTAAGTGGCGGGCCGCGTGGCAGCGTCGCTCACCCGGGCAATGCGGTAGCGAAGGCGGTTGTAGCTGGCAGCCACGGTAAGGAGCAGGCCGGCGGGCAAGTCGTAATCGGCCTGGGCGAAAGCAAAGCCAGTAGTGGTCGAAATCTCGTCGTCGAAGCGCAGCACACCCGGCGTGCCGGCATTATTCTGGTAGCTGCGGGCATCAGCAAAGCCGCCCTGAAACTCGCCGCCGCCCTGCACCCGCAGCCCGCGCCCGGCCAGCGCCGTGCGGTAGCTCAGCGCCGAGCGACCGCCCAGCCCCAGCTCCGTGCTCCGGGAATAATCAACCAGATAAGGCGTGCTGATGGCCGTGCCACTGCCGTAAAGCGTGGTTTGCAGCGTCAGCCGGTCGGAAAAGTGATAGGCGTGGGTGAGCCCGAGCAGGCCCGAGCGCGAGGCGTAGGACGCCCGCTGCGCCACTGTGCCGGGCGCGGCCGCCGTGCCCGGCCGCGCCTGCTGCGGGTCGGCGTCGAACTGGGCGCGGGTGAGGCCGCCGGGCAGCTGGTAATTGATATCGGCATAAAGCAGATGCCCGGCCAGACTGGTTTTGACGCCGGGCGCTGTGCGTACGTCCAGGGCCAGTACGTCGCGCCGCAAGGCGCTCTGGGCGCGGTAGCCGGTCAGCTCCTGATGGGCGTACTGGGCGCGCAGGCTGGTGGTGGCGGTGCTGGTTTCGGCCGTAGCCGTGCTGCGGCGCAGGCCGAAACCGCCCATGGTAGCGCCCACGCTCACCCGGTTCAGGCCGGCAGCCCCCTCCGGCGTGCCGAACAGGGCCACGCCGCCCGTACCCGCGCCGTAAACGCTGCCCGCCGGCCCCTTCAGCACCTCCAGCCGCCCGATGGTGGCGGGATCGAGCAGGTTCAGCGGCGTGCTGCCGTCGGCGGCGGTGAAGGGGATGCCATTATA
>JAYWCH010000261.1:0-7929 GCA_043780755.1 Hymenobacter sp.
AGTTAAAGTCTGTATTCTTTGGTAATAGGTATAACCCCATGTAACTTATTTGCGTTAAGGTCACCATTGGCGTTGGAGGGTCTTTTGAGAGCGAATACATCACCCGATACCCCGTTTCAGGCCGGCCCTGTTGGTACGGGTCCGGTAGCAAAAACAGAAACCGGACTCAGCACTCTTGAGCGTTGAGCCTGTAATGATCAGATTTAGTTTCGATCCTTTTGCAGCGGGCTTATTTTAAATATTTTCCCCTTTCACATTCTTTTCTGACACAATGAGTTGATTGTCAGTTGTAAACTTTATTTGGTTTCCCAACTCCTCTGCCTGGCTCCCCTAGGGGCGATCAGCAATTCCAGTCGCTTAATCAATAAAATTCAAACGACAATAGCGAGATATGTGTTAATACTAATATAATCAAATGGGCAAATCAAAAACCCCCTTGAATAGCCAGCTATCGCAATAAATACTTTACTAAAAATAAAATACGTAGATACTTAAGTAAAAACACTTAAGTATTTTTAGAATAATCGAAATATTTCCCTTTATTTTGCACCAGTCTTAGGAACTCCCACAGTAATACTGATGTATTGCACTTATTCTACTCTTCCACATCTCCCCTTTCACTTTTTATTACCTTCATGAAACCATTGCATTCGCGTGTAGAAGCGCAACAGTTGGACCGTGCCGCGGCTATGCTCAAGGTTCTCTCCCATCCGAAACGATTGGCCATTGTGGATTTGCTGGGTAAAACCAAAGGCAAAGACAACCAGATGTCCGTCACCGATATTTACCAGGCGCTCGACCTGCCCCAGGCGATTGCTTCCCAACATCTCATCACCCTCAAAGACCGGGGAGTGCTGAAATCGAGTAAAGTGGGCACTAAAATCTACTATTCTTTGGCCGTTCCTCAATTGCTCAAAGTGATCGACACGCTGGAAGACTATTCCGGCAAATTGTAAGCCCACTGGCCTCAGCCAATAGGCTTCAGGAAAGGCTGTTCCGCAAGGGGCAGCCTTTCTTAGTTTTTGGGCAGCGCCCCGAAGAGGGCGTGTAAGGTCAGTACCTGGGGCAGCAGGGGCCGCTGGTCGTCGTTGGTCAGAATGTAGTCGGCCCGGCTCATTTTTTCCTCTTCGCTGAGCTGCTTGGCCATAATTGCCTGTAAATCAGTAACCGAACGGTAGGGATCGCGCCGTAAAACGCGGGCCTGCCGCACGGCCAACGGCGCAAACACGGTGATAACGCGGTCTAGAAGCTGGTAGGAGCCGGCTTCGAAGAGCAGGGCGGCTTCCTTGAGCACGTAGGGATGGCCGGCGTGTTGCCGGGCGGTGACCCAGCGCTCAAAATCGAGGCCCACGTGCGGGTGAACTAAGCCATTGAGCCGGGCCAGCAGCTCGGGGTTGTGGAAGACAGTAGTGGCCAGCCCGGGCCGGTTCAGTTGTCCAGTCGGGGTGAAGGTATCGGGGCCGAAGGCGGCGAGCAGCTGCTGGCGCAGCTCCGGGTCGTTTTCCATTACCCAGCGGGCGCGGGAGTCGGCATCGTAGACGGGTACGCCCAGCGCGTGAAACAAGCGGCTGGCAATACTTTTGCCCGAGCCAATTCCCCCGGTGATCCCAATACGGAGCATGCCGCTACTGAATAGAAGGTGAAGCATGCCGGGGCAGCCAGCGCAGCTGCACTGTGGAGACTGATGACCGCACCCGCGCCGGAGCGGGAACTCTGATCTCGACCCCTTCGCCCGGATCAGCGCTGCTGTCAGCCGCTAACGGGGGCGCCGCGATGAGATAGGGATCTGGCAGGGCGTTCACCACGCTGGCCGGGCCGCGAAAGGTGACCGTGGTGGGGGCGAAGTGCGGCGTGAAGGATCCCGCCGGAAAGGGCGTGAGCGCGAGCGACAGGCGCCGGCTGGCGCAGCGGTCGAAGGTCAGCCGTAGGGTGTCGCCGGTCCAGTCATTGATCTGGAGACCTTCCAGGGCGGCTTGCAGGCCGCGCCGCCACACGGCGGCGGGCAGGTAGCGGGTGCCGGGCAGCGGCACGGGCCGCAAGCTGGCGGGCTGCGTGCCCCAGCCCAGATTGGCGCGCAGCAGTTGCCAGCCCGGTCCGGTGACTGTCACGGGCAGGGCCGCCGGCAGGGGGCGCAGGGGTACGTAATGCAGCGAGTCGTAGTGCCACGCTAGGGGGTAGTTCAGGCGCGTGGTGTAGGTTTTGTTCAGGGCATTCATCTGCCAGAACAGCGTGGCCGCGAACAGGCACGCGGTCACGGCCCGGTAAAAACTGGGCTCTTTGCCGGTAAACGGGCGCACAAACCAGCTTACCAGCCGGCCGGCCCGGCGTAGCGGCCCGTCCATCGCTTAGGCGTTGGCGATGACGTCGGGCCCGGTGCTCGACTTGGTGCTCACCTCGCGGGCAATGGCCGAGCGGTCGAAGCGCAGCTTGGTGCCGCGATCAACTTCCACCAACACCGTATCCTCGGTGAGATCGACCACCAGGCCGTGCAGGCCGCCGATGGTGACTATGCGCGAGCCCTTGGCCAGCGACTGGCGGAAGTTCTTGGCATCGGCCGTGCGCTTCTGCTGCGGGCGGATCATGAAGAAATATACCACCAGGCCAATAGCGACGGGGAAGAGGAACTGAGTGAAATCGATTCCGGGGGCTTGCAGTAAAAGGGTCGAGAACATGGGGCTGAAGTTGATGATTAGAGCGGTTTGGCAGGGGCCGGCTTGGCGTCGAGCACGTTGCCTTTTATGATGATGCTGGTGATGGCGGGTTGGGTGTTGGCCCGCACTGCTACCTGCTTGCTGATGATGCCGTGCTTGCCCCGGCTATCGAACTGCACTTCCAGGTTGCCGGTGGCGCCGGGCGCGACGGGCTGCTTGGTCCAGCTCGGCGTGGTGCAGCCGCAGGAAGCGGTGGCATCTTCGATGAGCAGCGGCGACTTGCCGGTGTTGGTAAAGGTAAACGTGTGGTGGACTTTGCCGTCGGCCGGAATATCACCAAAATCAAACTCAGCCTCCGCAAATTTCATGACGGGCGCCTTGGGATTGGATTTTTCACTGTCGCTCACCACATTGGGATTGTCAATGGTGGGGTTAGTGGTAGCGTCAGAAGCGGCGGAAGCGGCCGCGTTCATGCCCTCGGTACCTACTTCCGCGGACTTATCACGGTTGCAGGCGGCTAACAATAAAGCGGCAAAAATTAAATACTGTTTCATTAGAATGAATGAGAGCGCTGAAAAGCGCATTCCGATGGGAACGGAGGACCAGTGGAGCTGATCACCCAGCCAGCTAACAACAGCTGACCGCGTATTGTGTCCCGGCGGGGGATGCAATACGCGGTCAGCTCCGGCGCGGTGGCGCCGATGTTAGAGTTTGTCGATAATGTATTGGGTGAACTCGCTGGTGCTGGCTCGGCCGCCGAGGTCGCCGGTGCATTGCTCCTGGTGTAAAAGCGTGGCTTCCAGGGCTTTTTCGATCTGGTCGGCCTTGGCGTGCTCGCCCAGGTAGTGCAGCATCATCAGGGCGGAGCGGAGCAGGGCGGTGGGGTTGGCCTTGCCCTGACCGGCGATGTCGGGCGCAGAGCCGTGCACGGCTTCAAACACCGCCATATTATCGCCAATATTGGCGCCGGCCACCACGCCCAGGCCGCCCACGAGGCCGGCGCAAAGATCGGAAAGGATGTCGCCAAACAGGTTGCTGGTTACCACCACGTCGAACTGCTCGGGTTTGTTAACCAGCTGCATGCACATGTTGTCGATGATCTTATCCTCGAATACAATCTGCGGGAACTCGGTGGCGGCTTCCTTGCAGGCGTTGAGCATGAGCGTGCCGGCCATTTTCAGGATGTTGGCTTTGTGGGCCAGGGTCACCTTTTTGCGGCCGTGCTTGGCGGCGTAGGCGAAGGCGGCGCGGCAGATTTTGCGCGAGCCGGCCACCGTGATGCGGTTGAACGAATCGGCGATGCCTAGGCGCTCGTCGTACACTTCCAGGCCCGAGTAGAGCCCTTCGGTATTCTCCCGAAACAACACCAGATCAATTCCTTCGTAGCGGGTATGGATGCCGGGCGTGGTTTTGCTCGGCCGCACGTTCTGGTAGAGGTCGTACTTCTGGCGCAGCGTCACGTTGATGCTGCGGAAGCCTTTGCCGATTGGCGTAGTAATCGGGCCTTTCAGGCCTACCTTATTCTTTTCCAGGGATTTAAGCAGCGCGGTTGGAATCAGCTCGCCCGACTGGTCGAACGTGGTCTGACCGGCATTCTGCTCTTCCCACTGCACGGGTACCTGAGCGGCGGCGAAAATATCGGTTACAGCTTTGGTGATTTCAGGCCCGATGCCGTCACCGGGAATAAGGGTTACTAAGTGCATTTTTTTAGCAGTTGGTGAATGAGTGATTGGGCCGGTATGCCTGGGCAATCTGCTGATTAACAGGGTGATCAATCAGTGGATTACGCCGGCTCACCGGCCCGCGTACTCATTGAGAAATTAAGCGCCTTTGCGGGAGTTGATTTGGTGAATAAGCTGATCGACATCGCCCAGGAGCTGTTCGGCTTTGGATTTGGCGTCGGAGATAACGCGCTGGCCTTCGCTCTTGGCGGACGACGGCCCGGCGCTGGCCTCGCGGCTGGTGACGAGGCTGTCGGTGAGGTCGGCGAGGACGGAACGGTACTTTTCCAGTTGGTAGCTGAGCCAGGAGCGGGTTTCAGTACCTGGCTCAGGGGCATAGAGCAAGCCAAGCGCCGCGCCGGTGAGGGCGCCGCCCGCGAAACACAGGATACCGGTGGTGGTTTTGCTGGACATAGTCGTCGGAATGAGGAGGAGTTAGGTGAGAACGGATTCAGGCGTCAATACGAAGAAATACAACAGTCGGTGCAAAGGTGTGCAGGCCGGCCCAATACCACGGCGCTTCGAACGCGCTTCGCCGTCGCTTGCCCGGCTTACTGGTTGTCCAGCAGCCCGCGGCCCGATTTGCGAATGTCGCCACTGGCTGCCAGATCCTGCGCCAGCTTATCGAGAATACCGTTGACAAACTGCTTACTCTTGGGCGTGCTGTAGAGCTTGCTGATCTCAATGTATTCATTGATAGTGACTTTGACCGGAATGCCGCGGAAGAGCTGCATTTCGGTGAGGGCCATTTTCAGGATGATTTTATCGAGCAGCGCCACGCGCTCCACGTCCCAGTTCTGGACGGCGCCGGCGATGAGCTTTTCCATTTTATCGTCTTCAACCAGGGTTTGGTTGTAGAGCGTCTCGGCAAACTCGCGGTCGTCGGCCCAGTTAGCGGAGAGGTTCATCAGCTCCTGCTTCTCATCGGCGGCGAAGGGCAGCATTTTCAAGGTCTTGAGCACCAGGTTGCGGACGATGGGCCGGTTTTCTTCCCAATTTAGATCGTCGGATTCAAGGTGGCGCGGCAGTGCATCGCCCCGGAAAACGTACTCTTTGTAGAGATGACGCAGGATTTCCAGATCCGTGGTGTAGTCCGCTTCGGCTTCGCCGGTGGGTTTGGCGGCGAGGTACGCGAGGAGGGTTTCATCGGCCTTCATCTCCTCCCAGGTGGCGGTCAGCGCTTCCAGATCCTCGGGGCTGTTCCAGGCCAGGCGGCGGCGGATGGTCAGGCCCAGGAGCTGCTCGTTGGCCATCAGCTTCTCGATGGCGGCATTCCGGGGCAGCCGGTCGGCGTTGATGGCATCGAGCCGGGGGCCGAGGCGGCGGCGCTCCTCGCGGCTCTGCTCCTCCTCCAGCACGCCAAGCAGGGCGGCGGGCAGGTTCAGCAGGTGCAGGTACTGATCGTGAATGCTTTCGGCGCCCACCAGCAGCTGCCCACCGTAGAACAGGCCATCCTGTTTCACTTGAGCTTTAAAGAAGCTGATGGCGTCCGTCAGCGCGGCGTCCACGGCCCGGTCGTCCGTCCGCTTGGGATCCACGCCGGTGCGGTACCACTCGCGCAGGCGGGCTTCGCCGAGCTTGCGCTGGGTTTCGAGGTGGGGACGGTCGGGGGCTTCTTTGGCCGCCAGATCGGGCTCGAAAGCGGCCGCGATGCGGTCCTGGGCCAGCAGCAGATCAGCCCCTACCGCCTGGTGGTAGGAGTAGAGCGACTGCATAACTTTGATACGGAGGAGGCGGCGGTTTAGCATTGGACTGGGGTAATCTGTATTAGGGAATCAGATGGGAGTAGCGGCGGCGGAAATTCCGGGTTGGGAAGAGTAGGGCGTAACTTTGTTCACTTAGCCCGGACTCCAGTCCGGGGCACCGATTGGGGGCTGCCAAGCCGCTGCGAGGGGTGTTGATTTCTATCCGCGCCAAGCTGGAGCTTGGTGTTACGGGCCGCAAAAGTACCCCTATTTTCCCATACCGGCCCCTTTTTTATCCAGCCTGTGCGCGCTCTCAACGCCGTTAACCCCTTCATTTTCCGCTACAAATGGCACTTCCTGGCCGGGGTGCTGTTCGTGGCGCTGAGCACGCTGCTGGCCATTTTTCCGGCTCAGCTGGTGCGCTACGCGTTCGATCTCGTGAACGAGGGCATCGACCTGTACCACCTCTACGCGGGCACTCAGGCCCAGCGCGGTGTGTATGAGCTGTTCGGGCACAACGTGCTCTTTTATGGCGTGCTCATTATTGTGCTGGCTTTGCTGCGCGGCATCTTCCTGTTTTTCATGCGTCAGACGCTCATTGTCATGTCGCGGCACATCGAAAACGATCAGAAGAACCAGATCTACGTGCATTACCAGTCGCTGCCGCTGAGCTTCTACCGTCGCCACAGCACCGGCGACCTGATGTCGCGCATCTCGGAAGACGTGAGCCGCGTGCGCATGTACCTGGGCCCGGCCATCATGTATTTTCTGCAGCTGGTGCTGCTGTTCCTGCTCATCGTGCCGCTCATGCTGGTCGTGAACGTGAAGTTGACGCTCTACACGCTGCTGCCGCTGCCGCTGCTTTCGGTCAGCATCTTCTATGTTAATAACCTGATTGAGAAGAAGTCGGATGAAATCCAGCGGGCGCTTTCGGGGATGACCACCTTTGTGCAGGAAGCTTTTTCGGGTATTCGGGTGCTGAAATCTTTCGTGCGGGAAGAAGACTCGCACGCCCAGTTCGTGAAGGCCAGCAACGAGTACAAGGAGAAATCCCTGAGCCTGAACTTCGTCAACTCGCTGTTTTTCCCGCTGATTCTCTTTCTCATTGGTCTAAGCACGCTCATCACCGTGTGGGTGGGCGGGCAGGAAGTGATCCGGGGGACCATCACGACGGGCACCATCGCCGAGTTTCTGATTTACGTCAACCTGCTCACCTGGCCGGTCACGGCGCTGGGCTGGACGTCGTCGCTGGTGCAGCGGGCCGAGGCTTCGCAGGTGCGCATCAACGAGTTTCTGGACCAGAAAACCGACATCGTTTCGCGTCAGAACGTGCAGCGGGAGCTGGTAGGCGAGATCGTGTTCGATCATGTTTCCTTTACCTATCCCGATACCGGCATTCAGGCCCTGCGCGACGTCAGCTTCCGGGTGCGGCCGGGGCAGACGCTGGCCGTCATCGGCAACACGGGCTCGGGCAAAAGCACGGTGGCCGCCCTGATTTGCCGCCTTTACGATGTGTCGGCCGGCAGCATTCAGGTCGATGGCACTGATGTGCGCGATTATACCCTAACGGCGCTGCGCGGGCAGATTGGCTACGTGCCGCAGGACGTGTTTCTTTTTTCCGATACCATCCGCAACAACATCAATTTCGGCCTCGACCAGCCCGATGAAGCCCGGATGTTGCAGGCCGCTAAAGACGCCGACGTGTACGAAAACATCGCGGCTTTCCCCGAAGGCTTCGATACCAAAGTGGGCGAGCGCGGCATCACGCTCTCGGGCGGCCAGAAGCAGCGCGTGAGCATGGCCCGCGCCCTGGTGAAGGAGCCCAAAATCCTGATCCTCGACGACTCCCTCTCGGCCGTGGACACCAAAACG
>JAYWCH010000262.1:0-23151 GCA_043780755.1 Hymenobacter sp.
GGCTCCTGGAACCGCGCGCCCGAGCCGCAGGCCGGCTACTGCATCGTTTTTCAACCCTTTAAAGACGGCAAGCCGGCGGGCGACTGGGAAGTGTTTGCCGATAACTTCTCGGGCTCGGCCGCCAAAACGGCTTCCGGCCGCGCCGACCACCGACCCTGCGGCCTGGCCCAGGGCCCCGACGGCTCGCTCTACGTCAGCGACGACTCGAAGGGCACTATTTACCGCATCGTTTACCAGCCGAAATAATAAGGTATTTACATGAAGCAAATTCTCTGCATCCTGCTGGTGCTCGCCGGCGCCGGCGTCGCGCTTTCCGCCCAGACCAAACCCAAACCGGCGGCCAAAGCCAAAGCGGCCGCCGGGCCGGAATTGCTGGCGGCCATCGGGCGCGGCAAAAGCGTGTACGCCCAAACCTGCCTGACCTGCCACCAGGCCGACGGCGGCGGCGTGCCCAACCTCAACCCGCCCCTGATTAAAACAACTTACGTGCTGGGCGACAAAAGCCAACTGGCCCGCATCGTGCTCAACGGCCTGAAAGTACCCGTGGAAATCGACGGCGACACGTATTCCAATGCCATGCCGGCCCAAAACCACCTCAACGACCAGCAGATTGCCGACGTACTGACTTACGTGCGCAACAGCTTCGGCAATAAAGCCAGTCAGGTGCGGGTGGCCGAGGTGAAGGCCGTGCGGGCCGGCAAATAGTAGTCGCCGCCGCCCGCCGGCTACCGCACGAAGTAGACGGAAAACGCCGAGCCCACGCCCAGCTCCGAGCGCACGGCGATGTGCCCGCTGGCATTTTCCACCATCTTTTTCACCATGTAAAGGCCAATACCCGAGCCTTCTACGTGGCCGTGAAAACGCTGGAACATGCCAAATAGCTTCTGCTGACTGGCCGCATCGAGCCCCAGGCCGTTGTCCTGTACTTCGAGCACCACAAACTCGCCTTCGGGCCGGGCGTGCAGGCGCACGTGCGGGATGCGGTTGGGGGCGCGGTATTTCACGGCGTTGCTGAGCAGGTTGTAAACCACGCTGCGCAGGTTTTTCTCCGAAAAGGAGACGGTGGGCACGGCGCTCACATCGACTTCCAGCTGCGCTCCGGTCGATTGTAGCAGGGGCGCCAGATCGAGGTGCACGGCGTGAACGACGGCAGCCAGATCCACCGCTTCGGTGACGTGCCCGTACTCCTTTTGCAGCTTCGAGACATCGGTCAGCTGCTCAATCGTGCGCTGGAAGCGGTTAATCGAATCCTGCATCAGGCTCAGCAGCGGCTGCACGGGCTCGCTGTGCACGGTTTCGGGGGGCAGCTCCAGCAGCAGGGCGTGCAGCAGGCCCTCGATATTGCTGATGGGTACTTTCAGATCGTGCGAGGCGGTGTAGATAAAATTGTCGAGGTCGATGTTGGCGCGGGTGAGCTGCTCGTTGTTGTCGCGCAGTTCGCGCTGGCCCTGGTCGATGCGGTCGAGAGCCAGCTTGTGCTCGTTGATATCGGTATAGGTGCCAATCCACTGGATAATTTCGCCCTGCTCGTTGCGCGAGGGCAGGGCCCGGCTTAGCATCCAGCGGTAGTCCCCGGCGCCGTTGCGCAGCCGGCATTCCACCTCAAACGGCGCTCCGCTGCGCAGGCTTTCCCGCCAGCGGGCCAACGTTGCGTCGGCATCAGCCGGGTGGAGCCGCTGCCGCCAGGATCGATCTTCGCCCGGCCCCGGCCCCGGCCCCGGGTCGGGTACCTGTCCGATAAAGCTGTACCAACGCTGGTTACGGTAGGTGGTGTCGCCGTAGGCATTGGTAGTCCAGGCGATCTGCGAGATGCCCTCCAGCAGGCGGCTGGCTTCGGCGGCGGCCTGCTCCCCCACCCGCCGGGCGGCTTCTTCGCGTTTGAGCTCCTCATTTTTGCGGCCCAGCAGCGCATTCTGCGCTTGCACCTGGGCCCGGATAACGGCAATCTCGCGCCGGGCCGATAAATCCGTCACGATCACGGCCAGCGCGGGCGGGCCGTTGGAGGCCAGGACATTCATCGACACGGAAAAAGGCACCAGCGCCCCGGCCGTGGTTTGCAGCGGCAGCTCGCGCTTGCTTTTTCCCGTCCAGCCCAGCGCCACCAGATCGGCCCAGGCTTTTTGGAAGGCGACCGGCACAAACTCCTCGAACGAGCGCCCCATTAGCTCGCCCAGATCGCAGCCCAGCAGGCTGGCCAGGCCGGCATTGCAATAGAGCACTGTCGAGTCGTCGCTCAGCAGCAGGGCGCCTTCATTCATCTGTTCGATCAGGGTCCGGTAGCCCTGGTCGGCTCCCTGCAGCGTGAAGATGCGCGTTCCATCCGCGCCCTGCACGGCCAGCGCATCCACGGCCCCGGTTCGGATGGCGTGAATCAGCTCCTGGGCTTCTTCAAGCTGCTGGCGCAGCTCCGCATTCGCCCGGGCCAGGACGGCCGCAGTAGGATTATCCCTCTTCATTACTACCGGAATCAATAGCTGGCAAACTGATCCCCAGCGCTTTGAGCACACGTTCATGGTCGGAAAGGTCGCCCACCAGCCGCCGCACCAAGCCGGGACGGCGCTTCACAAGAGTCGGTACCCCAATCAGATCTTCCTGCTGCGCCCGCTCGGGCTGTTGATAAATATCCACAATCAGAAGCTCGTAGCGTCCTTTCAAGTGTAATTCGCAGATTTCCTTGATATTGCGCACGGCACGGGTAGAGTTGGGCGTGGCCCCGGTGATAAACAGGTGCAGCGAATATTCGGGAACCGCCGAAGCCGGGCGGTCACGGGAGTCCGGAAGGAGTTTCATCGGCGGGATTAATGGCGGACCACGGGACGGACATCGAGCCCAACCAGCACGCGCTCCTCGTTCGAGAGATCGCCGATAATTTTACGGATGGGCACGGGCACCTTGCGCACCAACGTGGGAATAGCCAGAATCTGATCGCCCTCCGCCAGCTGCGGATTCACCAGCAGATCAATCACTTCCAGCTTGTAGCGCCCCTGGAGGTGTTGCTGGCAGTAGCGGTTCAGGTTGGCCAGGGCGGCGACTGATTTGGGCGTCTGACCGGCCACGTACAGCCGCAGCTCCCAGATTTCGGCTTCAGTTTCAGTTTCTTCGATCATGGCGCGCGGGTGGGGAAGGGAATAAGGGGGATACGAATTAGTGGCCCCGGCTGTCCATTTTCGGGGAATCCTGGGCCGGATTTGCGGCAATGCGCTCGTTGCCGTCGATCAGCGTCTGCTGGCGCTGCTGCTCATCGGCGTTAATCTGCCGCAGCTCCTCCTCCACCGATTCGAACTCAGTGCGCAGGTTGGCAATATTCCCTTCCAGGAGCCGGCGACGGCGGTCCAGCTCGCGGTCGCGGCGCTCGCCTTCCTGCCGAACGGACAAGGTCTGGGCGTGCTCCTGCATCTGCTGCATGAGGCGGCCGGCCCCGGTCACGATGCCCGCCGGGCCCACCACCACCTCGAGCAGCTCGATGCCCTGCGCCGTGACGATAAACTCGCGCACCTGATTGGAATGGGCCATGCCCCGGGCTTTGAGAATGCTCAGTCCCCGGTTGCGCTCCCCGATTCCTTCCAGATCGCGCACGCTGATCCAGGTATCGACCAGCGACGATATACCTTCCTCCGCCATCTCCGACTGCGTGCTACGGCTGTTGACCAGGGCCGTAAACAAGGCCGTTATGTTGTTCACTTTCAGATAGTCAATGAGCCGGGTGAGCATGCTGCGGACCTCGTTGACATTCCCCACCGCAATCAGGTTGCTGATCGGATCGATGACCACGGCGTAGGGCTTAAACTCCCGCACCAGCTTGTGAATGGTGACCAAATGGCGCTCCAGCCCGTTGAGCGTGGGCCGCGAGGCTTCGATGCGCAGCAGGCCCTGCGCCACCAGCGGCGCCAGGTCGATACCCACCGAAAACATGTTGCGAATGAGCTGCTGGGGCGATTCTTCGAACACGAACAGCAGGCAGCGGTGACCCTGCCGGCAGATTGCCTGGGCAAAAATGGCGCCCAGCGTTGTTTTGGCCGTGCCGGCCGTGCCGGTAATGAGCACGCTGCTGCCGTGGTAGAAGCCGCGCCGGCCAAACATGACGTCGAGCGCCGGCACGCCGGACGAATCAATCGCATCTGACACTTCGTGGTCGAGCCGGAGCGAGGTCACCGGCAACACGGCCAGGCCCTGTTCGGTGATAATGTAGGGGTATTCGTTGGTGCCGTGGGTGCTGCCCCGGTACTTCACAATGCGCAGCCGGCGGGTGGTAAGCTGGTCAATCACCCGGTTATCGAGCAGAATTACGCAGTCCGACACGTACTCTTCCAGGCCCTGCCGGGTGAGCGTGCCATCGCCCCGCTCGGCGGTGATGACGGTAGTGACGCCCTTGTCCTTGAGCCAGCGAAAGAGCCGGCGAATTTCCGAGCGCAGCACCCCCTGATTGGGGAAGCCAGAAAACAGCGCTTCAATGGTATCGAGCACCACGCGCCGGGCCCCGATGGAATCGATGGCGTGGCCCAGCCGGATGAAGAGTCCATCCAGATCGTACTCGCCGGTTTCTTCGATCTCCGAGCGATCGACGTGGACGTGATCGACGCGCAGCATTTTGCGGGCCTGCAACCCGGGCAGGTCGAAGCCGAGCGAGGCCACGTTGGCGGCCAGTTCCTCACTGGTTTCCTCGAACGCCATGAGCACGCCGGGCTCGCCGTAGTTTTCGATGCCGCGCACCAGGAATTCCACGCCCAGCAAGGTCTTGCCGCAGCCGGCGCTGCCGCAGATGAGCGTGGGCCGGCCCAGCGGCAGGCCGCCTTCGGTTATTTCATCCAGCCCGTCGATGCCGGTCGGGGCCTTGGGCAGTTGGGGCAGCGCGAAGTCCGCCGGCTTGTGGTCTTGCATGAAGAAGAAATTGGGTACCTGCCAGAGTCACCTTTTGCGGCCGAAACCGGCGCCGCCCGCCCGGGCCGCTGCTCAAAATTTACTCAGCCCTCCCAAACGGCGCCGGCCGGCCGGGAGTTGCCGGCAGCCAATTAATCGGGCCAAAAACCGCCCGGTCCTTTCAGGTTAGGCAGCGCCGACCGTACTTTGCCGGTGAGGAACTGCCCCGGGCAATTCGATTTTTCCTCGTTTTCACTTCCATCGCGGCCCTGCCGCACAACACATCTTTATGGCTGACAAACTCCTTAACAGCCTGCGGGCGGGCGTCCTGCACGGCGACGAAGTCCAGGCACTGTTTCGCGCCGCCAAAGCCCAGGGCTATGCCCTGCCCGCCGTCAACGTGACGGGCACCAACTCCGTGAACGCGGTGCTGGAAACGGCCAAGGCGGTGAACTCGCCGGTTATCATCCAGTTTTCCAACGGGGGAGCGCAGTTTTTCGCGGGTAAGTCGGTGGCCAATGGCGACCAGCGGGCCAGCATTGCCGGGGGAATTTCGGGCGCGCAGCACGTCCACCTCATGGCCGGGCTCTACGACGTGCCCGTGGTGCTCCACACCGACCATGCCGCCAAAAAGCTGCTCCCGTGGATCGACGGCCTGCTCGCCGCCGGCGAAAAGCACTACCAGCAGTACGGCCAGCCGCTCTACAGCTCGCACATGCTCGACCTGTCAGAGGAGCCGATTGAGGAAAATATCGAAGTCTGCAAGCGCTACCTCGAGCGCATGGCCAAAATCGGTATGACGCTGGAAATTGAGCTCGGCGTCACCGGCGGCGAAGAAGACGGCGTGGATAACTCCGACGTGGACAGCTCCAAGCTCTACACCCAGCCTTCGGAAGTGGCCCACGCCTACAAGGAGTTGAGTGAGGTGAGCCCGCGCTTCACCATCGCCGCCGCTTTCGGCAACGTGCACGGCGTGTACAAGCCCGGCAACGTGCGGCTGGAGCCTAAAATCCTGAAAAACTCCCAGCAGTACGTGCAGGAGCATTTCGGTACCGGCCCCCAGCCCATCGATTTCGTCTTTCACGGCGGCTCGGGCTCCAGCCAGGAGGAAATCCGCGAAGCCATCAGCTACGGCGCAATCAAGATGAATATCGATACCGATATGCAGTGGGCGCTCTGGGAAGGCATCAAGGATTACTACGTCCAGCACGAAGGCTATCTGCAAAGCCAGATCGGTAATCCCGGCGGCGCTGACTCGCCCAACAAGAAATACTACGACCCGCGCGTATGGCTGCGCAAGGGCGAAGAAACCTTCGTCACACGCCTAAAACAGGCTTTCGAGGATCTGAATGCGGTGAACCGCCGGAGCTAGGGTCGTGGTCCCAGCCGGCTACTGACCGGGGCAACCCGCTGAATTAAAGAAAGGAGGATTGCCCAACGGCAATCCTCCTTTTTTGTGCCTTCACTTCCCAATCGACCCGATTTTGGGTTGAATCTGAATGACGAATCGCTTGTTCAGCGCCTCCTGGGCGCCGGTGTAGCGGCCAGTCCCGCGAAAGCCGCTGCCGGCCGCCACCACTTCCAGGTTGCCCGGAAAACGCAGCCCGGCCTGCTCCCAGAGCCGGATCACGGCCAGGGCCCGGCTGTAGCTGAGCTGGCGCACGGCGGGCCCGTCGAGGTTGTGCGGATCGGTGGCGGGGTAGCGCAGGTCCTTGGCCGCCCGCCCCTCTACCACAATGAGATACTGTACGTTATCATCCGTTTTCAGCGCCTGCATCTGGCTGAGCAGGAAGCGGCCGGCTTTGATGAGCGGTACCTGGGCGTTGGCGGGCAGCACGTCGCTTTTGGGGGCGAAGGTGACGGGGAATTTCAGCTCGTAGCGCTTGTAGATCGGGTTGTATTCGAAGTAATTACTTTCCAGACGCTTGAGGGCGGCCTTGATATAATCAAGCTTGCGCTTTTCCTGCACCTGCACCCGCAGGTCGTAGATGAGCTTGTCGTTATCCCGCTGCTTGTCCCGGAACAGCTTGTAGCTGAGCACGAACAGCACGAGCATGATCAGGAACAAGGCGGTCATGAGGTCCACGTAGCTGGGCCAGAAGAAGTCCTTGCTCTGTTTCATAAATCACGGATATGTTGAATTTCGCTGGCGCGGCACTGCCTATTTCTTACCCAGCACCGTGCGCTGAAACCAGTTGGGTTTGGTCAGGTCGGCCAGCACGGAATTGGTAAGGGCGACCTGCTGCATAAGCTGCTGTTGCAGCTGCGAATCGGCCAGCAGGCGCCCTTCCAGGCGCTGGAGGGCCTGGGCCGTCAGGGCCGCCTGCCGCTCCTGGAGCACGTTCAGGTCCTTCTGCTGGGCGGGCAGCTGGGTGAAAGGATTCAGGTATTCGGTGATTTTCTGGTAGACGTTATTGCTGTTCAGCTCCCGAAAATGGCGCTGCCACTGCTCGTGGGCTTGGGTGGCTTCGCGTTGCAGCTCCTGGAGGCGGCCATCGAGCTGCGAATCCATGCGGTGCACGCCCTCGCTCACACCCTGGCGGATTTGCGCGCCCAGATCGGCCAGCAGCTTGCCGTGCTGGCTGAAAAAAGCGACCTGCTGGCGCAACGCATCGTCGTGCTGCTGTAAGTATTGCGGCACGCTGCTCAGGCCCTGTTCCAGCGCCGTGAGCCGGTTTAGCAGGGTATTGATGACCTGCGCGGCTTCCGTACTGTGGGTTACGGTGTTATTGAGCGCCTGCTGGTAGCCCAGGAATTTTTCGAACGTTTGGGCGCTTTCGTCCACCCGGTCAAAGACCTTGATGGTCGCATTAGCCAACTCCGAATAGCCGATTTTTTCCAGCTGCTCCAGGAAGCGCTTCTGCACGCTCACGTTCTCGGTGATGCTGGCAATGAGCGGGGTAAACTCGTGAATCTTACAGAAGAAGTCGTTCTGAATCTGGCTAAAAAACTCGGTGTTGAACGTATCCAACACCGATTTGAGGTTGCTCATGCCGGCCTGCATATCCGAGTTGAGCTTCGGCAGCAGAGCTTTTTGCAGGAAGGTGTAGTAGGCATTCTTGTTGCGGTCGCGCCGGGCCCGCGCCTGCTTCAGCAGCTGATTGCCCGCCAACGTAAACGCCAGCCCGAACAGGCTGCCAATCATAGCGATAAGCACGCCCCCGAGAAAATGCTGCACATCCACGTTGCTGAACGACGTATCCCTGGCCGGATCAGCCGCCGCCCCGACGAACGGATTCCCGACCAGCGAAACCAGCCCCAAAATGGCCCCGGTGAACGTCCCCAGCAAACCCAGGTAGAGCGGCGTAGCAATCTGGGCCTGGATCTCCTCGTCCAGCGCCTCGGCGTGCCGCTCGGAAATGTCTTTCAGAATGCCGAAATCGGCCGCCGCGCCCCGGTTATTCTGCAGGTATTCGTTGGTGTCGGCGATGATTTGTCCGAACTCCGGTGCCGCATCGCGGGTCAGGAGCGCGTCGTACTGCACGTCGAAATTCTTCTCCGGATTAGCGGCCGTGTAGGCAATCGGCTGCACCGCCACGGCACCCGCCGCGGGGTACATGGCACCCACCCGGTCGGTAAGCTGGCGATTACGCCAGAATACGACGGCCTGCCAGGCTACCAGCGCCAGAATCAACAGCAATTCAATAATGAGCATGGCTTTCTGATCCGATAAAAAGCGACGTTAGCGCAGCGCGATCCTGGCCTTGCGCACCACGTGCCAGACGTCATCGCGCTTTTCGAGCTGACCCGCCGCCAGGTTTTCAATGGCCGTAAACCGCTCGGTGGGCGGCAGCTCAAAGGCGAAGAACTCCTTCAGCTCCCGCATCCCATTGCCGATGATGCGCGACTGATCGGCCTGCGGACTAAACGAAAACTGCGCCGTAGTGGCTTCCGCCTGCGGCAGAATAATCAGCAGCGGCATTTGCGGCAACGGGTTGGGACTGAGCTTGCGGTGTTCAATACTGGGCACGTCCGGCGCCGGGGCATAGTAATGCACCGGGCCGGTTAGCGCGGCGGGCGGCGCGGTTTCGGCTACGGCGGCAGCTTCGGCTCCAGCCGGAACCGTTGGCCCGGGCGAAGATTCCGCCGCGTGAATGCCAGCGCTGGCCTCTATCATTTCCTGAATGGGCAGCGGCGTAGTCACGGGCGCCGACCATTCCATACTCTGGCCGGTTTCCAGGCGTTCTTCAGCGGGAGTCGACGGCACGACGGGCGGAGTAGGAGACATAGTAGTGGAGCGATGGGCAACCGTGGGCCAGGACGAGGACCGGGGCGCCGACGGTGTAGTTCGGGATTTATTTTTAGTCTTGCCGCTGGCACCGGCTGATTTCGGCGCCGCGTTCGTAGGCCGGGCCGGGGGGGAAGCGCGATCCGGCGCCGGACTGGCGGGTACGCGCACCACGTTTTCGGCGCGTTTCCTTTTGACTGGCTCCGGGGCGGGGACGACGAGCTCATTCGCCTTCGGGGAGGGCCACCGCGCCCACCACCGGGCACCCAGGACGCCCAGGGCAATGCCGCCCAGTACGCCCAGCACCCACGGCCAGTTCGACGGCACCGGGGCCGGGGCCGGCCGAACAACGATCGTCGATGGTGCCCGGGCCGTCGTTTCCGCCGTCGGCTGCGAGGAAGCGGCGAAGCCGCCACCAATGACCAGCAACAGCAGCAGCCCCCACCGCCCAACCCGATTAGCTGACGGACTGGGCATCATGCAAGACCTTGGAGAGCTCATACAAGGCGTTTTTGAACGGCAGGAAAAACAACGTTTCGGGGACGGTATCGCCCTCGCGCAGCACGTCGGCGTACTGCTGTCGATAGAGGTTGAAGGAATCGCCAAGGTGCCGATCCAACGTGGCCAGGACCAGCCCGGGATCGTTTTTCACGCCCAGATCGGCCTGTAAACGTTTCACTTCGGAGTCTTCGAGGAGCAGTTTCAGGCAGGCGCGGACGTTGGCTAACACGGCCTGCTTGATTTCGTCGGTGACGGCGCGGGCTTCGAGGTGGTGTTCGCCCTTATCGTCCTCGGTGCCGGTGCCCACGGGCCGCACCAGGGGCGGATCCTGGGGCATCTGGCCGGTGGCGAGCACGCCGCCGTTGGCGGTAGTTTGCTTGGGATCTTCGGCCAGCTTGATGCGAAAATCAGCCGGCACGGCCTGGCCCGTGGCCTTTTCCATGATGAGCCGGGCCAGCTTTTCCACCGGCTGCAGGTTGGTACCCGCCGCCAGGAGCCGCACATAGAGGCTGCCGCGACCCGTGAAGCACAGGTAGCGCGGCAGTTGCTGACCATTGGCCGCCACCACCTGCGCAACGTGGTAGATCAGGGCGCCGAAGTGCAGGTAGAACAACACCCGCAGATGTTCGGCCCGCAGCAAGCGCTCGCTGAAACCCAGGAGCTGATCGTAGTTAAAAAGAAAGCTGGCCACGTCCTCGGAGCCGAAATTATCGGTTCCCTCGGCTACCAGCACGTATTCGCGGGCCCGGCGGGCGGCGGGCGAGAGCACCGCGCTCTGCACGCCGGCCACGCCGAAGCGCACCAGCCCGTTGTCTTTCGCGCCGCGTACTTCGGCCCCGCCATCGCCCCACAAATCATTGCCCGCAAAGCGAAACGACGTGCTAAGCACCGGCTTGCGGTCGGCGTAGAGCAGAACGTCCGTCGTGCCGCCGCCGATGTCGATGAAGGCCGCATTTTCGCCCGGGCCGAGCGTCACGATGTTACGCCGGGTGAGGTAGTAGTAGGGCGCCGTCGACTCGACCATGCACGGCATGGAGTTGGTGGTGTGGAACACCTGATGAAAGAGCGAATCCCACTCGCGCTGGTAGAGGTTGCGCTGGTAGGTGGAGAAGCTCAGCGGGGCAAACCAGGTGATTTGGGTGGCCGCCAGGTTGCCGCCGTTCAGGGCTACTTTGGCGCGGCAGAGCAGGAGCATTTCCTGGAAAAAGGCACGGACGCGGTTGCTGGTCGCCTGGTTCAGACTGTTGTCCCACTTCAGGTTGGTATGGTAGTTAGGCCGGCGCTGCTCTTCAGTGATGATGCCGAAGGCCACGTTGATATTGCCCAGCACGCTCAGCTCCTGAGTGGCGTAATTGGCGGCTTCGTAGGTGGCGGTGCGCGCTGGAAACGCGTAGGGCGAATTATCGGCCCCGATGATGGGCGGCACAAACTCGCGCTCCTGGTACTGCTGCCAGCGCTTGATCTGCACGAAGTTGGCCGGATCGTCGTCGATGCCCCGGTACAGGCGCTCGTAGATGCTGCGATCGGGCTCATTGGTGGCTTTTTTAAGCAGGGCCACCGGCGAATCGCTCATGCCGAAACTGAACGGCCGGGGCTCCTGACCGGGGCTGTCCTGCATGGCCACGTGAGTGTTGGTCGTGCCGAAGTCGATGGCAAAGCGGTATTCTTTGGTGCCCTGCCGCACTTCGGGCCAGCGCGGAATAATCAGGGCCGAACCTGCCGCCGGGGCCGGATTGAGCACTTCCACGTAATCGAAATGCGTGCCCCGGACTTCGTAGTACGTGCTGCCTTCGTCCTGGCTGGTTTTGGCGGTGCGCTCGTAGCGGGTGGCCGACTGGCCGGTGCCGGTTTCGCCCAGCACCCGGCCATCGACCCAGAATTTCAGGTCCACTTTCTTGGTCACCATGCTCGGGTCGATGTTATTGGCATCGACCAGCATGATTTTGTAGAAGTCGTTGTACTGCGGCGCATCGGCCACTTTCACGAAGGGAAATACGGACAGCGCCACGTTGGTCACGCGCAGGCGACCCACGCCGTCCCCCTGCGGGTTGGGGTAGTAGGCGCGCTCGTAGTCCAAGAAGCCGCCGCCGCTCACGGGTACGCGCAGCTTCACCCGCACGCAGGCCGGGTCGAGCTCCAGCGTCAGGTGTTCGGCCAGATCCTGGGGCGTGAAGTAGTCGAAATACAACGGGCGCAGCGGCAGCAACGGCCAGCTCCCGGGGCGGAAACCCGGCGCAATACTGACGGTGCCGCCGTAGAAACGCGCGTCATCGACCTCGTAGGGCACGGCGAGCAGGGTTTCTTCCAGTAGGTCGTTCACCGTCAGGTACGGATAGGGCAGCTCCGGCCCGGGTAAGGTCCGCTCCTTGAGCGGACGGGCATCGGCGGCCGGCACAATGGCGCCGCTATCGGCGAAGAGCGTTTCGTTGAAATATTTCTTCCCCACGGCTTTCAGGCCCGGGCGCAGCATGATGGGCAGCGGCCCCGCCACCCCCGCCCGCGTGGGCCGGATAAATAGGTCGGAATTGCGCACCGTGCCTTCGTCGGGACGCACGCGCAGCAGCACCCCGGCCACGTCGAGCTGGTTGTTGGCCCCATCCGTGAGGACCGGGAAACTGCCCAGGCCATTGGAGCCGTCCATCGCCCATTTCTGCAGCAGGCCCCGGTCGAGGGTATCACGCACCAGCGGAGCCAGGGCCATCAGGGCGGGGTCGCCCACGAACTGCTGGTACACGAAATCACGGAAAGCGGCTTCGCGATTAGCTAGCCCGACATACTGATTATCAAAATAATATCCCCCACCCTGCGGGCGCTGCACCGGCAGCGGACGTACGTTCGGCGCCGGAAAAAACAGCGTAAGCGGCGAAGTTCCCCCAATGAGCTGCGGCACGCCGTTGGGGCCAGGAAAATAAATCAGGTGCAGCTCAGTCAGCCTGGCGAAGCGGCCGTCGAGGTACAGGCTCAACACGTCGGCCAGGGGCCGAGTGGCGGGGTTGGCGCGCAGCTTGGCCAGCTCCTCATCCTTGCGCCAGGCCCGGATTTGCAGGCGCTGGCTGGCCAGCTTGCGCTGGTGGTAGTTGAACACCATCTCCCACACGTCCCAGAAGTGGCTGACGAGCTGATGATAAACGGAATCCGGACCGGCCCCGCCCGGCCCCACAAAGCGGAGCGCCGTTTCGACCAGGTGCATCCGGGCGAAGGGCGAGGGAATGGAAACCGCCACCTTGGCGGCGCGCCCGCCCTGCGGGTCCAGCAGCCGCTCCACCTCGTGGGGGCCAATTTTACCAGTCGGCCCCCAGCCCTCGTGGGTGCTGGAACCGGTATCGTGCAAACGAAGGATTTTTGCCATGTGCGGTAACACCAGGCGCGGGCCGGGTGCGGGGCAATCGTTGAAAAACAGTGAGATAATAGTGATAATCAGCCCGGTGGATCGGCTCCCCGATGCCTGGATTTATGAGTACTGCAGCTTTTTATCCAGCAGCTCGCCCGTGGCTTCCTCGAATGCCTTCACTACCCAACGCAACGCCTCATTTTCGGTCGGGTTGCTCAGGGTGGCTTTGCCCACGGCTTTGGTCAGCTCATCGCGGAAGTAGCTCGGGGTGATGCCTTTGCTGAAAATGCCGGTTTCGATGGTTTTATCGCCCACCATTTTATTGAAATCCAGCTCTTCGGCGCGCAGGGCGGTGTAGCGGCGCTGATTTACGCCCAGCTCGCGCAGCCAGTCGTTGTACTCGCCGAAGAAGTCGCTCAGCTCGCGTAGGGCACGGTTGTTACGCAATTGCGCGGCCAGGTTGCCGGCTTCGTAATAAGGTGCTTTGGCATCGGTGGGCGTGTGCTGGAGGAAGTAGCGGGCGAAATAGTGCAGCTGAATCAGCGGCCGGGCCACCTCCTGGCGTAAATCGGCGGGGAGCTGGCCAAAATCCACGTCCGGCGTATCTGCTTTCAGGCCGTACTCGTGGTAAAGCGGCTGCTGGCCGTCGAGCTGATTATCGGGCACTTCCATGAAGTGCGGCACCGCCAGCGCGCCCAGCAGCTCGAGCAAATGCGCCTGATTGCGCTGCTCGGCGCGGCCGGGATGGTTGGCCAGCGGCTGGCCGGGCTGGTCGCCGAGGTAGTACATGGCTTCCAGGCCCTGCAGGTTATCGGCATAGTAGGAAAGCGCAGTTTTAGTCTTGGTAATGAAGGTATTGGAATCGATAAAATCCTGACCGGCGGCCTTCTCATCGGCCGAAGGCTCCTGCAGCTTGAAGTACGGTAGCATCACGAGCGCCCCAGCTTTGAGGCGGCGGCGGACTTCGGGATGGGCCAGCGGGGAGTTGGCATCGCGCAGATTTTTTACCAGCAGCGGGAAACCCGCCGCGCCCGTACCGCCAAAAATCGAGCTGATGAAAAACGCCCGGTCGCCGTCCTGCAAGCTCTGGGCGAGGTAGCGCATTTCCTTGGATTGCACCACGGCATTGAGCACTACCGAGCCTACGTTGGGCGAGCCGCGAAAGCCCACGTCCAGGTTGGCCGCGAGGCTGTCGGCGGTGAACAGCAAGTCGACTAAACCCTGGGTTTCAATCGACAAATCATTGTATTTCAGATAATCCCGAAACGACTGACTGATGCCGCCGAAGTCGTACACGAATGAGTCGCGCAGCTCTTCGGAACCGCCGGAGCTCAGCTGCGCCAGCGTATTGAGGGGCTGACTAAAGAAACCAGTTTTTTCTTTCTGCCCATCGCCGTACAGCGCCTCGTGGATGCGGGCGTAGCGCCGGAGCAGCCCCACCGTGCGGGTTACGTCGCCGTTCTGGGTGTCGGGATCGATGAGCACGGGCACCACCTGGTCGCAATTGGGAATACGCACGCCGGCGGCCAGCAGCATGGTGAGGGAGCGCAGTACCCGGGCGCCGGTACCGCCCACGGCGAAAATAAATAATTTGGACATTATTTTCTAACTAATTGAAAAACAACGGTCATACTAAGCCTGCGAAGGCTAACGGACAAGAAAAATTAGAACGGACCCACGAACGGCGTGGTGCGGGCGTAGGTGCTCCAGCGTTTCAGCAGCACCGAAAACAGCAGGAACCAAAGGGCCGCCACCAGCATATTGACCACCATGAAGTAACCGAGGTAGCTGCTGGCTTCCGCGCCGTGGCCTTTGCTGAGGCTATGGGCCAGATAAGTGCCCAGACCAGCGGCCAGGGCCAGCGTCAGGGCCCAGTGCGGCGTGCGGAACAGGCCGGTGCGCAAAGCCGAATTGAACACGTAGTAAAACGCCAGTACCAGCAGCAGCGCCACGCCCAGCGTGCTCCAGCCGACGAGCCCGAACAGGTCCGTTTTGTACAAGCCATAATCGGCTGGGCGGGTGCTTTGGAAGATGGAAATAAGGGCCGAATACAGGCTGGTTAAGAACGTTTGCATGGGCGGAAAGGAGGATTAATTGTCGGGTTTGAGCGGCAGCGAAAGCGTGAATACGGGCGGCAGCACCGGGGGATACGACTGCCGGACGCCGGCCAGCACCTGGTCGAGGCCGAAGGTGCGCGGGGCCGGGGTATTGTCGTTGGTCGTCGACCAGGCGGCGATCCAGGCCGGCGTTTCCGGGGCGGGCAGGGCCAGGACGAGCGTGGAGCTATTAGACCCCAGCCTGCTCACCCGCAGCCGCAGGATGTGGGTGAACGGGGCCAGCACTGGCTGCCCGCTCTGCTCCCCTTCGCTGAGCCGGCGCACCGAGCCGGGCAGCAACGCCACCTGGCCGTCGGGCAGGCGCACTTGCAGATGTTGGGCCAAAAATGCCGGCTGCTGCCACGCGGCGGGCATTTCATTCAGATTCAACCCCACCGAAAACTCCACCGGATCACTGGAAACGTTCAGGGTCAGCTCCTTATTATTACCGTAAACCGTGCCGCCGCTCGGCTTAAGTTTTGGATCGGTGAGCTTGAGCAGTAGGGGTGCGAAGGCCGGCGGGGTGATTTTCAGCCCGAAAAAGGCCTGCTGGACCGGGGCGTTCCGGAAAATTTCGGCCGTGTAGCGCGCCACCAGCGGGGGCGGGCCAATCACCCAAACGTAGTAAGGGATCTGCTCCCCTTTCAGCGTGCGCTTGGGCAGGGGCGTTTTCACCGCCGGGAAGTAGCTGCCGTAGAAATGCGAGGTTTCGCCGAACACCGCCACCGCCAGCTGCTGCTGCGTGACGGTAACTGTTGAAATATGAATCAGATTAGAAAGCTGCGAGAAATTCGATTTCTGGGCCGGGCCGTAGATGAAATCGGAGATGATTACGCTGACCTCCCGGCTGGCTTGGGGCCGGTTGAGAATACCCTCGAGCATTTGGGGCAGCTCGGTGCCGAGGGCTGCTTTATTGACCTCACCCTGCACGACTTCGCGCATTTGCTGAAAAGGCACGGCTTTGGGCGCGACATTCTCATAGAGGTAAAACTGGCGGGCGGTCACGGCCGGATTTACCTGCGTCTCGGTGATGAGCGCGCCGATGCGCTGCTGAAATTCGGTGGGCTGCGTAGCGGCTGAGCCTTGGGGCACGAACCCTTTCATGCCACCCGAATACTCCAGAAATACGCTGACCCGCAAAGGCAAAGCGGCCGGAGCAACGGCAGCCGGGACCGCAGCTTTACCCTCTTTAGTTGACTTCTTGCCGCCATCATCGGCCGGCTCCGTACTACAACCAGCCAGCAGCAGCAGGCCCCACAGCCCGCCGGCCAACCGGAAACCCCGAACCAAACGCGACGCGGGCAGACCCACAAATACAGATAGCGGCATAGAAAAAGGACTAGGCAGGATTTTGAGGCAAACTACAGGCAGTACGCAACGAACCGCCCCACGGCCGAACCCCGCGCAGCTAAACGCCGCCGCCGCGCTGGTGGTACACGTACTTTTGCCGGAGACCAACTATTTGGCGGGCGGACCGCTTTTCCCGCCGCCGCCGCTTTGCCCGTTTCCCATGCTCGCCCCCACGCTGCTCCTCATCGACGATGAACCCAACCTGCGCCGGTTGGTGGCGCGCGTGCTGGAGTTGGAAGGCTACACCGTACTCGCGGCCCCCGACGCCCGGCGCGGCCTGGAGCTGCTGGCCCAGCACGCCAGCGAAATCCTGGTGATTCTCAGCGATGTAAAATTGCCCGACGGCCACGGCCCCGACCTGATTCCGCGCTACCGCGAAAAAGCGCCCCTGGCCGAAATCATCCTGCTCACGGCCTACGGCACCATTGCCGACAGCGTGACGGCCATGAAGCGCGGAGCGTTCGACTACCTTATCAAAGGGGATTCCGACGACCAGCTCATCGCCGTGGTGGCGCGGGCCGTGGAGAAAGCCCACCTGCAACGGCGAGTGGCCGATCTGGAAAAAAAAGTGGGCGCGCAGTACGAGTTTGCTTCGATGATCGGCACCTCGGCCGCGCTGGAAAACGCCAAGCACTTGGCGCAACAGGTGGCGCCCACTGATTCGACGGTACTGCTGGAAGGGCCCACGGGCTCGGGCAAGGAGCTTTTTGCCCAGGCCATTCACCAGGCCAGCGGGCGGCGGAGCAAGGCATTTGTGGCGGTGAATTGCAGCGCTTTCCCCCGGGATTTGCTGGAATCGGAGCTTTTTGGCTACAAAAAAGGGGCTTTCACCGGGGCGCTGACGGATAAAAGAGGACTGCTGGAAGAAGCCAACGGCGGTACGCTGTTCCTCGATGAAATCGGGGAACTGGAGCTCAATGTGCAGGCTAAATTTCTGCGGGTGCTGGAGATGCAGCAGTTTACCAAGCTCGGCAATACCCGGCCTACCACCGTCAACGTCCGGCTGATCGCGGCCACCAACCGCAACCTCCGGCTGGAAGCCGCCGAAGGCCGTTTCCGCCCCGATTTATACTACCGGCTCTCCGTCTTTACGCTGGCCGTGCCGCCCCTCAAGGCCCGGTCCGCCGATGTGGCCCCGCTGGCCCGGCACTTCCTGCAGGTTTTCGCGGCCAAGCTGCGCAAGCGCCTGCCGGGCCTGGAGGAGGAAGCTCTGCTCCTGCTCAGCCGCAACGACTGGCCGGGCAATGTACGCGAGCTGAAAAACGTGCTCGAGCGGGCCGCCATCCTCGCCCCCGACGGCCAGCCCCTCACCCCCGACGACCTGCCGCCCGAGTTTCAGCACCTGCCCACGGCCGACGTAGGCAACGAAAACGACAAGTCGCTCCGGGGCCTGGAAAAACGCCAGATCCGGCTGATCCTGCTGGAAACCGGCGGCAACAAAATGGAAGCCGCCCGCCAGCTGGGCATCGGCGTAAAAACGCTGTACCGCAAAATTCAGGAATACGGTCTGTAAGAATTTCAGCCAGAGTAACCGCCTGGTTTGGGTGGTCCGGTCATCCTACAGCCCGTACCGGGTCAAGATGACCCGGCCACCGTTAGTTCCCCGCATTCAAATATGGGCTTACTGATTTACTGTTCACTAGCAATCAGCCCATTACTGCCGGCTGGCCGGCGAGTAACGAAACCGGGGCCGGTATTGGCGGGCAGCGGGCTCCGCACCATCTGGAACTGGGTTGGGCGGTGAAGCTGATCATTATCATGAATCTCAAAACCAAGATTACCACCGGTTTTCTGGCGCTGCTGCTGCTGCTGCTGGCCCTGGGGGGCTACGCCTACTACTCGGTGCACCGACTCGAAGCCAGCTCGCGCAATATTCTGGCGTCCAATTTCTACTCCGTGAAGCTTGGTCAACAGATGCTACAGGCGCTCGATGAGCTGCCGGACCCGACCACCGACCCTACCCGGCTGACCCGCTTTCAGTGGGCGCTCACCCGCGAGGCGGGCAACATCACCGAGCCCGGCGAGCAGGTCCTCGTGGATAGTCTTACAGCCACGCTGGCCACTTACCGCCGTCAGGCGGGGCCGCTTCAACTGCGCCAGCTCCGCGCCCAGACGCACCGCATGATCGGGCTGAATACCGATGCCCTCACCCGCAAAAACGAGCAGGCCAATCAAACCGCCGGACAGGCCGGGCGCTACGTGCTGGCCTTCACGACGCTCTCGGTGCTGATTGCCCTGCTGCTGGTGCTCAGCGTGCCCGAGGCGGCCGTGGCGCCCCTGCGCAAGCTCACCCAGAGCCTCCGCCACGCGACTGATCAGAACTTTAATGCTACCATTCCCATCGAAAGCGAGGATGAGTTCGGGCACGTGGGCCGGGCTTTCAACCAGATGCTGGTGCAGCTGCACGACTATCGCAGCGCGACCACGGCTGACCTGGCCACCGAACGCAACCGCGCCCGCAGCATCGTCAACGGCCTCGATGAGGGCCTGCTGCTGGATGAAAACCGCCGCATCATCCTCGCCAACCCCATTGCCTGCGAGCTGCTGGGCCTGCCCGCCGAGCAGCTGCTCGACCGCTCCGCCGCCGAAGTGGCCCGCAACAACGACCTGCTCCGCGCCATGCTCGCGCCCCTCGATGCTCCCCACCGCCCGGCGACGGCTGGGGCCGAAGCGCCCCTGCTCAGCATCCAGCGGCGCGGGGAAGAAGCCTTTTATCGCCTGGCGGTGCAGGATCTGGTGTCATTCAACGAAGCCAGCGACAAGATGGAATTCGTGGGCCAGATGCTGACGCTGCGCAACGTATCGGACTTTGAAAAGCTCAATCAGGTGAAATCTAACTTCCTGGCTACGGTGTCGCACGAGCTGAAAACCCCGCTCTCCAGCATCAATTTCAGCCTGAAGCTGCTGCGCAATGATCAGATCGACGCCGCCGAGCGCCTGCGCGTGACCGACGGCATCGCCCGCGAAACCCAGCGCCTGCTGCGCATGGTGGGCGAGCTGATCGACGTGTCGCGGCTCGACTCGGGGGCCGGCATTCAGCTCAATCCGGTGGCAACCCCGCTGCCGGCCGTGGTGGGCTACGCCACGGCCACCGTGCAGGCCCAGCTCGACGATAAACACCTCACCCTGAGCCCCGATCTGCCCGCCGACCTGCCCGCCATCCGCGCCGACGCCGAAAAAACCACCTGGGTGCTCATCAACCTGCTGGCCAATGCCATTCGCTACTCCCCGCCGGGGGCCAGCATTGGCGTGCGGGCCGAACGGGTGGGCGCCTTTATGCAGGTCGCGGTCCAGGACTCCGGGCCGGGCATCGCCGCCGAGCACCACGAGCGGATTTTCCAGCGCTTCGCCCAAATCCCCGACCAGCCCAGCTACTCCGGCGGCTCGGGCCTGGGGCTGAGCATTGCCCGCGAGTTCATCACGGCCCAGGGCGGCCGGCTCTGGGTGGAGAGTGCGCCGGGCGCAGGCAGTCAATTTTGTTTTACGCTGCCCGTGGCATCGTAGCACCGGGCCATCCTGACCAGGACACCGGGTCATTATGACCCGATTGCCCGGCGGACAGCCCGCGCGGCAGATTCCGGGCTTAATGTATCCGACTGATAAATAACTGATTGTTAGTGGAAAGGTCGCGACGCAGAAAGTTGGAGTTAGCTTTGAGCCGCTTTTGGGCAGGCCGGTCTAGAAAAATTCCTGCCCGTATTCATTACTCCCAACTTTACGTAAGCCCAGGACCGGGGCTTTTTGTTTCTGATCATACTGCTGCTGAATAAGATAGGTGCCGGCTTGCGGGCTCCCGAGTGCCCGCCCCACCGCCCCACGCCAACATAATAACCACTCCAGAGCTTACACCCGGCGCCCCACCGCGACGATGCGAATGTGGGTCCGGCCCGGACGCCCCCCTTTTTCCACCCGGCATTCCCCGCCTTGTTTATCCCTGATCAACTACCGCCCCGGTCAGGTTACTTTCTGCTCACCCATTTCACTTTTATGTCAAGTACAACCGTCGCGGGCTTACCTACCGAAGACAATATTCACCGCCGCGCTATTACCGTGGCCGGACTGCTGGTGACGCTGGGGATCATTTTCGGGGATATCGGCACTTCGCCGCTCTATGTGTTTCAGACCATCATCGGCGACCGGCCGGTGAGTGAGCTGCTTGTATACGGTGGCGTGTCGGCCGTATTCTGGACCCTAACGCTGCAAACCACCATCAAGTATATCATGCTGACGCTGGAAGCCGATAACCACGGCGAGGGCGGCATTTTTTCCTTGTTTTCGCTGGTTAAAAGCCGGGGGCGCTGGCTGTTGTTTCCGGCCATTATCGGCGCGGGCACGCTGCTGGCCGATGGCATTATCACGCCGCCCATCTCGGTTACTTCCGCCATCGAAGGCCTGAAGATCCTGTATCCGACGCTGAATCAGGAAACCATCGTCATTGTGGTGCTGATTATCATTACCTTACTATTTGGTTTCCAGCAGTTTGGCACCAAGATCGTGGGCGCGGCGTTCGGGCCCATCATGCTGGTGTGGTTCTCGGTGATTGCCGTGCTGGGCGGCGCCCAGATTCTCCACCACCCCGGCGTGCTGCAAGCGCTGAACCCCGTATACGCCGTCCGACTACTGACCGAGTACCCCAAGGGTTTCTGGCTGCTGGGCGCCGTTTTTCTGTGTACCACCGGGGCCGAAGCGCTCTATTCCGACCTGGGCCACTGCGGCCGCAAAAACATCCGCACGTCCTGGATTTTTGTTAAAATCGCCCTGGTGCTCAACTACCTGGGCCAGGCCGCCTGGACCATGGGCCACCTCGGCCACCCGCTGGCCAGCAACCAGAATCCTTTCTTCATGATCGCCCCGCAGTGGGCGCTGGTGCCGCTGATCGTGTTGGCCACCATGGCGACTATCATTGCCTCGCAGGCGCTCATCTCTGGCTCTTACACCCTTATTTCCGAGGCTGTTACGCTGCGCTTCTGGCCCAAGGTACGGGTGTTATTCCCCACCGATCAGCGCGGGCAGATCTACGTGCCCAGCATTAACTGGCTGCTGTGGTTTGGCTGCGTGTGCGTCCAGATCCACTTCCAGACCTCCGAAGCCATGACGGCGGCCTATGGCTTTTCCATCACGGTGGCCATGCTCACGACCAGCATCCTGCTCTCGCAATACCTGCGGGGCGTGAAGCACTGGGCCCTACCGGTGGTGGCCATTATCATGCTGGTCTTCTTCACCATTGAAACCTCGTTCCTCATTGCCAACATCACCAAGCTGCTCAACCGGTTAGGCATTCTGGTCTTCGAATGGGGGCTGATTTTCATGATGTGGGTCGGTTACAAAGGCCGCGAGATCAAGAATAGCCTGCTCAATATGGCACCGGTTTCCCAGAGCCTGCCCACGTTGCAGGAGCTGAGCGCCGATACCTCGGTGGCCAAATACGCTTCCAACCTGGTGTACCTCACGCACAGCAAAAACCCCGGCGAGCTGGAGAGTGAAATCCTCTACTCCATCATGCGCAAGCAGCCTAAGCGCGCTGACCGCTACTGGTTTATCAACATGAGTATCCTCACCGACCCCTACTCGACCCGCTACTCGGTAGAGGAGCTGGTGCCGGGCGTGGCGTACAAGATCAACTTCATGCTGGGCTTCCGGATGCAGCCGCGCCTGAACCTGCTCTTCCGCCGGGTGCTGGAGGAAATGGCCGAGCGCGGTGAGCTCGACATCACCTCGCGCTACGACTCGCTGGCCCGGCATCACCTGCCCGGCGACTTCCGCTTCGTGGTGCTCGAAAAAGTCCTCAGCTACGACAACCAGCTTACGTTCAAGGAGCGCTTCGTGCTGAATGGCTACTTCTTCATCAACCGCTTCGCCATCTCCGATCAGCAGCTGTTTGGGCTCGATACCAGCGATGTGGCCATTGAAAAATCGCCCCTCACCATAAAGCCCGCCACTCGTTCCTACGACCTGATGCGCGACCCGCCGGAGCAATCCCAGGATCCCGTGCCGGCGGCCGCTCTGGCCCCGGAGGCATTGGTCTAAACCGGTTTAATGGCTAACCCGCCCGCCTGCTGCCCGTTCCGACGGGGCGCGGGCGGGCGGTGGTTTTTCGGGGCCGACCGGCCAACGTTTTGGCCGGCCGGCTGTTGTTAATCCGGGTCGTCGTTGGCGGCCCCGATTGCGGGCCGTACCTTTGCGGCCGCTTTTCATTCGACGCCTGGTCAGGCCCTTTTTGCTCCTATGCCCACTCCCATTTCCACCGATATCTGCATCATCGGCGCCGGCCCGGTCGGGCTGTTTGCGGTTTTTGAAGCCGGTTTGCTCAAGCTCCGTTGTCACGTGGTCGACGCCCTGCCGCAGCCCGGCGGGCAGCTTTCCGAGATTTACCCCAAGAAGCCCATTTACGATATCCCCGGCTTCCCCTCCATCCTGGCCGGCGATCTGATCACCAACCTGATGCAGCAGATCGAGCCCTTCCACCCCACCTTCACGCTGGGCGAGCGGGTGGAGCAGTTCGCTAAGCTCGAGGACGGCACTTTCCAGCTTTTCACCACCGACGGCACCGAGATTCACTGCAAGGCCGTGGCCATTGCCGGTGGCCTGGGCTCGTTCGAGCCGCGCAAGCCGGCCGTGGAAAATCTGGAGCAGTTTGAGGGTGGCAAGGGCGTGCACTACATGGTGCGCGATCCGGAGTACTTCCGTGACCGCAAAATCGTCATCGCCGGCGGCGGCGACTCGGCCCTGGACTGGACCAACTTCCTGGCCGATGTGGCCGCCGAAGTGACGCTGGTGCACCGGGGCAC
>JAYWCH010000263.1:0-4279 GCA_043780755.1 Hymenobacter sp.
ATTATCCGCACGCCGCTCGGGCCGGATGTGACATTTTCCGACGACCCGCTGCGCATGATGCGCGCTATTCGTTTCGCCAGCCAGCTCAACTTCGATATTGAGCCCGACACTTACGACGCCATCGCCCGGAATAAAGACCGGATTAAAATCGTGTCGCAGGAACGCATCACCGTCGAGCTGAACAAGATTATTGAGTCGCCCGCGCCCAGCTACGGGTTCAAGCTGCTGTTTCAGACGGGGCTGCTGCACCTGATTTTTCCTAGAATGGTGCTGCTGCACGGCGTTGAAAAAGTGGGCACTCACGCCCACAAAGATAATTTTTACCACACCCTGCAAGTGCTCGACAACGTGGCCGCCGCCGGCGGCGACCTGTGGCTGCGCTGGGCGGCCGTGCTCCACGATATCGCCAAGCCCGCCACAAAGCGCCACGATCCGCGCATCGGCTGGACTTTCCACGGGCACGAGGACAAGGGCGCCCGCTGGGTACCCGGCATTTTTGCCGAGCTCAAGCTGCCCCAGGGCGAGGAGATGCGCATGGTGCAGAAGCTGGTTAAGCTGCACCTGCGGCCCATTGCGCTGGTGAAGGAAACGGTGACCGACTCGGCCGTGCGCCGGCTTTTATTCGAGGCCGGGGACGATATAGACCGGCTCATGCTGCTGTGCCGGGCCGACATTACCAGTAAAGACCACGACCGCAAGGCCCGCTACCTGCGCAACTTCGGGCAGGTGGAGGAGAAGCTCAAGGAAGTGGAAAGTAAGGATCACCTGCGCAGCTTCCGGCCCGTTATCACCGGCGAGATTATCATGGCAACCTTCGGCCTGAAGCCCTCGCGCGAAGTGGGCGAGCTAAAGGAAGCCGTAATGGAAGCCATTCTGGAGGGTACCATTAAAAACGAAATGGACGAAGCCCTGACCTTCCTGTTGCAGCAGGGGGCGGCCAAAGGACTTCGTCCGGAAGGAGGCATGGTCCACTCACCAGACTAGCCGGCCTTCTTTTTTTCGGGATATAGATGCGACGGCACGGGAAAGGTTGCCGGGGAATGAAGGAAAAATGAAGGCCGCCCGCCGCGCCTTGCGGACCCGAAAACCGGGTTACAGCCGCTTTACGCTGGAAGGGCCGGTGGCGTCTACTTTTACGCTTTTGGGCTGGCCGCTGTAGGCGATTTCACTCGCGCCCACGGCGTCGCCCTTGAGACTTTCGGTGACGTGGAGCCGGGCTTTGCACAGGCCCGCCAGGGCCACGGCGGCGGTGCGGGTTTGCAGGTTGGCGCCGGCCAGCTCGCAGGCGCCGGCGGCGCTCAGGTCGAGTTCATCGGCGTGGCCGGTGGCGGTGGTGCGGCAGGCGCCGGCCAGCTCCAGCTTGAGGGTGCCGTAGTTGCCGTTGAGGCGCAGGTGGCTGGCGCCGGCCTGCTCCACTTTCAGGCGGTCCTGGCGCTCGAAGCCGCCGAGGTCGGCCTGCACCGCGCCGGCCAGCTCCAGGTTTTCGATGGCGGGCATCTCAATGCGGATGAGGACTTTCTTCTCATCCTGGTGCCAGTTGCTGCCGAACAGCGAACTGCTGCGGGGATGAATCTGCAGCTCGTTGCCGGCGCGTTTCACCCGCAGATCTTTCAGCGTTTCATCGTCGCCGCCGGCTTCGATCCGAAAGGTATTGCCGTGGCGGACGACCACCCGGTAGCTGCCGCCCACGCTCACCCGGGTGAAGCCGGTTTCCTCAAACGTCCGCCGGGCGCTGTCGTAGTCGCTCAGGTCGGTATCGAACGCGGGCGCCCCGCCGAAATTGAGGGTCAAGCCGTTGTGATCACTAGAGTCGTCGCTGTCGCGGCTGGCGTCTTCATCGTTGCCGCGGTTATCGGAATCTGGATCAGTATTGCCCTGATTGTACGCGCGCGTTTCCTCATCCGTGCAGCCAATGCATTCGAGCTGGCTGCCCCGCAGTCGGTAGCGGTGCTGCTCAGGGTTGTTGGGGCGGCGGTTGTTAACGAAGTTTTCGTCCCGGAGCAGGTTATTGGCAAAGCGCGAGCTGAGGCGGAACGAGCGGTTGCGGGGCAGGCGGATGGTGAGGCCCAGCTCCTGCTTGCGGTAGCTGGCGCCGGGCAGGAAGGAAAAGTGATCATCGAACACGAGCGAAGAATCGCCGCTGGCCCGAATGGTATAGTCGATAGAGGTCTGGGCGGTGCGGCGGGCTACTTCTTCGCTCGGGCCTTTCGCGCCGAGCGTACGCAGCACTTCCACCACCCGGCCGCTGTCGGCCGCTGCCAGGCGCACGCTCACGTGCTGGTCGAACTGCCGGTCGACGCGGCGGGCATCCAGCCGCAGGACCGGCGTGCGCAGGGCGGGGTAGCGCTCCATCTGCTCCACTTCGGCCTCGTATTGATATTCACGGGTTTGCCGGGCCACGGCCATGGTCACGCCCACCAGGCTCAGCAGCCAGAGGCCCAGCAGCGACAGGCTCACCGTGCGCGGCATCAGGCTGCGGCGGGAGAGCAGATTCAGGCCGCCCAGCAGCAGCGAAAGGGCTGGAATGCCAAGGGCGAAAAAGCCCGCCACGATGGCCCAGCTCGGAATCCCGTTGAGCAGCACGTGGGCCGGCACGTCACCGAGAACGAGGCTTTCCGAGCTGGGAATGAGGCCGATGCCAGCGCCCATGGCCACCGCCACGGCAATCAGCAGGGCAAAGCCGGTCATCGTCAGCAGCACGCCGGCCACCACGCGAATGGCGGAGCCCACGAAGTTCACCAACGGCTGGAGGCCTCGGGCGGCATCTTCCACGAAAGCGCCGACGGGCCGGTTCGGGAGCTGGTGGCCGTCGGCAAAGGCGCTGTTGCGCATGCTGCTGTCGAAGCCTTCCAGCGTCACGGCGTCGCCGCGCATCCGCATCCGGTCCGAAGCCGTTTTGGCTTCGGGCAGCACGATCCAGAGAATAATGTAGACCAGGAAGGTGAAGCCCCCGGCAAACAGGCCGGCCAGCATCAGCACCCGGACCAGCGTCGCGTCGATGTTGAAGTAAGCGGCGAGACCGCTGGAAACGCCGGCGATTTTGGCCGTGCCCGTGTCGCGAAATAACCGGCGGCCGGCCAGCGGCCCGCTGTTTACGAGGGTGTCGGTGGGCGTGGGCGCATCGTAGCGCTTGGGCAGCACAATCCACAGCACGATGTAAGCCAGCAGGGCAATGCCGAACGCGTCCCCGTCATTACCAATGCGAATTTCCCCGAAAGATAGCACCCGCACCACTGGCTTGATGAGCAGCAGGGCCAGAAAGCCCAGCCGCACCCACAGCGGATTAATCACAAAATACTGGGCGATGCCGGCGGCCACGCCCGCAATCTTACGGTGCGCCATATCCCGGTACAGGCGCCGGGGCCCAGTAGCGGTGGGGGGCTCGACGGGCACGCCGGCAAACGGCCCGGCTGACCCAAACGCCGGGCCGCCGATCGGCGAAGCGGCCGTTGCGGGGGCGTCGTCGTCATCGTCGGCATCGAGGGCGAAGTCGCTCACCCGGCCCATTTTAGCCGTCATCGCGGTCACGTCGGCCTGGGTGATGACCTGCTGGGTGGGGGAGAGGCGCAGGGAAAAAATCTCCGCGATGCGCCCTTCGATATCGGCCACAATATCCTCGTGACCCCGGTAGTTGGCGAAGTGCGCTTTCACCTCCATCAGGTAGCGGCTGAGCACTTCGTACCCGTCTTCTTCGATGTGAAAGATAATTCCTTGCAGATTGATGCTAATGTTCTTTTTCATGGGAAAAGGCTGAAAAAAAGCCGTTTAAGCGCTGGTGAGTGAAGAAGGAAAGAGGACGCGGAATCAGGTGGCGGGCTTGGGCGGGGCGCTGTGCCGGATGATGTTCACCGAGGTGACCATTTCCTCCCAGGTGTCGCGCAGCTCCCCGAGAAATTGCCGGCCGGCATCGGTCAGGGTGTAGTATTTACGGGGCGGGCCGCTGGTGCTTTCCTTCCAGACGTAGTCCAGCAGGGCGGCATTTTTCAGGCGGGTCAGGAGCGGGTAGAGGGTGCCCTCCACCACGATCATGCGGGCCGAAGTCAGTTCCTCCAGCATGTCGGAGGCGTAGGCTTCGCCGCGGGCGATGATTTCCAGGATGCAGAACTCAAGGATGCCCTTGCGCATCTGAACCTGGGTGTTCTCGAGTTTCATGGGCGTTACGAATAGCTAGTGGGTGAGAAACAGTACAAATGTATGGTAGGTACTTTGTAACGCAAGGTACTGGATGAATAAAATCGATCATCTGAGCAATTTACTTGCTTAATGGCTGATAATCAAG
>JAYWCH010000264.1:0-4551 GCA_043780755.1 Hymenobacter sp.
CGACCGCCATCTCTACATCGGCCACGGCACGTACCGGATGCTGGAAAGTACCCGTTCGGACACCACCTGGCGCAACCCCCGCGAGCTGCCCCGGCAGATCCGCCTCAACCGCACCTATCCCGACGAGGCCAGTGGCAGCGTGTTTTTCTCCGCCAAGTCCCTGCTCACCAACCCGCTGCACACCACCGATTCGCTGCGGCTGGCCCTGTTTCGCTACCCCGCCCTGGTGCCCACCATGCCCTGGCTGGACGATGTGCCGCCCCTCCCCGTTGCCAATCTGACGCTGCGCCGCCTCAGTCACTACGTCACGCTGAACTGGCAGTCCGGCCCGCCCGCCGCCGATGGCGACATCGCCACGTACTACGTCCTCTACCGCTTCGTGGCCAACGAACCCTCGACGCCCAACGACCCGCGCCGCATTCTGGCCTTGCCCCGGCCCGCGCCCGGCTTCCCCGCCACGTTTGTCGATACCGCCGCCGTGCCCGGCCAGGCTTACGCCTACTACGTCACGGCCGTCGACCGCCTGCACAATGAAAGCCGGCCGATGCGCGTGATCACCACCGGCCAGCAATCGACCGAGATCGCCCAGGGCCAATCCCCGGCCGGCGTGGCCCGGCCCGTTACGCCGCCCGCCGCCCGGCCGCCGGTGGCTGCCCAGCCCAGCCCGGGCCGGCCCATTCTGCACCCCGGTCTGCCGGATGGCAGCCCCGAGGCGGCCGCGCCATTCACCAAGATTAAGCTAAAGGAGAAGCCCCGGAAGCGCGGCTTTTTCGCCCGGCTATTTGGCGGGTAATCAGCTTCCTCTGTGGGTTACAAGTCCATGCCGCGGGCTGTTGAGGCTTTTTTGCCCGCTTATTTGGCGGGTGATCGGCTTCTTATATCTGTCATCCTGAGCAGAGCGAAGGACCTTATCACGGCGGAGTCGCCTGGATTCCGGAGATATGGGGAAGCGTGATGAGGTCCTTCGCAAGCTCAGGATGACAGATGAAGGATGACAGACGCTAAAGAGACAAGTTCCTAAAGATGCTCGGGGATAAGGTCAGTTAATGGAGTAAGACCGGCCGTTAATATCCCGGTCATTCTCCAGACTTGTTCCCAAATAACAATACCGACAACAATGAGTCATGCAGCGCATTCTGCGAATGACGGTTTTTAATTTAAGGAATAAGTCCTCTATATTGTTGTTCTCCTTCTTCTCTGCATCCATGGAATTCTCCCCGGCCGTATTGCCCGTTTCCAACACCGCCCGGCTGCCCGTCAGCCTCTACGCCGATTCAGAGCTGGCTTCGGCCGCCGTGGCGGCGCAGATTGCCGACCTCATCCGGACGCGGGCGGCGGCGGGCCGCACCTGCGTGCTGGGGCTGGCCACGGGCTCGTCGCCGACGCGGGTGTACGAGGAGCTGGTGCGGCTGCACCGCGAAGAAGGGCTGAGCTTCCAAAACGTCATCAGCTTCAACCTGGACGAGTATTTTCCCATGGCGCCCGACGCGTTGCAGAGCTACGTGCGCTTCATGCGCGAGTACCTGTTCGACCACGTAGATATTCGTCCCGAGAACGTACATCTGCCCGATGGCACCGTGCCGCCCGCGCAGGTGAACGAGTTTTGCCGGCATTACGAGGAGCAGATTGTGGCGGCCGGCGGCATCGATCTGCAACTGCTGGGCATTGGGCGCACCGGGCACATCGGGTTCAATGAGCCCGGCTCGGGGCCGGCCTCGCGCACCCGCCTCATCACCCTCGACCACGTGACGCGCACCGACGCGGCGTCGGATTTTTACGGCGAGGAAAACGTGCCCCGGCGCGCCGTGACCACGGGCGTGGGCACCATTCTCGAAGCCCGGCAAATCGTGCTCCTGGCCTGGGGCGAGGGCAAAGCGGCCGTCGTCAAGCGCATGGTGGAGGGCGAAGTCACCGACTCGGTGCCGGCCACTTACTTGCAGCGCCACCCCGCCGTGCAGGTCGTGCTGGACGAGGCCGCCGGCGCCGAGCTCACGCCCCGCAAAACGCCCTGGCTCCTGGGTCTGCCCTACGACTGGCACCACCCGGCGCTGGTACGCAAGGCCGTCACCTGGCTGGCCCGCACGGTGGCCAAGCCCATCCTCAAGCTCACCGAGGAGGAGTACAATGAGAACGGGCTCTCGGAGCTGCTGGCGCAATCGGGGCCGGCCTACGAGATCAATATCCGGGTATTCAATGAATTGCAGCACACGATCACCGGCTGGCCGGGGGGCAAGCCCGCCGCCGACGACACCCACCGCCCCGAGCGCGCCGCGCCGTTTCCCAAACAGGTGCTCATCTTCAGCCCCCACCCCGACGATGACGTGATCTCGATGGGCGGCACCCTGCTGCGGCTCGTCGACCAGGGGCACGAAGTCCACGTGGCTTACCAGACATCGGGCAACATTGCCGTGTTTGATGATGAGGCGCTTCGCTTCGCGGAATTCGTGGCCGATTACGACCAGACCTTCCGCCTGCCCGCCGATGACCGCTACCTGCGAGTGGCCGAGTTCCTCAAAAACAAGCAGCCGGGCCAGGTCGATTCGGCTGAAGTTCAGCAGATAAAGGGCCTCATCCGGCGCGGCGAAGCGAAGAGCGCCTGCCGCCTGGCCGGCGTGCCCGAGACCCACGCCCACTTCCAGGATCTGCCGTTCTACGAGACCGGCCGGGTGCGCAAAAAGCCCCTGGGCGACGAAGATATCCGCCTCACCATGGAATTGCTCAACCGCATTCAGCCCCAGCAGATTTACGCCGCCGGCGACCTGAGCGACCCCCATGGCACCCATCGCGTGTGCCTGACTGCTATCTTCCGGGCTATTGAGCAGCTGCAAGCCGCCGGCACGCCGTGGCTCCGCGACTGCTGGGTGTGGCTCTACCGGGGCGCCTGGCAGGAATGGGACATCGATCAGATTGAAATGGCCGTGCCACTCTCGCCCCAGGAGCTGACGCGAAAGCGCCGCGCCATTTTTAAGCATCAGTCGCAGAAGGACCGGCCGCTGTTTCCCGGCGCCGACCAGCGCGAATTCTGGCAGCGCAGCGAAGCCCGCAACCGCACCACCGCCAGACTCTATGACCAGCTGGGCCTGCCCGAATACGAAGGGCTGGAAGCATTTGTGCGCTGGAAATTTTGAATTCGTACGTTAAGCGCCTGCACCAGATTGCGGGCCAGCAGAGCCGGCGCATCATCGGCCTGATGTCGGGCACTTCACTCGATGGGCTTGATGTGGCGCTGTGCCGGCTCACGGGCCACGGGCCGGCCACGCGGCTGGAGCTGGAGCATTTCCGCACCGTGCCGTACGACGACGACACCCGGACGCGCATCCGCACCGTGTTTGCCCGCGAGCAGGTCAGCCTGGAATATTTGACCCTGCTCAATCCCTGGCTGGGTCAATTGCACGCGGCCGCCATCCGGGCCTGCCTGCACGAGTGGCGGGTGGCCCCGGCCGACGTGGACCTGATCGCCAGCCACGGCCAGACCATTTACCACGCCCCGCAGCACCAGCACCAGCGCTCCGATTTTGACCTGAACGCCACCCTGCAAATAGGAGATGGCGACCACGTCGCCGTGGGCACGGGCATCATCACCCTCAGCGACTTCCGCCAGAAGCACCTGGCCGGCGGCGGCGAAGGGGCGCCTCTTGCCACCTACGGCGACTTCCTTCTCCTGAGCGACCCCACCGAAGAACGGTTGCTGCTCAACCTGGGCGGCATTGCCAATTTCACCTACCTGCCCCGCGCCGGCACCGCGACCCACGCCGTTTTCAGTACCGACACCGGTCCCGGCAATACCCTCCTCGACGCCACCGTACGTGCCCATCGCCCCGACCTGCCATACGACGAAGACGGCCGGCTGGCGGCCGCCGGCCACGTCCACGAAGGACTGCTGGCGGCGCTGCTGGCCCACCCGTTTTTTGCCGCGCCCCCGCCCAAAACCACCGGGCCAGAGCTGTTTAGTACCCGCTACCTGGCCGAGGCGCAGCAGCGCAGCGGCACCACCGCGCTGGGGCTGACCGATACCCTCGCCACCCTCGTCGAGCTGAGCGCCGGGGGCGTGGGCCGGGCCGTGCGGGCGGCTTTCGGCCCGCGCCCGGCCCCGGCGGCCGTGTACATCAGCGGCGGCGGGGCGCACAATCCGGCCCTGCTCGCCGCGCTGGGCCGCCACCTTCCCGGCGCCCGCTTCGCCACCACGGCCGCGCTCGGCGTACCGCCCGATGCCAAGGAAGCCATCCTGTTTGCCGTGCTGGCCAACGAGGCCGTGGCCGGCCAGCCAGTAGCCCTGGGCGCGGGCAGGCAGCGGGTGCCCGCCGTGAGCCTGGGCAAGATTTCCTTTCCGGGCTGAACGCTGGAGCGAGCGGGTGCTTGGGTAGCGGAGCATCTCGCGTGGACGAGTAATCAACCGCGTTCAACAAAAGAGTTACTCGTCTACGCGAGACGCTTCTAAGCTGTTTACAAAGAAGCTGCTTAGGAAGTCGTATAATCTGTCATGCTGAGCTTGTCGAAGCATCTCTACCGCCTCGTTGAACGGTCCTGACGAAGCGGTAGAGATGCTTCGAC
>JAYWCH010000265.1:0-3795 GCA_043780755.1 Hymenobacter sp.
CCCGGCGACCTGGCTTTTTTCGATAACGCCGAGGGCCGGATTGTGCACGTAGGCCTGGTGATGGAGGAAGGACAAATTTTGCACGCCCACGGCGAGGTACGCCTCGATCCGCTCGATCACAACGGGATTTACAACCGCGACCGGCAGCGGTATTCGCACAAGCTGCGCCTGCTCAAGCGCCTGCTGCCGGAGTAGTGTTGAGCCTGCGGGTCCCGGCATTTTTTACCCTTTTCTAACAGGTTCGCCGGTGCCCGGCCCGCCGCCCGCCGGCTGGTCCATTCCCCGTGAACTTAACCGGCAAGCGCTTGTTTATATGGCCGGAAACCGCTAGCTTTCGGCGGGTTATCCGGGCCCCCAAGCGTGTATGGATCAAAAAGTGTTAGTGCTGAATGGCGACTATACCGCCATCACCCTGTGCAGCGTGCAAAAAGCGTTTGTACTCCTGTTTCTTGACAAAGCGGAGATGGTAGCCAAGTCGGAATACGGCACGCTGCGGACCGTTTCGCAAGCCTACCCCAAGCCGAGCATCATCCGCTTGCAGCGCTACGTGCGCGTGCCTTACAAGGGCATTGCCCTGAGCCGTCACAATATCTTCAAGCGGGACCATTTTGAGTGCCAGTACTGCGGATCGCCCAAAAATCTGACCCTCGACCACGTGGTGCCCCGCTCGCGCGGCGGCGAATCGTCGTGGACTAATTTGCTCACGGCCTGCTCCCGCTGCAACCACGCCAAGGGTCACCACACGCCCAACGAAGCCGGCCTGACCATTCGCCAGCACCCGAAGAAGCCCACGCTGGCCGGATTTCTGAAGCTCTCGGCGGGTACCATCGACCAGAACTGGCACGCCTACCTAAACTAAGTTGAGCGGTGGGGCGTTGCAGTGAGGTACATTTGTACTCTCCCCTCAACAACCCCGTTCATGGCCTTACCAAAATTCGCTGCTTCCCGCTCGTTTCATGCCGAGCTCAAAACCCGGATCAATCAATATTTTGAGGAATCCGGTCAGCGGATGACCGGTAATGCCAGTCTTTTATTCAAAGCGATCGTGCTCGTCTCCATCATGGTGGCGCTCTACGTACACCTGGTGTTCTTCACGCCGGCCACCGGCTGGGCCCTGCTCGAATGCGCGCTCATCGGCTTGTCCATCGCCGCCATTGGCTTCAACGTGATGCACGACGGCGCCCACGGCAGCTTCTCGCGATTTCCGATCGTAAACCGGGTGGCGGCTTACTCGCTGGGCGTGCTCGGCGGCAGCCCCTACATGTGGAACTCCAAGCACAACCTGATCCACCACACCTACACCAACATCGAGGGCCACGACGACGACATCAACATCCAGCCCTGGATGCGCATGAGCCCCGAGCAGCCCAAGCACTCGCTGCACCGCTTTCAGCACTTCTATTTCTGGGTTCTCTACTGCCTGCTCTACACGTCGTGGATCTTCGCCATGGACTACCAGAAGTATTTCACCCGGCAGATTGGCTCAATCGGCCTCAAGCCCATGAATGTGAGCGAGCACGTCAGCTTCTGGGGTTTTAAAGCCCTGAATCTGGTGCTTTACGTGGTATTGCCCATTTACATGGTCGGTTTCCTGCCGTGGCTGGCCGGTTTTATGCTGACCACCGCCGTGGCCGGTTTCGTGCTGAGCATGGTTTTCCAGCTGGCGCACACCGTGGAGGATGCGGCCTTTCCCGTGCCCCACGCCACCACCGGTAAGCTCGAAGATGAGTGGGCCATCCATCAGGTTCGGACCACCGCCAACTTCGCCACCGAAAACAAAGTGGTTAGCTGGCTCGTCGGTGGCCTCAACTTTCAGATCGAGCACCACTTGTTTCCGAAAATCTCCCACGTGCATTATCCCGCCATCAGCAAAATTGTGCAGCAGGTTTGCACCGAGTTTGATGTGACGTACAACAACTACGCCCGCACGCGCTCGGCCGTCGCCTCGCACGTCGCCTACCTCCGGCAGATGGGCCAGGCCGCTTAGTTTTAGCTTAAAATCCAAAAAGCCCCGGCGCTGAAGCATTGCTTCGGCGCCGGGGCTTTTGCATTGTGCGGGTCTGACTACTTGGCCATGAAAGCCAGCAGGTCGTGGCTCAGCTTATCTTTGGAGGTGAAAAACAGGCCGTGGGGCTCGCCTTTATACACTTTGTACTCGGCGCCGGGAATCATTTTGGCCGCCCGCGCGCCGCTGTATTCGATGGGCACGGTCTGGTCGGCATCGCCGTGAATCACCAGCGTGGGGATTTTGATGGCTTGCAGATCGGCCCGGAAATCGGTGCCGCTGAAGGAGCGGACGCATTCGGCCGTGGCGTTGGGCGCGGCCAGGGTGGTTACGGTCTGGTTCCAGTCGAGCACGGCCTGGGACACGGGCTTGCTGATGACGCCCACGCCGTAGAAATGCTTGGCGAAGCCGGAGAGGAAATCAAACCGGTCTTTGGCGATGCCATCCAGCATTCCCTGGAATACCGAGGCGGGTACGCCGTCCGGGTTGTCGTTGGTTTGCAGCAGGAAAGGCGTTACAGCGCTCACGAACACGGCGCGGGCCACGCGGGCGTCGCCGTAGCGGCTCAGGTAGCGGGCCACTTCGCCACCGCCCATCGAGAAGCCGACGAGGGTCACCTTATTCAGGTCCAGCTCCGTGAGCAGGGCGTTGAGGTCGGCGGCCAGCGTGTCGTAGTCGTAGCCGCTCCATGGGCGCGACGAGCGGCCGAATCCGCGCCGGTCGTAGGCAATAACCCGGTGGCCGACAGTAGCCAGGGCCATCGCCTGGTGCTCCCACATGGTATGATCGAGCGGCCAGCCGTGAATGAGCACGACCGGGGCGCCCTGTCCCCAGTCTTCGTAAAAAATATTAACCGGATGTCCGGCGGCATCGTTGCCTGCGGTGATATGCGCCATGCGTAAAGCTGTATTTTAAAATGGAAAATATTTCATTCCTTACTTATGCGTCCTGACCGGGGTTGCGGCGAAAATTTTGGATTCCGCTACTTGACACGATAAGCGACGATTTTGCGACAATGTTGGTCATGCCGTCTTTTCGGGAATGCCGGCGGAACGCGGCGGTAAAGTCCTGGCTTTTCAGGTTCTAAAGCCGTACCTTTGCGCCCCCGCCAGGGTGGCGGGCCTTGCTCATGAAGGGCAAGGTGTTCATTCAGAACCGCGAGATGGCCCGGGCACCGGCCGCTCGTTTACCTACGAGGTGTCCAACAGCTATTTATGGCAGAATTGATTGACGATTTCGACTGGGATAATATTGGGGCTACCGGCTTTGGTGGTAACTACTCGGCGGACCAGCGCGCCGAAATGGAGCAGATGTACGGCGATACGCTGACAACGGTCCAGGAAGAAGAAGTGGTGAAGGGCATCGTGGTGGGCATCACCGACCGCGACGTGATCCTGAATATCGGCTTCAAATCCGATGGTCTGGTATCGATTACCGAATTCCGCGACCTGCCCGACCTGAAGGTTGGCGACACGGTAGAGGTGTTCATCGAAGACCAGGAAGACATCAACGGCCAGCTCATCCTGAGCCGTAAGAAAGCTAAAATCAAGCAGGCCTGGAAGGCTATTTACGATGCCCTTGAGCTGGATACCATCCTCGAAGGTGTAGTGAAGCGCCGTACCAAAGGCGGCCTCATCATGGAGCTCGACGGCGTGGAAGCCTTCCTGCCCGGCTCGCAAATTGACGTGAAGCCCATCCGCGACTTCGACATTTATGTGGGTCGTCGCATGGAAGTGAAAGTGGTGAAAATCAACTCCGCTTTCGACAACGTGGTGGTTTCGCACAAGGTG
>JAYWCH010000266.1:0-2379 GCA_043780755.1 Hymenobacter sp.
TGATTTTGAACGGCTCTTCCACCTGCTGGCGGGGCACGTACCGACGATTCGGAGCTGCTATGGTTTGGTCCTCCTGCTAAAAAAGTGGCGGGGAATGAGTTTCGGGGCGGTCTAGGCTGGTTAAGGCCTGGTAATGAGGGGGCAAATATCGGTATTTATATTGGAAAAGGCAAGCTCTTTCCCAATATAGCGTTAACTTCCTGGGGGAGAACCGCTAAGCCCCGCCGGATTAAACCGGCCGGCGCTCGCAACTCTCCCGCCGGGGAGCCAACGCGGCCCGGGGCGCTAGGCCAGCACAATCTGGCTCTGGACGCTCTTCACGAAGGCTTCCAGCGGCATGGAGCCGAGGTCGCCCTCGCCGTGCTTGCGCACGGAAATGATGTTGTCCTGGGCTTCCTTTTCGCCCACGACCAGCAGGTAAGGGATTTTACCCATTTCAGCATCGCGGATCTTGCGGCCGATGCGCTCGTCGCGGGCATCGACGGTGCCGCGCAGCTCGTGCTGCTCAAGCTGGGCTTTTACTTCGTTGGCGTAGTCGATGTACTTGTCCGAAATCGGCAGCACGATGAACTGCTCGGGGGTGAGCCAGAGCGGGAAGTTGCCGGCGCAGTGCTCGATGAGCACGGCTACGAAGCGTTCGAGCGAGCCGAAGGGCGCCCGGTGCAGCATCACGGGGCGTTGCTTGGTGTTGTCGGGCGCCACGTATTCGAGGTCAAAGCGCTCGGGCAGGTTGTAATCGACCTGAATGGTACCGAGCTGCCAGCGGCGGCCGAGGGCGTCGCGCACCATAAAGTCGAGCTTGGGACCGTAGAAAGCGGCTTCGCCCAGCACCGTGACGGTGGGCAGTCCTTTCTCGGCGGCGGCTTCCTGGATGGCGCTTTCGGCCAGGGCCCAGTTTTCATCGGAACCGATGTACTTGGTTTTGTTCGCGGGATCGCGCAGGCTGATCTGGGCCGTGTAATCTTCAAAGCCCAGGTTTTTGAAGACGTGCAGCACCAGGTCGATCACCTTCTTGAACTCGTCCTTCACCTGATCGGGCCGGCAGAAAATGTGGGCGTCGTCCTGCGTGAAACCGCGCACGCGGGTGAGACCGTGCAGCTCGCCCGACTGCTCGTAGCGGTACACGGTGCCGAACTCGGCGTAACGCACGGGCAAATCGCGGTAGCTGCGGGGCTCCGTTTTGTAGATTTCGCAGTGGTGCGGGCAGTTCATCGGCTTGAGGAAAAATTCCTCGCCGGGGTTGGGCGTTTTGATGGGCTGGAAGGAGTCCGCGCCGTATTTCTCGTAGTGACCGCTGGTCACGTACAACTCCTTGGAGCCGATGTGGGGCGTGACGACGGGCTGGTAGCCGGCTTTCACCTGGGCTTTGCGCAGAAACTGCTCCAGGCGCTCGCGCAGGGCTGTGCCTTTGGGCAGCCACAAGGGTAGCCCCGCTCCTACTTTCTCCGAGAAGGCAAACAGCTTCAGCTCTTTACCCAGCTTGCGGTGGTCCCGACGCTTGGCTTCTTCCAGACGCTCGAGGTACTCGGTAAGATCCTTGGCTTTGGGAAAGGTGATGCCGTAGAGGCGAGTAAGCTGCTTGTTTTTCTCGTCGCCGCGCCAATAGGCCCCGGCCACGTTCATGAGCTTGGCGGCCTTGATGGTGCTGGTGTCGGGAATGTGCGGACCGCGGCAGAGGTCGGTGAAACCGCCCTGGGTGTAGAAGGTGATCTGGCCGTCGGTTAGGTTTTCAAGCAGCTCCAGCTTGTAGGGATCCTGCTTTTCCTGGAAGTAGGCGATGGCGTCGGCCTTCGAGATTTCCTGACGGACGAAGCGGCTTTTGGCCTTGGCCAACTCCAGCATTTTCTTCTCGATTTCGGAGAAATCTTCGCTGGAAATGCTGCGGCCGTCGCCCAGATCAACATCGTAATAAAAACCGTTTTCGATGGCCGGACCGATGGCCAGCTTCACGCCGGGATAGAGCGCTTCGAGGGCTTCAGCCATGAGGTGGGCCGAGGAGTGCCAGTAAGTGGCTTTACCGGCGTCGTCGTTCCAGGTCAGGATTTCGACGGTGGCGTCTTCGGTGAAAGGACGGTGCAGGTCGCGGACTTCGCCGTTGACGCGCACGGCCAAGGCATTACGGGCCAGCCCTTCGCTGATGCTGGCCGCCAGCGCGTGGCCGGTCGTGCCGGGCTCGACCGGGCGAATCGAGCCGTCGGGGAGAGTGATGTTGAGCATAATGAACGCTTGCAATAGGCGCAAAGCATGCGCAAGTTACACTTGGGAGCGAAGAATGGGCCGAAAAGCGCCGGATTCCTTAGTGAGCAGGGCCGGAACGGCCGGATTATCCGCCAATAATTTTGGCCAAAAAAAGCCCCCGACCAGCGGGCCGGGGGCAGC
>JAYWCH010000267.1:0-24374 GCA_043780755.1 Hymenobacter sp.
AGTCATTAGTCGGGCGTGATAAGGTCCTTCGTCGCTGCTTGATGCGCGGAATGCTCAGGATGACAGACGTTCTAAAAAACGACTTTCTGATTAGCTTCTGTGATTAAATTCCGATCTTGGCCAGTCCGCGCTGGGGCCGCTTTGCTTTCCGCTAATTTCCTTTTTCCATGCAAACCACTACTGCCGCCGCTATTGCCACTACCGGCGCCGAACCGCTGGCCGAAGCCTCCCAATCCGGGCGGCTGATTTCGCTGGACGTATTTCGCGGCCTCACCGTGGCGGCCATGATTCTGGTGAATAACCCCGGCAGCTGGGCCCACATCTACCCGCCGCTGGAGCATTCGGAATGGAATGGCTGCACGCCCACAGACCTGATTTTTCCGTTTTTCGTCTACATCGTGGGCGTCAGCCTGGTTTATGCGCTGGATGGCGTGAAGCAGCGTGGCGGCCCGCAAGGCGCGGTGCTGCTGCGGGTGACGCGCCGGGCCGCCGTGCTTTTTGGCCTGGGCCTGCTCCTTTCGCTCTACCCGAAATTCAACTTTGCCGACGTCCGCATCATGGGCGTGCTGCAACGGCTGGGACTGGCATTTCTGGGTTGCAGCATTATCTTTTTGAAGACGGGCTGGCGCACCCAGCTTGGGCTGCTGGCGGCCATTCTGGTCGGCTACGCCGTGCTGATGCAGCTGGTGCCCGTGCCCGGCTTCGGCCCCGCCAACCTGGAGCCGGCCACCAACCTCGGCGCCTGGCTCGACCGCCTGCTGTTCGGCGAAGCCCACCTCTGGAAAACCAGCCGGACCTGGGATCCCGAAGGGCTGCTCGGCACCCTGCCCGCGCTGGGCACGGGGCTGCTCGGCGTCCTCACCGCCCAGTGGCTGCGGCGGCCCGGGCCGGAACCAGCCGCCAAAGTGGCCTGGCTGTTCGTGGCGGCCGGGGCCGTGACCCTGCTGGGCCTGATCTGGGCGCCGTGGTTTCCCATCAATAAAGCCCTGTGGAGCAGCTCGTACGTGCTCTACACCGGCGGGCTGGCCATGGCGGGACTGGCGGCCCTCTACTGGATCTGCGACGTGCAGGGCTACCGGTCCGGCACCGGGCCGGCGCTGGCCTACGGCGCCAACGCCATTCTGGTCTACTGCCTTTCGGCCCTGCTCTCGCGCACGTTCGGCCTGTTTAAATTGCTGGGACCCACCGGTAAAACGCTGGGCCTGAAAGAGTGGCTCTACGAATGGGGAATCGCGCCGCATTTCACCGAGCCGCGCACGGCGTCGGTGGTCGGGGCGCTGGTGCTGGTGGCAATCTGGGCGGGAATTCTGGGCTGGATGCGTAAAAAGGGCGTGGTGCTGAAAGTCTGAGCACCGATGCGGCCCGCTTCGTGCCGACCTTGCAGCCTTCAGCTTATCAGCGAATAGTCAATTATGAAGATTCTTATCATCGGCGGGGGCAATATGGGGCTGACGTACGCCCGCAGCTTCGTGCGCGCCCACATCACTTCCCGGCTCGATCTGCGACTGCTGGCCCGCTCGCCCGAGCGGGTGGCCGCCCTGGCGGCCCACGAAATCGGGACCGTCTGGGGCCAGCCAGCCGAGTGCGTGCCCGGCGCCGACATTCTCATTCTGGCCGTCAAGCCGCAGGATTCGCCGGCTTTGTTTGCCGCGCTGCGGGGGCTGGTGCAGCCGCAGCAGGTCATCCTCAGCATCATGGCCGGGGTTCGCATTGAGACGCTGCGCACCGAATTGGGTACGCCCAAAGTCATTCGGGCCATGCCCAACCTGCCGGCCCAGATTGGCATGGGCATGACGGCCTTCACCAGCACCGACGAGGTGAGCCGCGCCGAGCTGGTGCAGGTCCAGAACCTGCTCTCGACCACCGGCAAAACGGTTTACGTGGAGGAAGAATCGGCCATTGATGCCGCCACGGCCATTTCGGGCAGCGGCCCGGCCTACGTCTACTACTGCATGGATGCCCTGATGGCCGCCGCCGGCCAGATGGGCTTCACCCCCGCCGAAGCCGAGCTGCTGGTGAGCCAGACCTTTCGCGGCGCGGTAGAATTATACTCCCAAACGGGCCTGAGCTGCGGGGACTGGATTGCCAAAGTGGCCTCCAAAGGCGGCACCACCGAAGCCGCCCTACGCGCCTTCGGCGCGGGCGCGGTGCGCGAGGGCCTGATGGCCGGCGCGGGCGCGGCACGCGACCGGGCCGAAGAATTGGGCAAGTAGCGGAGGCTTTGTTTTTTACTCTGGGGCTGAAGCTGACTTTAACTGTGAACCTAAAGCTGTTTAAGAATTCCAAACGTTTGTCATCCTGAGCTTGAGAAGGATGACAAACGTTAATCAAGATGACAGACATTAAAAAGTGGCCAGCATGGAAATCAGCCACCGCATGATTCAGACCCACTTACCGGAGCTTCAGCAGATAATCGCCAAAGAAATAGCGGCCGACAAATAGTCGGCCGCCAGTGGCGCTGAGAGGACAGCCGGTCGCCGCTACGGCACTTCGTAGCCGGCGAAATCTTTGCGGAGCTGGGTCTTGAGCAGCTTGCCGGTGGCGGTGTGCGGGAGCTGCTCGACGAATTCCACGGCGTCGGGCTGGCAGAACTTGGCCACTTTGCCCCGGAAGAAATCGAGTAGCTCCGGGGCGCTGACCTCGTGCCCGGGCCGGCGTACAACGATGAGCAGGGGGCGCTCGCTCCACTTGGCGCTCGCCACGCCGATGACGGCGGCTTCGGCCACGGCCGGGTGAGCGATAGCCAGGTTTTCGAGATCGATGCTGGAAATCCACTCGCCCCCGGACTTGATGACGTCCTTCGAGCGGTCGGTGATTTGCATGTAGCCATCGGGGTCGATGGTGGCCACGTCGCCGGTTCGGAACCAACCGTCGGCGGTCAGCTCGCCGGGCGTGCCGCTGCGGAAATAGTCGCGCACCACCCAGGGACCGCGGACGAGCAGGTCGCCGAAGGCCACGCCGTCGCGGGGCAGCTCGTGGCCGTCGTCGCCCACAATTTTCATATCGACCCCAAATACTACCCGGCCCTGCTTGGCGAGCACGGCCAGGCGGTCGGCGGATGGGAGGGCCAGGTGCTTGGTTTTCAGACGGCCGCCAGTGCCCAGAGGGCTGGTTTCGGTCATACCCCAGGCGTGGGTGATGGTCACGCCCAGCTCGTCCTCGAAAGCCCTCATCAGGGCCGAGGGGCAGGAGGCGCCGCCTACCACGGTGCGCCGCAGGGTGGTGAAACGGCGCTGGCCTTCCCGCATAAACTGCAGCAGCGCCAGCCAGATGGTGGGCACGCCCGCCGAGAAGGTAACGCCTTCGTTTTCAAACAGCTCAAACAGACTGGCGCTGTCCATGCCCGCGCCGGGCAGCACCAGCTTCGCCCCGTTGAGCGGCGCCGCGTACGGCAGGCCCCAGGCGTTGACGTGGAACATGGGCACCACGGGCATGATCACATCGAGCGCCGAACAGCCGAGGGCGTCGGGCAGGGAGCTGCCCAGCGCGTGCAGCACCGTGGAACGGTGCGAGTAGAGCACGCCCTTGGGCTGATCGGTGGTGCCGGATGTATAGCAGAGCGAGCAGGCGGTATTTTCGTCGAACGTCGGCCACTCGTAATCGGCGGTTTCGGCGGCCAGCAAGTCTTCGTAGCTGCACAGCCCGGGCATGACCGAATGAGCCGGCAAGTGCTCTGGCCCGGCCATAAGCACCCATTTTTGGACCGTCGGACACACCGGCGCTAGGCGCTCGACCAGGGGCAAAAAGGTCAGGTCGAAAAACAACAGCCGGTCGGCGGCATGGTTGATGATGTAGACGAGCTGCTCCGGAAACAGGCGCGGGTTAATGGTGTGGCACACCGCGCCGATGCCCGCCACGCCGTAGTACAACTCGAAATGGCGGTGGGTATTCCAGGCCAGCGTCGCGACCCGGTCGCCGTTTTCGACGCCCAGTTTCAGCAGCGCGTTGGCCAGCTGTTTGCTGCGCCGGTTGGCGGCGGCGTAGGTGTAGCGGTGGATGCCGCCTTCGGGCAGGCGGGAGACTATTTCCGTATCGCCGTGCCACTTGGCGGCGTGTTCGATTACGCTGGCTACGCGCAGCTGATCGGCCATCATCAATCCTAACATTATGAGCGGGGTGGGAGTGAAAAGATGCTGGTAAGGTAGCAGCCGACGGGGTATTTTTGGTCGGGTCGGCCTTTATCTTTCTCCCCGGAAAACCAGTGACGACGAGTCCTGCAGAGCATTCTGCATGACGAACGTGATTTCTGCATGACTCGTCCTTTTTGCCTGAGTGACGATGCGCAGCCTGACCAGTGCCTGCGTTACTGAGCGGCTTTTTTATTTCCGCACCGCCTCAATTGCCACTTGCAGCAGGGCTGAGCGCACGCTTAGCTCGGTCAGCTTATTGTTACTGCGGCTGGGATGCACGCGGTTGGTGAGCAGCACTACCACCAGTTCTTCTTTGGGCTCGACCCAGAAATACGTGCCTGTGAAACCGGTGTGGCCGTAGCTACCGGGCGAGGCATTTTTGGCGGAATTGAGGCTGGGATCGCTCGCGGGGCGGTCGAAGGCCAGGGCGCGGCGGTTGTCGGGGCAGAACTGGCAGCTGGTCCAGTCGGCCAGAATTTGCGGGTTGAACAGCTGCTGGCCGCCGTAGCGCCCGCCCCAGGCGTAGGTCTGGGCGAGCTTGGCCACGTCGTTGGCATCGCCGAATAAGCCGGCGTGGCCCGAGAGGCCGCCGAGCAGGGCCGCCCCTTCGTCGTGGACCGTGCCGTGCACGAGCTGGCGGCGGAAGACCGAATCAACCTCCGTGGGCACGATGCGGCGGAGCGGGAAGCGGTTCAGCGGGCGGAAACCCAGGGTGGTGGCGCCGAGCGGCCGGTACACTTCGCGCTGCAAAAAGACGTCGAACGACTGCCCCGTGCGGGCGCGCACCAGCTCGGGATACAGCATAAACGAGAGGTCGGAATAGACGTAGCCCGGCTTTTCATTCAGGGCCGACGCCCCGATTTCCTGGTAGATGCGCGCCGGCAGATTCTGGCGCGCCCACAGGCCGTTGGCCGCCGGCAGCGGGAAGCGGGCCGACGAATCGGCCCGGAAGTAGCGCCGCCGCAGCTCGCCGTTTTTCTTAGCCAGCGCTTTCCAGAAGGGAATAAACGCCTGGAGGCGCGCCTGGTGGGTGAGCACGTCGCGCATTTTCAGGTTGGCCTTGTTGGTGCCGCGCAGGAAGGGAAAATACTGGCCCATGGTGCTGTCGGGGCTGAATTTAAAGTCGGCCTGGAGCTTGAGCAGCGCCGGAGTGGAGGCCAGCAGCTTAGTCATGGAGGCCAGGTCGTAGAGGTCGTCGTTGCGCACCGGGCGGGGCACGGAGACGGCGGCCGGCTGGCCGGGCGTGGCCGGATTCGGGCTCTTTTTGGCGAGGTCCGCGACGTCGAAGCCCGCGTAGGTCTGGTTGCCGTAACTTTTGCGGAGCACCACAGTGCCGCGCCGGGCGATGACGATCTGCGCGCCCGGGAACGCCTGCGCCGCCAGCGCCCGCCCCACGAGGCTATCGACGCGGGCTTCGAGGCGCGGGTCCATTTCCACGTCCTCAGGGTTGCCGTAGCGCAGGCGCTGGCTGCCGGCGGTGCGTAGACCGAAACCGCGCGGGAGCTTATCCGACACCGTAACGGGCAGCCGGCCGGCCGCCCCGATGCCGCCAAAAATGAGCTGCGCGGCCAGGCTTTGGGCATTGGGACTATCCTGGTAGGCCATCACCACGGCTCCGGCGCGGTCCGCATCGCGCACCTTGGCCACGGCGTAGGCCGAGCCGAAGACGGTCAGGATAACTTCCTGCCGCTGATCGACCAGCTCCCGCAGCAGCAGGTTGGTTTCGGGCGTGACGCCGAAGGCGGTGGCGGGCAGGCGGCCGAGATTTTGCAGCGACACCAGCACCATATTGTACGGGCGCAGGGCGGCGCGGAGCCGGGTCAGCTCATCGAGCGAGGCCGTGGCCGAGGCGTGAAAATGGGCCGTGGGCGCGTAGTCGGCCACCGCCTTTTGGAAGTCCGTCGTGTCGGCCGCCGCGCCGCCGAGCACCAGCGTGGCGATGCGCAGCGTGTCGAGGCGCTGGAGCGGCACCAGATTCTTCTGATTGCGCAGCAGCGTAATACTCAGCTCGGTGAGGCGGTGGCTAAGGTACTGGGCGTGGGGCGGATTGAGATCGGCGACCAGATTGCGGGTGTTGATGGGGCGGTAGTGATCCAGGCCGGCCCACTGCTTAAGGGCCAGCACGCGGCGGCAGTGGGCGTCGATTTCGGGCTGGGAAAGCTGGCCGCTGACCACGGCGGCGCGCACCATGCGCAGGGCCAGCTCCACGTTTTTGCTGAATTCCAGAATGTCGTTGCCGGCCTGAATGGCGCGTACGTCGGCCTCGCCCGGCGGGAACCGGCTGATGACGCCTTTCATATTCATGGCATCGGTGAAAATCAAGCCTTGAAACCCCATTTCCTCGCGCAGCAAACCCGTGACGATGCGCCGCGATAAGGTGCTCGGGCCGCTCACCGTATCCAGGGCGGGCACGTTGAGGTGGGCCACCATCATGCCGCCCAGGCCGTTGGCAATGAGGCTGCGGAAGGGCGGCAGCTCCAGCGAATCGAGGCGCCGGCGGTCGTCGCGCACGGTGGGCAGGGCCAGGTGGGAGTCGGCATCGACATCGCCGTGGCCGGGAAAGTGCTTGGCCACGGCCAGGATGCCCGCATCCTGGAGACCGCGCATGTACTGGCGGCTGTCGCGGGACACCACGGCCGCATTTTCGCCCCACGAGCGGAACCCGATGACGGGATTGGCCGGGTTGTTATTCACATCGACCACCGGGGCAAAGTTGACGTGCATCCCCAGGCGCCGGAACTGCCGGGCAATCTCGTGGCCCATGTCGTAGAGCAGGGCAGTATCGGTTTCGCCGCCCAGGCTCATCTGGTAGGGGAATTTCACCACGCTGTCGAGGCGCATGCCCACGCCCCACTCGCCGTCCAGAGCCACCAGCAGCGGCACTTTGGCCTGGCCCTGGTAGCGGTTGAGCAGGTGCGACTGGCGCACCGGCCCGCCCTGAAAAAAGATGAGCCCGCCAATGCCGTACTGCTGAATGAGCGCCGAAACCGAGTCCTCGTCAATCCGGGTGCGGTTGGAGTATGCTGCCACCATGAACAGCTGCGCCGCCCGCTGATCGGGCGTGAGCACGCGCATGAGGCTATCCACCCACGGCGAATGCAGGTACTGCGTGAATGCGGGTGCTTTGGCTACCGGGCGCCCTGATGCAGTGGCCCTTTGCTCACCCGCTGCCCGGCTTGGGCTGCGGGCCTGGACCACAGGTTTTCGTTTTCCGCTGGTAGTTGGTGAGGGGGAACCACTTACTCCCCGGGGGAGGGGCACTGCCCACGGCTGGGCCAGGTTGAGCAACGGCAGGGCGACCAGTAACAGGAACGAAAAAACCTTCGGAAATGAAAGAAACAAGAGACCGGACAATAAGGTGACTGGACACGAAAGTAGCACTTGTCGAAGTGATTCAGATCGCTCTGCCGATAGCCAGGCGACGGGATCAACAGGGGAATTCAAAATTACGCGTGGCTCTTCTTCGAGCAGAAAATCGGACCTGTGTCTGAGGCCCTCATCTACGCACAAAGGCCAGTACCGATGGCCAATGAAAAGGGCAGCGCGCAGTTTTGAATTACACCCGATCAACACGGCTTAGCACTTAACCGATACTCCTGGCTAGCTACGTCGCTCCACACTTGGCAATTATTATACTCGACAATTAAAATATTATAAAACTTAGCATCACGTGAATATATAGCAGAACAATTTATTAATTTTTTATTACAAAACAGTCATTTCATGCTGGTGCTTTAAGGTCTATTACTTCTAATTTATATCTAATATTCAGGATTTTCTGCGCCCTCATTGCAATCTCAATTTTATATTATTCTGATTTTATAACCATAAGTTTAATCTTAATAGCATTAAAAACATATAATTAATTTTTATCCCAAAATACCAACTTATCTCACTGATACCCGGTCGATTCTTAATCATTTTTTCACTTTTTATGCTTCGTATGTCTACCTATAAATGGAATTTTCCTACCCGTAATTTTATTTTGTTAGCTGCATTAGCCGGAATACTGATTCCAACGGCTGTTTGCGCCCAGAGTTCCGTGGAACAAACTTTTGCCAGTACAAGCACAACCCCTGGGGAACTGACCTTTACCTCCAGCGGTAACGGCGGGTATTTTAATCCCGACGGGATTGCGGGCTCCGTTGGTGCCTACGGAGTAGCAAAAACAAATAACGGGGCAGACGTTGTCACTACAACACTCACTTTTGCGACTCAGACATTCGCGGTGAGTTCGGGTACTACTACAAACGCTAACAAGCTAACTTTTCAACTGGCTAACCCGATTTCAACCTTTTCTGATGGCTCCAAAGTAGATGTATTTATCAATGTGAATGGTGTCGGCTTTTCCGCTTCACCCCAACTAAGCATCCAAGGCCCCGGCCCCACATTTAAATTTAACAGTCCGGCTACTTCCACGTCTTCTTATTTCTATACTTACTCCAATGCGCCTACCACAACTCTTGCGACAATGACAGCTGGTGCCAGTGGATATATTAATATGATTACTGTTAATTTACCTTCCTCAACAACATCCAAAACTCGGGTACAGGTGAAAATCGGACTTTCGGCAGGTACCAAGGGCAGCCAAAATACAGTCCTAATAACCAACGTCACTATGAGTTCTGGCAATAGTTCTCCTCTTCCTGTCGAACTTACTTACTTCGATGCCACTGCCCAGGCAAATGCCGTGAGCCTGAGTTGGGCTACGGCCCAGGAAAAGAACAGTGACCACTTCGACGTCCAGCGCAGCGCTAGCAGTGAAGCCTTCCAGACCATTGGTACGGTACAGGGTCAGGGGACCAGCGCCAGCGCGCACGATTACCGCTTTAGCGATAGTCGCCCCCTAGCCGGACGCTCCTACTACCGGCTACGTCAGATTGATTCGGATGGCACCAGCACGTTCTCACCCGTTGCCACCGTGCAAATACAGACCAATATTGCGGTGTACCCCAATCCCAGCGCGGGTACTATCCAACTACCCGCAACCTCGGGCATCGTACGCTACCGGGTACTCAATGCCTTGGGCCAAAGCTTACTAAGCGGCCAGGCCGCTGGTAGTGACCAGTTAAATCTTACGGCTTTACCCAAGGGAGTTTTCTTTCTGGAGCTAACTAGCGAAACCGGCCGTAATACCCAGCGCCTTATCCACGAGTAAATTAGCCGTTTCCCGCTGGGGGCTCAAGGCCAGAGGCTGCACCCAGCCGGGAAATGGTTCAAATCCAGTGCGTACTGTTGACCATCCGATGACATTCAAAAATCCTCTCTGGGAACGCCGGGGAGGATTTTTAACTTATACTTACTCAATAATTCAAAATAAAATAAAATATATATTTTATTTTTTGTCAATTCATGAATTCATTCTGGCGGTTCGTCGGCTGCCTACTGGCCGGCCCCATCCATGCCGGGGCCGCGTCTCTGCCCCCTGATTCCACCGCAATCCGCCACCGGGAGTTCGTAACTACCCTGAGCTACGGGAGCAATCTGGACTACTTCGGTCGCACGCAGGCCCGGGCGTTTCCCTACTTCTCCACGGCTTTCGACTACACCACCAAGGGAGGACTTTTTGCATCGGCGGAGCTGTTTAATCTGCTGCACACGCCCGATCTGCTGGATGAAACCGACTTGTCCCTGGGATGGATAGGGGACTTGTCGCCCAGCGTGGACGCCTCAGTGAGCTACTCGCGGTTCATCTTCGCTTCCGGCAGCGAGCTGGTGAAAGCCAGCGTGAACAACTCGCTTAATGCCCATCTGGGCCAGGATTGGGGGCCGTTCTACACGCGCCTGAGTGGCAATTACCTCTACGGCGGCTCCTCAGGTCGGGGTGACGGGTTCCTGACCCTCGAAAACTCGCGATACATGGAGATTCCGCACGTTTTTACCCCCAACGCCTTTATTTCCATCGAGCCGCTGGTGAGTGTAGCGGCGGGCACCCAGTCCTTTGCCGAAACCAGCCTGACCAAGCGCTACCTCCTGGGCAAGCGCACCCGCACCACCACGACCAGCCGCAAGTTCAGCATCGTGGATTACGAGCTGGCCCTGCCCGTCACCTACACAATGGGCAAGGTTTCGGTGGCGGCTGCCTGGCGCTACATCATCCCCGTGAACTTACCGGCGGACGACCAGGATTCGCACAAACTCTCGATCTGGACGTTCGGCATTTCGCTCACGCTCTAGCGCCCGGCGCGCCGGCCGGTATTTCTGCGTTTATTTGACCCCATTCCCGGGTTCATTTCTGCTTCTTCTCTCTGTTCTTCAATGAAAAAAATTACGCTTGCCGGGCTGCTGGTCGCGGCGCTCGCCACGGCCTGTAGCCAGACCAAAGCGCCGGAAACGGCCACCACCGGCGCCGCCGGCCCGACCACCGATACCACCAAAGGGCTGGCCGGCCTGCTGGGTCGCTACTGGGAGAAAAACTCCCGCCTGTTCCCGCTCGACGCCACGGCCTACGGCGACAACCGCTACAATGACCAGCTGCCCAACAACCAGACCCGGGCGTTCCGCGACACGCTGCGCACCTTCTACCAGGGCTACCTGACCGAATTGCAGAAATTCGACCGCGCCAAGCTCGACGACAACGATAAGATCAGCTACGATATCTTTCAGTATGAGATGGTGCACGGCCTGGCCGGCCTCAAGCTCAATACCTGGATGATGCCCGCCAACCAGTTCTACGGCCTGCCCATCACGCTGGGGCAGTACGGCTCGGGGCAGGGCAACCAGCCGTTCAAAACGGTGAAGGACTACGACAACTGGCTCGGGCGCCTCCACGGCTTCACGGCCTGGACCGATTCGGCCATCGCCAACTTCCGGACGGGGATGAAAGCCGGCGTGGTGCTGCCGCGCGCGCTGGTCGTGCGCATGATTCCGCAGCTGCAAGCCAAGGATATTGTGGTGACCGACCCCACCAAAAGCCTGTACTACGGCCCGATTACGCGCTTTCCGAAGGATTTTTCCGAAATCGACAAAGCCCGCCTGGCCGCTACCTACAAGCGGGCCATCCTGTTCGAGCTCGTACCCGCCTACCAGAAACTGGGTGCGTTTATGGCCAATGAATACCTGCCCAAATCCCGCCCCAGCAGCGGCATCGACGCCGTGCCCGGCGGCAAGGCGATGTACGCCTTCGACGTGAAATACGAAACAACGACCGACAAAACCCCGACCGAAATCTACCAGACCGGCCTGGCCGAAGTGGCCCGCATCCGCATGGCCATGGAGCAGGTGAAGGCGGAAGTCGGCTTCAAGGGCGACCTGCCGGCATTCTTCAACTACCTCAACAACGACCCCAAGTTCCGGCCCTACAAAACCCCGGCGCAGGTGCTGGCCGCCTTCGAAACCATTCACCAGCGGATGCTGCCCAACCTGCAAAAGATGTTCGGGCGCACGCCCAAAACACCTTTTGAGATCCGCGAAACGGAGAAATTCCGCGAAGCCTCCGCCTCGGCCGAGTACAATCAGGGCTCGCCGGACGGCACCCGGCCGGGCGTTTTTTACGTGCCCATTCCCGACGCCACCAAGTTCACTACGACCTCGGGCATGGAGTCGCTCTTTCTGCACGAAGCCATTCCGGGCCACCACTACCAGATTTCGCTGCAGCAGGAAAACACCAGCCTGCCGCAGTTCCGCCGCTTCGGCGGCCAGAATGCTTACGTGGAAGGCTGGGCGCTGTACTCGGAAAGCCTGGGGCCGGAGCTGGGTCTGTACAAAGACCCGTACCAGCACATGGGCGCCCTGGGCGACGAGATGCTGCGCGCCGTGCGCCTGGTGGTCGATACCGGCCTGCACTCGCGCCAGCTCACCCGCGAGCAGGCCATCGATTACCTGCTGGCCAACCTCTCCACCAGCCGCGACGAGGCCACCTCGGCCATTGAGCGCTACATGGCCATTCCAGGCCAGGCCCTGGGCTACAAGATCGGGCAACTCAAGATCCGCGAGCTGCGCGCCCGCTACGAAAAGCAGCTCGGCCCCAAGTTCAAGCTCAGCGCTTTTCATGATGAGCTGCTCAAAGACGGCTCCATGCCGCTGGCCGTGCTCGAAACCAAGATGAACGCCTGGGCCGCGAAGCAATAGCGCCCCTGTTTAAACGGCCGAAAACCCCGCCGCGTGGCAGCACGCGGCGGGGTTTTTTCGCGTCCGGCCCGGCCGGATTGGCCGCCGCCCGGGCGGCCGGCCGGCTGCGGGCGCCAGCGCCTGCGCGAACGCGGGCGCCGGCCCTTGCGGTTTCCCCAAATAACTGTAGCTTGCCCCACCTTTCCTTCCTTGCTTTCTGCTGAAAACCTTTTACTTACTGATGACGATTTCTTCTTTCGCGCTGCTGACGGTCCTGGGCCTGTCGGCCGGCTCCATTACGGCGCAGACGCCGCCGGCCGCGCCGGCCGCGATCCGGGTGCCCGCCGCCTCGGCCCCGCTCGCCACGCTGTTCACCGCTTACTGGGAAGATCGGGCGAAGCTGTTTCCGCTCAATGCCACGGCGCAGGGCGACAACCGCTACAACGACCAGCTGCCCAACGACCAGACCCGCGCCTTTCGCCGGCAGCAGCAACAATTCTACCAGCAGTACCTGACGGAGCTGGGGAAGATCGGCCGGCCCGGCCTCTCGCCCGATGATCAGGTCAGCTACGACATCTTCGAGTACGAAATGCAGAGCCGGCTGGAAGGACTCAAACTCAACACCTGGATGATGCCCTTCGCCCAGTTTTACAGCCTGCCCAATACCCTCGGGCAATTGGGCGCGGGCACCGGCGCGCAGCCGTTCAAAACCGTGCGGGACTACGACAACTGGCTGGCCCGCCTGAGTCAGTTCCCGGTCTGGGCAGATTCGGCCGTCGCCAACTTCCGACTGGGGCTGAAAACCGGCGTGGTGCTGCCCCGGGCGCTGGTACTGAAAATGGTGCCCCAGCTCCAGGCCCAGTTCGTGACCGACGCGAGTAAAAGCCTGTATTACGGCCCCATTACCCGGCTGCCGGCCAGCTTTTCGGAAGCCGAGAAAGCCCGCCTCACCGCCGCCTACCAGCAGGCCATTCTCACCCAGCTGATGCCGGCCTATCACCAACTGGCGGACTTCCTGCAAACCGAATACCTGCCCCGGGCCCGCCCCAGCACCGGCCTGGCCGACATCCCCGGCGGCGCCGAGATGTACCGCTACGACGTGCGCCTGATGACCACCACCAGCCGCCCGCCCGAGGCCATCTATCAGACCGGCCTGAGCGAAGTCAAGCGCATCCGGGCCGAGATGGAAGTCGTCAAAACCCAGGTTGGGTTCAAGGGCGAGCTGCCGGCGTTTTTTACCTACCTGAGTGTGGAGCCCAAGTTCACGCCCTACAAAACGCCCGAGGACGTGCTCAACGCCTTCCGCGCCATTCAGGCGCGCATCACGCCCAACCTGCCCAAGCTCTTCGGCCACGCCCCGAAGTCGCCGTTTGAAATTCGGCAGACCGAGGCTTTCCGCGCTGCCACGGCCTCGGCCGAGTACAACCGCGGCACGCCGGACGGCTCGCGGCCGGGCATTTTCTACGTGCCCATTCTCGATGCTACCAAGTTCAACACCACTTCCGGCATGGAGTCGCTGTTTCTGCACGAGGCCATTCCCGGCCATCACTACCAGCTTTCCCTGCAGCAGGAAAATACCGGCCTGCCCAATTTCCGGCGGTTTGCCTCCTACCCGGCTTTCAGCGAGGGCTGGGCACTGTACTGCGAATCGCTGGGCCCGGAGCTGGGGCTGTACACCGATCCGTACCAAAAAATTGGCGCGCTCGGCGATGAGATTCACCGCGCCATCCGCCTCGTGGTAGACGTGGGCATGCACACCAAGGGCCTCACCCGCGAGCAGGCCATCAAATACATGATGGACAACGAGCCCATCGACGAGCAGGGCGCCACAGCCGAAATCGAGCGCTACATGGCCATCCCCGGCCAGGCCCTGGCCTACAAAACCGGCGCCCTGAAGCTCCGCGAGCTGCGCGCCCGCTATGCTAAGCAGCTCGGCCCTAAATTCAGCCTACGCGCTTTTCACGATGAAATCCTGGCCGGCGGCAGCATGCCCCTGGCCGTGCTCGAACGCAAGCTCGACGCCTGGGCCGCCCGGCAGAAAGTGAGTCAATAAAGCCCGCCGCAAGAAGCATTAACCGATGTTCCGCAGCCCATTATCTGGTAGCCTGGAAACGGTAGTTCCTGAAGCCGCTAATGATTCTTTCCCGGATCCTAAGCGACTCCGGGCGTAACATCAGGCAGTAAGTTCGATCATGCCTAAGCCCGCCGCCCTATGCCCACCCAAACCGCGCTTACCGAAACCGCCCGCTTTCCCCGAGCGGTTCCTTTCATTGTCGGCAACGAGGTGGCCGAGCGGTTTAGCTACTACGGGATGCGGGCCATTCTGCCCACGTTTCTGGTGGCCCAGTTCTTCAACCCCGGCCACAACCCGGCCCTGAACGTAGTGGCCGAGGCGCGGGCCAACGACTTTGTGCACTCGTTCGCGGCGCTGGGCTACGCGCTGCCGGTGGTGGGCGCCCTGCTGGCCGATTGGGTGCTGGGCAAATACCGCGTCATCCTGTACCTGTCGATTTTGTATTGCGGCGGGCATGCCCTGCTGGCGGCTTTCAGCCACGATCTGGCGGGGTTCCGGCTGGGGCTGCTGGTGGTGGCCGTGGGCATGGGCGGCATCAAGTCGAGCGTAACGGCTAACCTCGGCGACCAGTTCGACCGGCACAACGCCCACCTGCTGCCCAAGGCCTACGGCTGGTTCCAGCTGAGTATTGATGTGGGCGCGGCGCTGTCCACGGCCTTTATTCCGGAGCTGTACGCCCGGTGCGGGGCGGCAGTGGCCTTCGGCGTGCCGGGCCTGCTGATGGGCGTGGCGGCATTCACCTTCTGGCTGGGGCGCAGGCGCTACGTGCGCGTACCGCCCACCGGCCTGCGGGCGGGCCTGCGCCAGACCCTGGGGCCGGGCGAGGGCCGGGCCGCCCTGCGCCGGGTGGGCATCGTATTTCTGTTCATCCCCGTCCTCTGGGCGCTCTACGACCAGAGCGTTTCGGAGTGGGTGTTGCAGGCAGCCCACCTCAACCGCGAGCTGTGGCCGGGCTTCACGCCGCTGCCCGAGCAGCTCCAGATTCTGGGCATCGTCTTCGGCATCGGGCTCAATCCGCTGCTTACCTACCGCGTGTATCCGGCCCTGGAGCGGCGGGGCGTGCGGGCCACGCCACTGCGGCGCATGGGCGCGGGCATGGTGATTGTGGCTGGGGCGGTCGCCATCATCGCCGGCATTCAGCACGGGCTCGATACCGGCGGCAGCCCTTCCGTGTGGTGGCAGGTGCTGGCCTACTTTGTGGTGGCCGGCGGCACCCTTATGGTGGCGGTGACGGGCCTGGAGTACGCCTACACGCACTCGCCCAAGGCCATCAAGAGCCTGACCACGGCGCTGTGGCTGCTGACCATTGCGGGCGGCAACTTTTTTCTGGCTTTTATGAACAGTAGCATTGCCCGGGGCGGTTTTTTCGCCCGGTTTCAGGGGGCGAATTACTACTGGTTTTTCGTCGGGCTAATGGCAGTCAACGTGGCGCTCTTCGCGCTGGTAGCCACGCGGCTCAAAGAAAAAACCTACGTCGGGCTGGTCGACCCCGAGCCGCTTCTGGCCTGATCGTCTTTTGGTTGCGGAAGTTAAGCAACGAATAAACTAGTGACCGGAAAACGGTAGTTTCTAAAGCGGCTTAAGCTTCTTACTCGCCGGCTGAGGGATGTGCGGCGTACTGTTTTCCGTCAATTTTCGACTCGTTCCTGGGTTGAAAACGGGTCGTGCGGCGCTATCACTTCTGGCAGGCAGAGCGTCCGTTCGTCAGGCAAAGTCCATCACGGTCGTCAGACAGAGCATCCGTTCGTCAGGCAGAGTTCATTACGGTCGTCATGCAGAATCCATCACGGTGGTCATGCAGAGCATTCTGCGCATCAAGCAGCGACGGAGCGGAGTCAAGCATCTCGACCGCTTCGTTGAACCGCTCATACGAAGCGGTCGAGATGCTTCGACTCCGCTCCGCTCATTATGACAGAATTTTCAGCTTTCTAAATAGCTTCTATTTTTCATAAACCAGTATAATCAGTTTTTAAGATTGATTTCCAGCGATTTCACCACCACGCGATTACTGCAGGATATGGTGGCCGCCCGCCGAATGGCCCGCACCAGCCGGCACCACCTACCTTGCCGCCGGGAAAACCCGGGCGGGATATTTTTCAGAACCACTGCAGCCGTAACGGCTGCGCCAACCCCAATTCCATGAATAAACGGTACGCTACTACTTTCCGCCTGCTGGCGGCCGGGCTGGCCCTGGCGGCTCCCTTGACCGGCGCAGCTCAAACCAAAACTCCGGCGGCCACGGCCAAAACGGCTAACAAAACCGGGAATGCGCTGGCCGCCATTCACGAGAGTGATATCAAGCGCGACCTGTTTGCCCTGGCCGGCGACCACTACCGGGGCCGCGAAGGCGGCACGCTCGACGAGCTGAAAGCCTCCGTCTGGCTGGCCGATCAGATCCGCGCCATCGGCCTGCTGCCGGCCGGCGACGACGGTACGTACTTCCAGTTCTTCCACCTTCAGCGCACGCGCCTGACCAAAGCCAGCCGTCTCACCATCGGCACGCACGCGCTCAAGCCCAACCAGGACGCCCTGATTTTCGCCCCCACCAACTACGCCGTGACGGCCCCGCTGGTGTACGCCGGCACCGGCACGACCGCCGAGCTGGCCAAAATCGACATCAAAGGCAAAGCTGTGGCCCTGCTCTTTTCGGGCAACCCCACGGCCGACGTGAGCTTCCGCCGCTACCTGAGCGCGGTACTGCGCGACAAGTCGGCCGAGCTGATGAAGGCCGGCGCGGCGGCCGTGGTCTTCGTGGCCGATTCGCGGGCGCAAATCGTGTACGAGCACTGGGGCCACACCTACGAGCGCGGCCGCTACGGCCTGCCCGGCGACGCCAACACGAAAGTGATCGACTCGGCGCCCATCATCCTGCTGCCCGAAAGTGCCAAAGACTGGGTGCAGCTGGCCGGTCAGCAGTTTAGCACCGAGCTGAAAGTGGAAAGCTTCCTCTACCCTTCCGTCAACATCGTGGCCAAAGTGCCCGGCACCGACGCGGAGCTGAAAAAGGAGTACGTCCTCTTCAGCACCCACCAGGACCACGACGGCGTGCGCCAGGCCGTGGCCGGCGACTCCATCTGGAACGGCGCCGATGACAACGCCACCGGTTGCGCCGCGCTGCTGGCCATCATGCGGGCGTTTAAGCAGCAACCGGCCCGCCGCTCGGCGCTGTTCGTCTACCACGGCGCCGAGGAACGGGGCTTGCTGGGCTCCCGCTATTATTCGGCTAATCCTACCGTGCCCGCGACGGCCATCGTGGCCGTGCTCAACGCGGAGATGATGGGCCGCAACGCCCCCGACAGTGCCGCCCTGCTAGGCGCCGTAGCACCGCACCGCAACTCGGCCGATCTGGTGAGCCTGGCGCTCGCCGCCAACCAGGCCGGGCCCAAGTTTAAGCTCGATACCGAGTGGGACAAAGCCACCCATCCCGAAGGCTGGTACTTCCGCTCCGACCACCTGCCCTACGCCCGGCTGGGCATTCCGGCCATCATGTACACCTCGCTGCTGCACCCGGACTACCACACCCCCCGCGACGAGCCCGCCCGCATCGACTACCCCAAGCTGACCAAAATGACCCAGTGGATGTACCTCACCGGCTGGGCCGTAGCCAACCGCACGGCGGCACCCGCCCGCGAACCCGGCTTCAAGCTGGAACGCTAACCCCGGGCTGAGCGCCGGTAATATTATATAAAGTCAATGCTAAAAATGGGATGTTTTCCGGCACGGTGATGGGCGAATGATCGACCCAGCGCCGTGCCGGGAAGCATCCCGTTTGCGGTTATTACCGCAAACAAAACCAACCGCTAACTGAACATTTCGGGCCTCGGCCGGTAGTTGCGGGATTCGGTCTGCCCTATCAATTCCTTCCCTCATGCGCCACATCACCGCGGCCGACATCACCAGTTTTGAGCGCATTTACCGCCTCAACCTCGTCAACGCCCTGCCCGGCTTCAAGCCGGCCAACCTCGTCGGCACGGCCGCACCCGACGGCGCTACCAACCTGGCCATGTTCAGCTCGGCGCTGCACCTGGGTTCTGACCCGCCCCTGCTTGGCATCGTGACCCGGCCCACTACAGTGCCCCGCCATACCTACCACAACCTCAAAACCAGCGGCTGCTACACCCTCAACCACGTGCCGCTGCGCCTGGCGGCCCGGGCTCACTACACGTCGGCCGATTTTCCCGATGCCGTTTCCGAGTTTGACGAATGCGGCTTCACCGCCGTTTACCGCGATGATTTTCCGGCGCCCTACGTGGCCGAAAGCCCGGTCAGCATCGGCCTGCGGCTGCTCGAAGAACTCCCCATTTCCAACGGCACGGTCCTGTTGGTAGGGGCGGTAGAACACGTTTACCTCCAGGAAGAAGCCCTGCGGATTGACGGCACGCTGGACCTGGCTGCGCTCGGCGACGCCTGCATTTCCGGGCTCGATGGCTACCACGAGGTGGGCGAGCCGGTGCGCTTCGGCTACGCCCGGCCAGGCCAGCCCCCCGTGGCGCACTAACGGCCCGCCCGGCCCCAAACTATTGCCAGACGGGCCGTTAGCGGCCAAAAGCTAAGATCAGTTACGGGTATTGCGTTTCAATTTTCCGACTGCTTTGATCCGAATACCGATGCTCGGGCTGAAGCTGATCAACGGGCGGCTGACTGGAATGCGGCTGATAAGTGGCGTGGGCGCTGGCCCGATACTGGGCCGGATTATCGCGGTACCAGGCCCGGTAAGATCCGTCCGCTGAGCTTTTTTTGCCGCGCTTAGCACCTGAGCCGGCGTTACGCTGCTTTTTCCCCGCGCCATTGCGGGCAGCGGCCAGGGCCAGCACCCCGAGGGCCAGCCCGGTTACGGCCAGGCCGGCCAGCCAGGGCCGGCCCACGGGCGGCGGCACCGACAGCACACCGCTGGCGTCGGCCGTGGCGGGCTGGTGGATGTAACGCCCCGTTTTGGGCCGCGCCCGCTCCTCAAACTGCGCGGCAAAATCGCGGAGCTGACGATGCAGCTCGTCGCCGTGCATGGGAATGCCGTGGCCAGTGGCCGCCACGGCGGGCTGCAAGCTGCTCAGCAGCTCAACGGAAACGCGGGCGGCGTCCCAGTCGGGGGTGAAATAAGCCGGCGGGCCGTGCACTTCCTGCTTCTGCGAATACGTGGCGCGGGCCGACTCGGCAAAAACCGTGGTGAAAGCATCGCCGGCCACGAGCACTTTATCCGCTTCGCGAAAAAACGAAACGTGCCCGAACGTGTGGCCCGGCGTGGGCAGCCAGCGCCAGCCGGACAGGCCGGGCACAGTGCCATCGGCCGGCAGCGGCAGCACCCGCGAGCCAAAATCATACGGCCGCCGGGGATAGGTAAACGAGAGGGCCGACAGCAGCCCGCCGCCTACCATGGGGTCGGGCGCGGGGTAGGCCGAGCGGCCCGTCAGGTAGGGCAATTCCAGCGGATGGGCGTACACGGGTACCTGCGGCCAGGCCTCCAACAAGCCCTGCAAGCCGCCCACGTGGTCGAAATGACCGTGGGTGAGGAGAATAGCGGCCGGTGGAGTAGCCACGCCGAACAGCTCCTCGGCGTGCGCCTTAATCTTACCGGCCGAGCCGGGCAAACCCGCGTCGATGAGGACCCAAGGGCCCTGCGGCCGATCGGCGGGAGCGACGTAATACAGGTTCACAAACACGTCGCGCAGCCCGTGGAGGCCGGGCGCGACGGAGCTAAAGGCGGGAGTAGTAGCCCGGGTGGCATCATTGGTGAGCATAAACCAGAAGGGAGGAGAGTGGAAAGATCCGCATTGCCGGCACGGCGGCGCCGGGGTCTCTAGTACGCGAAAAGACGCGAATGGATTAGCCTGTTTGAGGCCGGAACGGAAACCAATCAACCCCAAATAACCAGTGTGCCAAAACGCAAAAACCCCGCTACCTGATCGGCAGCGGGGTTTTGAGCCTTACGTTGAAACGCTTACTTGGTCTGCGCGGTGGGGACGGTTGCGGCGGCGGCGGCCGGATTGACCGTGGCGGCGGTAGCGCCAGCGGTTGCCTTAGCGCCACCGTCTTTCTTATTGGCGGCGGCCGAGCCGGTGCCGCTGGCGGGCTCCACGCGCTGCTCGTTGTTAATGCTGTCGCGATTCACATCCCAGCTGTGCCAGCCGGGGGCGTTGGTGAAGGTGTGTTTGAACTGGGTATTTTCGCCGGGGCTGTAGCGCGGGTCACAGGCGGAAAACGAAACCGCCAGAGCGGTGCCCAGCAACAGAGTCAGGGCGGGACGGAAAGAAAGCTTCATGGTGAGGTGCTTGGAATTGGGACTGCAAGGTACGTTGATTTCGAGCGGCCGGCCATTGCAATGACGACCGCGCAACTACTTTCGGGCTGATTTCCTACCAATTCCTTGCCCCGCTCATGCCCAATTCTGACCCCAAACCACCTTCCCGCTTTCGCCGGGCCCTCGGGGCCGTGGGGCGAGCGGTATTGCTGCCCGTGCAGGGGGCGGGCTACCTCGTGCGGTCGGGCAAGGCGCACCAGCATTTCTTTCTGCCCGTGCTCAATGGCGCCCTGGGCGATCAGCTCGCCGCCCGTCTCGATCCCCGCGCTATCCGCCTGAGCTTCCGCCGGGGCGGGTACGATGTGGGCGTGGCCGACCTGCGACTGAGCGAGCCGCACCAGAAAACGGTCATCTTCATACACGGCCTGATGGGCGATGAGCTGATCTGGCAAACCGGATTTCAGGATTTGCCCGACACCCGCCGCTACGGCCCGCGCCTGGCCGAAGAAGGCCAGCTGCGCACGCTCTACCTGCGCTTCAACTCCGGCCTGCACCTGTCCGAAAACGGCCGGGAGCTCAGCCGCTTGCTCACCGAGCTGGTCGAAACATATCCCGACGCCATCGGCGAGCTGGTGCTGGTTGGGCACAGCATGGGCGGGCTCATTATTCGCTCGGCCGGCTATTACGCGACGCACACGGTGGCGGGCGCCGCGCCCGCGCCCTGGCTGGCTCATTTGCGGTCGGTCTTCCTCATTGGCACGCCCAACGACGGCTCCTGGCTGGAACAGAATTCCCACCTCACGGCCCGACTGCTGCATCGGATCGGCCTGTTTCCTACTAGATTTCTGAGCAAAGCCCTCAATCAGCGCAGCAATGGCATCAAGGACATGCGCTACTCCATTCTGGTGGATGAGGACTGGCAGGATGCCCACGCCGACGATCTGACGCCGCCGCGCACGGCCGTGCCCGCGCTGCCGGGCGTGCACTACCACATTCTGATGGGCGCCTGGCTGCGCGCCACCCGGCCCGCCGCGCTCCGCGAGTACTTCGGCGATGGGCTGGTGGGCCAGGGCAGCGCCCGGGGCGCCGCCACGTTCGGCGACCAAGCGGCCCTGCCGGCCGGGGCCAGCGTGCGCACGGCCGTGTTCAGCCAGCAGCACCACGGCGGGCTGCTCACCCACCCCGCGGTCTTTCAGTACCTGCGACAATGGGTTTGAATTCCCTCGCGGTGGGCTAAGCAAAAGGGCCATATCCGGTTAGGATATGGCCCCGCAGGTGCTGTGGTAAGGAAAAGATCAGGTGGTAGTACCCGAGGTAGTACCCGAAGTAGTGGTGCCGGAGGTAGTGGTGCCGGAGGTGGTAGAGCCGGAAGTGGTACCCGTGGTTGTGGTGCCGGAGGTCGTCCCGGAAGTCGTGCCGGTGGTAGTGGTTCCGGTAGTGGTGCCGGTAGTGGTGCCGGAAGTGCTACCCGAGTCGGTGGTACCCGAAGTACTTCCCGAAGTAGTACCACTCGTTGAGCCGGCGTTTTCGGAAGCGGTGCAGGCACTGAAGAAAGCGAGCGACGAGCATAAGCAGGCGCCGGTCAGTACAGAAAGCCATTTACGTTTCATAGGACTGGGGGAAAAGTGGAAAGGAAGAAAACTGCGGCCAACGGCCGAGCTTTTATACGAGGTTTATTAGTGCGATTTATACTTAATCGGGAGTTATAAACACGTATTTTTATTCCTCACTTTCTGATTCGGCCGCTTTCGTTACCGGTAACTCACAGTCGCAGAGCACTTCCCGCACGGTTTTGGCCACCCGGTAATCGGGGAGCGAAACTTCCTTCATGTAAACAATTGAGAGGTGTTTCAGGGGCGGGTGCGCCGGGTTTTCGTGCCAGATGCGCAGCAGGTAATTGCAGTAGTACGGGCGCATCCAGGCATTATTTACGAATAGATAATTCTCCGAATACTTCCGCCAGCGGTCGTTTTTGAACAGCGCTACCACCGACGCGGGCTTGGCGTAGCTCACGGGGGCGCCAACCCGGTTCAGATCCAGCCGCTGGCCGGTGGCGGTGGTGCCTTCGAAAATGTACCAGCCATCGTCCTTGAAGACCGTGGGCGCAAACATTCCCCAATGCTGATCGACCCGAAACAGGTAGCCGAACCAGCGCAGGGGCGCTGACATCAGCCCCCCGGCGGGGCGGAGCACAGCTACGTCGTCGAGGTTCCACCAGCAGACGTAGCCCAGCACCACGACCACGAAGGTTTCGCGCACTACCCGCGCCAGCCGCCAGCCGCCGGCCGCCGGCGCGGTGCGTTCCAGGCGCAGGCGCCAGGGCACCAGTCCGGCGGGCAGGCGGGGCCGCCAGCGGTCGGCCCGCGCCGCGTGGGGCGCCAACTGGCGGCTCAGCCAGTCGAGGGCGACGGGCGGCAACAGGCCCAGTACCGAGGCCATATTCACCAGAAAAAACAGCCCTACAAAAAGCGTGAGGCTGATACCCAGGTGAAAACCCAGCAGCACAACCACCACCAGCAAGCGCCACCGGGCCACGCCCACCGGCAAAAACAGCGCGAACGGCAGCAGCAATTCGATGTAATACGTGGCGAAAGTGAGGAAGCGCAGCAAGTCCGGGTGCGGGTAGAGCAGCCGGCCGCCGGGCAGCAGCACCTGATCGAGGCTGAAGGCGTAGTAGAGCGCCGTGCCGTCGCGGGTCCATTCGGGGCCGTTTTTGAGCAGGGCGGTGCACCAGTAGAGCAGGGCGATCTGCACGATGTAGGCCACGGTGGCCGCGCTGAAATAGTCGAGCCTGGCGGGCGCCGGCACCCGGCGCGCATCCCGGGACCAGACCCGGCCCCAGGGCAGAAAAATTCCCCAGAACAGGAGCATCCGCAGCAGGTCATCGCCGCCCTGGCTGATCAGGGGATTACGGTTTTGCAGCGACACCAGCAGCAACCACGAACCCACTGTAGCCAGCCGGGTGTGGTAACCGACCAGCATCGCCCCCGCCAGCCCCGCCGCCAGCGCAAACAACACGGCCTGCGCCTGCCAGAACCCACTGCCGGCGTGCAGCGAAAACTGGTACGGCGTCCAAACGTGATCGAGCAGGACCGGCAGGGGCAGCACACCCATATTGGCGTAGTGCGCCTCCAGATCGGTGCTGCGGATGGCCAGATCCAGCAACACGACGGCGGCCGTGGCCATGCGCAGGAGCGCCAGCGCCCGCAGATCCACCACGAAAGGACGCCGCAGCACGCCCCAGAAACCAGTTTTTTCCTCGGTCATAAAGTCCTTGCAGCGCCGGGGCAGCTACCGGCCGGAATGAAAACAAGTGCCCAGGCCCTCATACGAACGACCCGGCTTTTCGCCCGGCGTAAATTCGGCCGGGAAGAACATTCTCCGAAAAATTTCAGTTAGCTACCAGGCTAATTCTTCCCGACCGGCCATTTCCTCCCCATGCGCGACTCTCCTCCCGACACTATTCTGTTTGATGGCGTTTGCAATCTCTGCAATGGCTTCGTGCAGTTCATTATTCGCCACGATCCCAAGGGTCGCTTTCGCTTCGCCGCGCTGCAAAGTGAGGCTGCCCGCACCCTGCTCACCGCCCACGGCCTGACGCCCGCCGAGCTGGCCGCCGAGCCCGAATCGGTGCTGCTGGTCAGCAAGGGGCGGGTGTTTTCGCATTCTACGGCCGTGCTGCACATTGCCCGCCGGTTGGGCAGCGTTTGGCGGCTGGCAGGCGTGGGCTGGGTGCTGCCCCGCGCCTGGCGGGACAGCCTGTACCGCTTCATCGCCCGCCACCGCTACCGCTGGTTTGGACGGCAGGAAAGCTGTTTGCTGCCGACCCCGGCGCTCAAAGCCCGTTTTTTGTAGTGAAGCGGAAGCTGATTTTGGTCGGCGGGCG
>JAYWCH010000268.1:0-7567 GCA_043780755.1 Hymenobacter sp.
CATCTGCATGCCGTAGATGTTGTGGGCCTTCGAGTGCGAGGCCGAGTGGCCGTCGTAGTCGAAGCGCACATCGGGCGGGAAAGTGCCCTTTTCGAACACCGCCGGCTCGTTCATATCATTCCACACGCCTTTTACGCCGATGTCCTGAATCAACTCCTGGAACAAGCCGGCCCACCACTCGCGCACTTTCGGGGCGGTGAAATCGGGGAAGTTGCAGAGGCCGGGCCACACCGAGCCTTTCATCAGCGGGCCATCAGCGCGGCGGCAGAAGTAGTCGTTGGCCACACCCTCCTGGTACACCGAATACTCGGGGTCAATCTTGATGCCGGGGTCGATGATGACGATGGTTTTGAAGCCGTCGGCGGCCAGCTCCCGCACCAGGCGCTTGGGCTCGGGGAAGTGCGCCTTGCTCCAGGTGAAGCAGCGGTAGCCCTCCATGTAGTCGATGTCGAGGTAGAGGGCGTCGCAGGGGATTTTGCGGTCGCGCAGGCCGCTCGCAATTTCGTTCACGTTGGCCTCCGGGAAGTAGCTCCACTTGCACTGGTGGTAGCCCAGCGTCCAGAGCGGCGGCAGCTCGGGCGGACTCGTGAGCAGGGTGTATTCCTGGGTCACTTCCAGCAGCGTGGGGCCATAGATGAAGTAGTAGTTCAGCTCGCCGCCCTGGGCCCAGAAGCTGGTCACGTCGGCGCGCTCGGCGGCGAAGTCGAAGCTGGCTTTAAAGGTGTTGTCGAAGAAAATGCCGTGGGCGATTTTCTGGTGCAGCACGTGATAAAAAGGAATATTCTTATACAGCGGATCAGAGCCCTTGGTGTACCCGTAGGTGTCGGATCCCCAGTTGGTGAAGCGGTGGCCGCGCAGGTTCATGTTGGCGGGCTTATCACCGAGGCCGTAGTAATGCACGCCGGCGGGCACCTGCTTGCTCATCTTCACGATGTCGTTGCCGGTATCGTAGTCATACTCCCAGTGGAAACCTTTTTCATCGTCGCTCAGGATGGTCCCGGAGCGGTCGAGGACGCGGGCTTTGAGGCTGTCCTTCTGAATGATGCAGATGAGCCGGGCCGTAGTGAGCCGGTAGTGGTCGGGCTTTTCGCGGAACTCGACGTGCTCCGGCGAGAGCAACGGCCGGGCGTCGGCAGCCAGGGCGTAGGAGAAATCGGGCAGCAACGGCCCATCGGTGAGGTAGCGGAAGCGCAGAATCTTGTCGCTGAGCACGTAAAGCGCCAGGCGCACCCCATTCTGACAAGTGAAGAGGAAGAGATTGACATCGAGCTGTTCGGCCCGCAGCACGGTACCGGGATAATTTTCCTGGTGGGTTTGCGCCGCCAGATCATTAACCATGTAATTATTTTCCTGTATCGAGGTATCCATAAATTATTCCCGGCAAAAGGCAAAATCAGGGCTTAAAACCAGACGAAAAATAGTCTGCCGCGCCCATTACGTTAAGATTAAGGATGCAAGTTACTTTTCCTAAACCAGCCCAAAAGGTTTTTCCGCCCAGATCTGGTCCGAATGGCGTAGCATTGAGGCTCAAAAGGCTGTCAACCCCCCGCGGGCGCACTGGCAGGCCGGCACACTGCTTCCCGACGCTGCCATGATCCCGCCTGATTTCTCTGTTCTTCTACTGGCCTGGGACGAGGCTGATCCCAGCGTTGCCGTCTTCGGGGGTTCCGCCCTGCCGCCCACCCTGCCCCTGGTCTATCAGCTGGCCGCGCAACGGCCCGTGCTGGCCGTGTACCCCCACCTACCCGCCGCAGAGCCCGCGCCGATCACCACCCCGGAACGTCCGGATGATCAATCTTTAAACGCTGCGAAGTCAATCGTTTCCCCCGCTGTCAAGGCTACGCCCGCTCCGGCCGGCGCCTGGATCACGGAACCGACGACGCCCGGCGTGCGGCGACTGCCCGCCGCCGAACCCACGCCCGCCGCCCCGGCCCGGAGAGGGTCACAAATTATTGGATTGAATGAGCTGGTCCCCGATCCCGACTCCCCCGCCGTGACCGACGCCGGGGCGACGCTCCCCGCGCGCCGCCAGTGGCCCGGCGACCCGGGCGAGCGCCCGGCCGGTCGCGGGCAGATGCCCGCCGCGCCCTACGTGGGCGCAACTGCCAACGCCACGAACTTTCCCAAATGGGCGCCGGTGCATCCGGCACCACCCGCCGCGCCGGGTGCACCAGTACCGGCCCGGGCGGCGGCCACGTCCCCGCCCGCCGACGTTTCCCCCACGAACCCGAACATTCCTCAGCCGCGCCGGGATGGCGATCTGCTATTCGATCCGGACCCGGAACTACCCCTGCGGATTGTGCCCGCGCCCTTTGATGAGGTCGTGGCCGAACCCGGCGCGGCCGAAGCGCACGACCTCGCGGCCACTGAAGCCGCCGAAGTGATGCCCGAAGCTCCCGCCGCCGCACCCCGACCCGCCACCGCTACCGCCGCCGCAACGGGGCCCGCACTCCCGCCTCGCCCCCGCCTGCCGGCGCTGGATGGGTTGAATTTCCGCATGATTCAGTATGCCCGCCAGGCGACGGCGCTGGTGCGGGGGCGGCGTGATTTTGGCGTGATTTACGCGCCCAACTGGCCGGCGTGGCTGGCGGCGCTCGAAATCCGCAACAGCTCGGGGCAGCCGCTGGTGCTCTACGCCGCCAGCCTGGCGGCCGATTTTGTGGCCCCGGCTGAACGCGGCTGGCTGCTGGAAATCGAGCGCATGGCGCTCCGCCGGGCCCAGCTCGTGTTGGTGCCGGATGAAACCGTGCGCCGCCGGCTGCGCGCCCAGTACGGCAGCACCATCGGCGAAGTGCGCGTGGTGGCCGCTGCCGACGAAGCCGCCGTGCAACGCGTGCTGAGCGAGGTCGCCGCCGACTGACCCGCGCACCCGACGGGACCCATTCCGGCCACAAAACCGCTTACTTTGTGCTGAAAGGAGTCTTTTCAGCCAGCCGAAAGCTGGCGGCCTGATTCAACGGGCGGACGTCCGCAGGGCCGGCTGGCGGCAAACCGTCGCCCCCGATCCGCCGCCCTTCCATCCAGCAAACCCCTGATTATATGCAGCCTGAACATGAATTTGAAGCCGTCGTGGAAGCCGGCGATGGGGATGGCAGCGTGTTCGTCTTTCTCCCCTTCCGCACGGCCGAAGCCTACGGTACCCGGGGCCGCGTGCCCGTGCAGGTCACTTTCGACGGCTACCCCCACCAGGGCAGCATCCATTCCTTGGGCGAGGAGCACGATGTGTTGCTGATTCCCAAGCAGATCCGCCGCGCCATCAATAAGACAGTGGGCGACACGGTGCGGGTCACGCTCTCCCGCGACGCAACCGAGCGCCAGGTAAAAGTCCCGGCAGACCTGGCCGAAAAGCTCGCCGCCGCGCCCCAGGCCGCCGCCAATTTTGCCGAGCTCGGCTACACCCACCAGCGCGATTACGTGCGCTGGCTCGAAGGCACCAAGAAGCCCGAAACCCACGCCCTGCGCCTCGACGAGATCGTGGAGATGCTCACCGAAGGCCGCAAGCGCCACTAGGTGGCCCTGATCTGACCTAAACCCGGGCCAGCACCAGCGCCACCCGGCTCGGCACGTACAGGCTCAGCTGATGCTCGAAGGTTTCGTAGGGGAAAGCTTCGTCGGGCCGGCCGAACCCGCCGAAAAGGGCATTGTCCGACGAGAGCACCACGCGGTATCCGCCTTCCGCACTCACCCAGAAGCGGTAGTCGGGCAGGCTTTTTTCGACGTGCAGGTTGACCACAAACACCAGCCCGCCGCGCTCAAAAATCAGCACCTGGTTTTCCTCGTCGTGCTTGAGCAGCGTGGCGGGACCGGCGGCCAACAGGTGCTGGGTCCGGGCGAACTGCACCAGGGCCTGATCGAAAGCGCCCATCTGATGGAATTTCAGGTTGGGATTATCGCCCAGGCTCCACTGGCGGCGGGCGTGCTGGTAGCTCCAACCGTTGCCCTGGCGGGGAAAATCAACCCACTCCGGATGGCCGAACTCATTGCCGATAAAGGTGAGGTAGCCTTCGCCGCCGGCCGCCAGCGTGAGCAGCCGGATGAGCTTGTGCAAAGCCAGCGCCCGCGCCGCGCCCGGATCGGGATCGACCGCCTGCATGTGGGTGTAAATCCCGGTATCGAACAGCCAATGCGCCAGCGTTTTATCGCCGACCAACGCCTGATCGTGGCTTTCGGCGTAGGCGATGGTTTTTTCGCCGGCGCGGCGGTTGGTGAGGGTGTGCCAGAGCTCGCCGAGCGGCCAGCGCTCGTCGGGCGTGTGCTTGAGGAGCTTGATCCAGAAATCGGGAATGCCCATCGCAAGGCGGTAGTCGAACCCCACCCCACCTTCCTTGATGGGCCGGCAGAGGCCGGGCAGGCCGCTCATATCTTCCGCAATCAGCAGACTGCCTTTTTTGAATTCGTGTACCAACGTGGTGGCGAGCTGCAAATAGAGAATGGCGTCCTCGTCAGCAGCCGGGCCGAAGTAGTCGTCATAGCCCACAAAAGCCACGCCCTCGCCGTGGTGGTGGTAGAGCATGCTGGTAACGCCATCGAAGCGGAAGCCGTCGAAATGGTATTCTTCGAGCCAGTAGCGCAGGTTGCTGAGCAGGAATTGCTGCACTTCGGGCCGGCCGTAGTCGAACAGTTTACTGTCCCAGCCGGGATGATTGCCGCGCTCGCCCTTGTGAAAGTAGAGATTACCAGAGCCGTCGAAATCGGCCAGTCCTTCGGCCTCGTTTTTTACGGCGTGGGAATGCACAATGTCCAGCAGCACGGCGATACCGCGCCGGTGGGCTTCATTGATCAGAAATTTCAGGTCTTCGGGCGTGCCGAAACGGGAGCTGGCGGCGAACAGATTGGCGACGTGGTAGCCGAAAGAACCGTAGTACGGGTGCTCCATCACGGCCATGAGCTGTACGGTGTTGTAGCCGGCGGCAGCGATACGGGGCAGGATATTTTCGGCGAATTCGCGGTAGGTACCCACGCGGCCTTCTTCGGTGGCCATGCCCACGTGGGCTTCGTAGATGAGCGGCTCAGGCACCGACGCACTCACCCGAAACTTCTGATCGGTCCAGGCAAAGGGCGCATCGGGCTGCCACACCTGGGCGGCGAAGTCCTTGGTCTGCTCGTCCTGCACGGTGCGGCGCAGAGTGGCCGGCAGGCGGTCTTTGCCCCCGGCGACGGTCAGGACGTGGACTTTGTAGCGACTGCCGGAGGTGAGGCGCTGGTGGTAGGCGGCATCGGGGAGAAAAATTTCCCACACGCCAAAATCCAGTCGCTGGAGCGGGTGGGCGCGGCGGTCCCAGCCGTTAAAATCGCCGGTCAGAAACAGGGCTTCGGCGCCGGGCGCCCACTCGCGGTACACGTAGCCGCCGCGCCCGGCGTCGTGGTGCAGCCCCAGCTGCTGGTGCGCGGTGGCGTACTGCGCCAGCGAGCCGTGAAATTGCTCAATCTCGGCCAGCCGGGCCCGCAGCCGGGCCTGCCGCTGCCGCAGCACCGGCTCGTACGGCGCCAGCCAGGGGTCGTTTTTGACGAGAATCAGCGGCGCGCGGCGCGCGGCTTTGGGGGCGACAGGAGCAACGGGTTTTATCGGAGCCATGATGCGGAAGGTTTGGGCCAAAAGTAACGCGCCGGAATGAACCGCACGAATGGGCCGCATTCCGGCAATTTTCACCGAATCAATTACCATTTACTGAGCCCGGTAGCAATCGAGGCAAAAGCGGCGTTATTTTGCTTCATGATGAGATCGAATTTGTTGACTATTCCGCTCATGCTGCTGCTGGCGTGCTCGCCCGGGCAGCGGGGCCCGGCGGCTCCGCGCCCGTTCGAGGCAGCGCTGGCCAGCCCCCGGCCCGCCACTCCGGCCCCGCGCCTGAGCCGGCACGCCATGGTAGTTTCGGCCCACCCCGAGGCTTCCAGAATAGGAACCCAAATTCTCCAGCGCGGCGGCAATGCCTACGATGCGGCCGTGGCCGTGCAGTTTGCCCTGGCGGTGGTGCTGCCCCTGGCGGGTAACATCGGCGGCGGCGGCTTCCTGCTCTACCTCGACCGCAGCGGGACGGCTGGCAGCCTGGATTTCCGGGAAACCGCCCCCGCCGGGGCCACCCGCGATATGTACCTCGATAAGCAGGGTAACATTATAGAAGGGCTGAGCACCGCCGGCCCGCTGGCCGTGGGCACCCCCGGCACCGTGGCCGGCATGGCCGCACTGCACCAGAAGCTGGGGCGCCTACCCTGGGCCGCCCTTGTGCAGCCGGCCGTGGCGCTGGCCGCCCGGGGCTTCCGCCTCACCGCCAAAGAAGCTGCGGGCCTGAACCGCACCCGCGCCGATTTCACCAAGTACAACCCCAGCAGCACGCCCGCCTACCTGCGGCCCGGCGGCGGCGCCTGGCAGCCGGGCGACACCCTACGCCTGCCCGACCTGGCCCGCACGCTCACCCGCGTCCGCGACCAGGGCCGGGCCGGGTTTTACCAGGGCGAAACCGCCCGCCTGCTCCTTAGTGAGATGCAGCGCAGTGGCGGCCTCATCAACCAGCAAGACCTCGACACCTACCAGCCCAAGTGGCGTGAACCCCTGCGCGGGCGCTACCGCGGCTACGCAGTTATCACCATGCCACCCCCGAGCAGCGGCGGCATTGCCCTGCTCCAGATGTTGCAGATGCTGGAGCCCGTGGACTTAGCCAAAGCCGGCTACCACTCGCCGCTGGCCGTGCACTACATCACAGAGGCAGAGCGCCGTGTGTACGCCGACCGGGCCACCTACCTCGGCGATCCGGATTTTGGTGCCGTGCCGGTGCAAAAGCTCCTCGACCCGGCCTATAACCGCGAGCGGGCCGCCACCCTGCGCCCCCACGGCCGGGCCACCGCCAGCGCCGACGTCACCGCCGGCCCGGGCCTCCCCGGCTACGAAAGCAACGAGACCACGCACTACAGCATCATCGATTCCCTGGGCAATGCCGTGAGCTGCACCACCACGCTCAACGGCGCTTACGGCAGCAAGGTAGTAGTGCCCGGCGCGGGCTTTCTGCTCAATAATGAGATGGATGATTTCAGCGCCAAAGCCGGCGTGCCCAACGCCTACGGCCTGGTGGGCGGCTCGGCCAACGCCATTGCGCCCCGCAAGCGCATGCTCAGCAGCATGACGCCCACCATCCTCACCCGCAACGGCAAAGCAGCCCTGGTGGTGGGTTCGCCGGGCGGCAGCACCATCATTACCAGCGTATTGCAGACGATTCTGGGCGTGGTAGATTACAACCTGAATGCCCAGCAGGCCGTGGCTGCCCCGCGCCTGCACCACCAGTGGCTCCCCGACCAGATCGACGTGGAAGCCGGCGCCCTGCTGCCCGCCGCCCAGGACACCCTGCGCGCCCGGGGCTATCGCCTGAATCCCCGCCAGCCCTGGGGTCGTATCGACATCATCCGCATCCGTCCCGACACCCGCCTGGAAGGCGGCGCCGACCCGCGCGGCGACGACACCGCCGACGGTTATTGAGCCGGTAGCCTGGACGTATCCAGGCTTCCCCAAAGTGAAACGCCGAATTTGGCTGCCGGGCGTAGAGACGTGACCCTTCGCGTCTGGCGTGCAACGAGC
>JAYWCH010000269.1:0-3248 GCA_043780755.1 Hymenobacter sp.
ATCCAGATCGCCGTAGCGCGGGATGATGCCGTTGCTCACGGCCACGCCTTCCCAGCTCTCGAAATTGAAGCGCACCACGGCCGCGTCCTGCGGGGCCTGCCCGGTGGCACCCATGAGGGGCTTCACAATGGTGCGGCCCTTCACTTCGTGGTCGTACTGCCGGATGACCGACTCGCGCGAGCAGATATTGAGGCTGCCCAGCAGGCGGTTCAGCGTGTCGTTGTAATCGAGCGGCGCGGCAATCGTCGGCTCGGAAGCTTCGGGCCGGGTCCACTCGGCTTCGAGGATTTTGCGCGGCACGCCCTCGTGCAGAAACTCCATGTTCAGGCGGGCGACCGGCGCGCCGTCGAAACGCACATCGAGGTAACCATCGGCGGTGAAGTGGCCGATATCGGTCAGCTCCACTTCCATTTCCAGGCCCAGCGTCAGCAGCTCGGCCATTTTGCCGGGCTCAACCACCAGCGTAAACCGCTCCTGCGACTCGCTCACGAAAATCTCCCAGGGCCGCAGGCCGGGGTATTTCAGTGGCACGCGCTCCAGCTGTACCACGGCCCCGCCGCTGATGCCCGCCAGCTCGCCGACGGAGGAAGAAAGGCCGCCCGCGCCGTTGTCGGTGCTGCACTTGAGCAGGCCGCGCCGGGCGGCCAGCATCAGGAAATCCATCGCCAGCTTTTGGGTGATGGGCGAGCCAATCTGCACGGCCGTGGCGGGCGCGCTTTCGTCGAGCTCGATGCTGGAGAAGGTCGCGCCGTGGATCCCATCCTTGCCCACGCGGCCCCCGGCCATCACGATGCGGTCGCCGGCATCAATCTTTTTCTCCCACGAGTCGAGGCCCGCGAACTGCATCGGCATCACGGCCCCGGTGCCGCAGTACACCAGCGGCTTGCCGGCGAAGCGATCATCGAATACAATGGCCCCGTTCACCGTGGGCACGCCCGACTTGTTGCCGCCGTCCTCGATGCCCTTGCGCACGCCTTCCAGAATGCGGCGCGGGTGCAGCTGCCCGGTCAGCAGCGGCCCGTCGTACTCGGGGTTGCCGAAGCACAGCACGTTGGTGTTGAACAACAGCCGCGCCCCGCCGATGCCGGTGGCCAGCGGGTCGCGGTTGTTGCCCAAAATCCCGGTGATGGCCCCGCCGTACGGGTCAATGGCCGAGGGCGAGTTGTGCGTTTCCACCTTCCAGACGAACAGCGAGTCGGCGTTGATGCGCACGGCCCCGGCGTTGTCGGAAAACACCTTCACAAGCCAGTCGTTGTCGTTGGCGCGCAGCTGGCGGTCCACTTCCGAAGTGGCGTCTTTGATGTAGGTTTTGAAGAGCGAATCAACCTGCTTCTCCTCGCCCGTGGCGAGGTCGCGATAGTTGATCTGAGCGCTGAATTCCTTGTGCTTGCAGTGCTCGGACCAGGTTTGGGCGATGATTTCCAGCTCGCAGTCGGTAGGGTCGGCGGGCAGACCGGCGGCCTGACGCTCGGCCTGCGTGGCGGGCGCGGCAAAATAGTCGCGCACGGCCCGCATCTCCTCGAGATTCAGCGCGTAGATATTGTCTTTCGACAATTGCAGCAGCGCGGCATCGGTGAGTCCGGTCAGGGTGATAACTTCGGTGATGGCCTCGGCCCCGCCGCCGGGACGGGGCGTGTAGTCGCGAATGCCATCGGCCACGCGACCCACTTCCAGCCAGTTAATCAACTTGTTACCCAGCAGCTCCTCGGCAATGCGGCGCAGATCCGTTTCCGGCAGGTCGTGTTCGAGCAGATACAGGCGCTTGCTGAAAATATGCTGCGTGTGCGTATCGAGCGGCTCATTCAGCAGGTCGGCCAGGGCGTTTTGGGCCGACGTCCCTTCGTCATCGGTCACGCCGGGGCGGCGGGCCACGAGGATGTAGGTCGCGAAGCCGGGCGCGGCACTCAGCTCGTTCAGACGCACATCGTGCAGCACCGGATCGGCCAGGCAGCGGGTGGCGAAATCGTGCAGCTGCGTTTCACTCAGCGGGTAGCGCACGGTGTAGAGCGCGGCGCTGCGGACGCGACCGGTGGCCAGGCCCAGGTGGCGGGCGGCGGCTTCGCTCACGCGCTGGCCGTCGCCGTCGTGCTGGCCGGCTTTCAGCGTGAGCTGAATGGTGTGGGTGGTATGTTCCAAATCTGCCAAAGTGGGGAGTCAGTAGTCGGGGTTCAGCAGCAGACTATAAGGGCCTGCTGATCAATTGGCGGCTCAAAATCAGCGCGCTCACTCACGGTTGCCGGGTTGGTTAGAAAGCCTTTTCGGGCCGGCTGCCGGGCTTCACCACCGGCTCGCCGGCGGCGCACATCGGGCAGCTTTCCGGCGCAAAGGTCGCGGCGGCGACTGAAAGCAGCGCGAAATGCGGAAAATTAAGTCCGCCGCTGCCGCCCGTCCGGTCGATCAGCGAGGCCACGGCCAGCACTTCGGCGCCCATCTCGCGCAGCACCCGCGCTACTTCCAGCGTGCTTTTGCCGGTCGTCACCACGTCTTCGGCGATGATCACCCGCTCGCCGGGCCGCAGGGCAAACCCGCGCCGCAGCACCATCTGCCCCTGGTCGTCGCGCTCGGCAAACAGCGAAGGCACGCCGAACTGGCGGGCCAGCTCATAGCTCACCACCACGCCGCCCATGGCCGGACCCACCACCACGTCAGGCTGCAAGCCCGCCGCGCGAATCTGCCGGGCCAGCTCGGCCATAGCCGGGGCCGCCAGCTCGGGCCGGCGCAGGAAGCGGGCGCACTGCACGTAAGTATCGGAGTGCAGGCCCGAGGAGAGCCGGAAATGCCCGCGCAAGAGCGCGTCCTCCTGCTGCAATTGCTGCTCCAGCAGGCCGGTTTCAAAAGTCACGTTCGAAGAAATTTCAGGAGAAGGAGTCATGCTTACCAGAAAGGAAATCCAAAAAAATAAAGTCGGCGCCGGGGCCGGTCATTGCCGGAATCAGGCCGGAACGGGGCGGAACTGGTTGATTTCGGTCATCAGCTCCCTGGCGGCGGCGCCGGCATCGGCGGCCTGCCAGATGCTACGGGAAGCGTTGATGAGCACTCCGCTCCCATCGGCCCGCAGGCCGGCGCGCAGCGTCGCCGCCAGGTCGCCGCCCTGCGCCCCGATGCCCGGCACCAGAAACCACTGATTAGGACAGGCGGCCCGGACTTTCACCATCGCCGCCGGCTCCGTGGCGCCCACCACCAGCCCGATGGTCGATTCGCTCAGCTCCTCGTCCAGCAGCCGGGCAATGTGCGCGGCGTGGTCGCTG
>JAYWCH010000270.1:0-3536 GCA_043780755.1 Hymenobacter sp.
AGCGACACCTGCTTCGTGGCGGCCAATGATTCGACCCTGCGCATTCATCTGAAGGAGCCGTTCATCCCGTTCCTGGGCATTCTCACCATGCATTACGCCTATGTGGTGCCGCACGAGGCCGTGACCCGGTACGGCAAAGATTTCCGGGAGCACCCGGTGGGCACCGGTCCGTTCCGGTTCAAGCTCTGGGACGAGGGCAACGTGCTGCTCTTCCAGAAGAATCCGACCTACTGGCGGCGCGACCGCCACGGCCGCGCTTTGCCCTACCTCGATGCGGTCGCCGTTAGTTTTCTGGCCGATCGCAAGACTGAATTTCTAACCTTTCAGCAGGGCAAGCTGGATTTTTTATCGGGCATCCGCGCCGGTTCCCGCGACTTAATTATGCATCCGGACGGGACGATCCGGGCGGATTTCAAAGGCAAGTTTCGGGTTGAAAAAGTGCCGTACCTGAATACTGAGTACCTCGGTTTCCAGCTCGACTCAACTAATTTACGCGGCGAGCAGGCAGTTCAGGGCCGGGCGCTGCGCGACAAACGCGTGCGCCAGGCCCTGAATTACGCCCTGAACAAGCCTGAAATGCTCACCTACATCCTTAATCGGGTGGGCCATCCGGGGACTTCGGGTTTTGTGCCCACGGCGCTGCCCTCGTTCTCCGAAAAGCAGGTGCCCGGCTACTCGTACCAGCCGCAAAAGGCCCGGCAGCTGCTTCGCGCCGCCGGCTACAGTCCGCAACGCCCCCTGCACCTGCGCCTGAGCACGGTGCTGGAACGGAAGGAAATCGGCGAATACCTCCAGAAACAATGGGCCGACGTGGGCGTGCAGGTGCAGATTGACATCAACCAATCGGCCGCGCAGCAGGATCTGGTCGATAATGGCCGGGTGGCGTTTTTCGCCAAAAGCTGGCTGGGCGATTATCCCGACGCCGAAAATTACTTGGCCTTATTCTACAGCCCCAACTTCAGCCCCGCCGGTCCGGATAAAACCCACTTTAAAAACGCAGCTTACGACCAGCTCTACGACCAGGCCCGCCGCACGCAGGACGTAGCCCGCCGCACCGCGCTCTACCAGGCCATGGACCGGGTAATCGTGGAGGAATGCCCCGTCATCAGCCTTTATTACGATGAAGTGGTGCGCCTCACGCAGAACAACGTACGCGGCCTCACGCCCAATCCCATGAATCAGCTCCTGCTGGAACGGGTGTACAAGCAGTAGCCGCCCCGCTCTGGTAAATCAGCGGATCGGGAACGGGCGTTTACTTGTCCGCAGTAGCGTCCAGTTGGGCCAGCGTGTCGAACTGCTGGCGGAAATAAGTGAACAGCCGTACCACATTTTCCGGCGCGCCTTCTTCCAGCATGACGGTTTTGGGGTAGCCGTTGGGCCGGCGGATGGTGATGACGATGCTGGGCAGGTCCGTCGTGCCCCGGGCGTAGCGGGCGTCGAACTGATCGAAGTGGGCTTCTTCGGCGGCACGGAGCAGGGCGGCCAACTTGGCGGCGGGGAGGCGGAATTCCTTTTTGCCCAGTAGGGGCACGCCGCGCTGGCCCTCGTAGGCGACGCGGCCATCGGCAAATACCTGCATCGAATAAGTGGGGCACAGGCCGTAGCAGGGCGTGCGGGCGAAAGTCAGGACCGGCCCGGCTTCCAGCTGGGCCTGCCGGGCCCGGAGGCTCGCGGCTCGGGCGGCGGCTTTTTTACTCAGTTTTTTGGTCGGGGCCGGGGCAGCAGGCGGCTGCTGCGCGTGGGCGCATTCGCCGAAACCAGTGGTTAAAATCAGGAGCAGCAGGAGGTAGCGCATGGTCAGATAGCGAAGCTGTTTAGAAAGTCAAAAATTCTGTCATGCTTCGACTCCGCTCCATCGCCGCTTAATTCGCGGAATGCTCAGCATGACGAGCGCTTAAAAAACCGACTTTCTAAACGACTTCAGCGGTTTAGTGGAAAGTGGATGGATCAGGAATTTCCGAAATAAGCACACAAAAAAACCGGCAGTCTGAAACCCGGCGCTGGGGTTTCGGACTGCCGGCTTGTTCAGCGGCGCCTGGAGGCGTTAGGATTGCTTTTTCTTGCCCTGGGCTTCGCGCTCCTGCGCGGCTTTCATGGCTTCGGCGATGCGGCCCTGGAGGCCGCCGGGCTTCTTGTCCTTGTTTTTGATCTTGTTGGAATCCAGCTGCGCGCGGATCTTGGTGTCGTCCACGAGGCTGCGGGTGAGGGCCTGCTGGGCGAAGGTGATCACGTTCGACACGAAGTAGTACCAGGTGAGGCCGGCGGCGAAGCTGTTGAGGACGAACAGGAAGATGATGGGCATCAGGTAGCTGTAGGTCTTCATCGGGCCCTGCATGGCCGTGTTGGTCTGATTGCTCTGCCAGGTCATGAGCAGGGTGGAGGCCGTCATCATGAGCGTGAACATGGAGACGTGGTCGCCGTAGAATTTCACGAAGAAGGGCAGCTTCACGAACACGTCGTAGCTGCTCAAGTCCTTGGCCCACAGGAAGCTTTGCTGCCGCAGCTCAATGGCATTGGGGAAGAACTGGAACATGGCGAACAGAATCGGCAGGGTCAGCAGCGTGGGGACGCAGCCACTGAGCGGGCTCACGCCGAAGGTCTGGTAGAGCTTCATCGTTTCCTGCTGCACCTTGGTGGCGTCGTCGCCGTACTTGGCTTTCAGCTCGTCGATCTCCGGCTTTAGCACTTTCATGCGGGCCTGGCTCTCGTAGGTTTTGTAGGTGAGGGGCCAGGTTACCAGCTTGATAATGAGCACGAGCAGCGCGATAATCAGGCCGTAAGAGCTGATGTACTGCTCCAGGAAGTGAAACACCGGCAGCACCACAAAGCGGTTTACCCAGCGGAACAAGCCCCAGCCCAGGTACACGTTGCGGTCGAACTCCGGGGCCACGCTTTTCAGCAGGTTGAACGAGTTCGGCCCGAAGAAGAAGCGGTACTGCCCGCGACCCTGCTCCACCTCGGCCACCGGCAGGGTGAGCGTGGTGCTCAGGGTTTTGATGGTCGTCGAATCGGCCAGATTGACGTTGGAGTCGAAAGCGCCGCCGCTGAAGGGCTGCTGGTCGGCGATGAGGCCGGCCACGAAGAAATCGTGCTTGTGCGAAGCCCAGCGCACCGGGCCGGCGGCCTTGTATTCCTCGGGCTTCTCGCTGGCTTCGGCCAGCGCGCCCTGGTCGCCCACGGCCAGGTAGTGGTTGATAGTAGTGTGGTTGCGGTTCTGCTTGAGATCCTGCTCCGTCTGGCGCACTTCATCCACGAAGGTGAAGGTGAGCGGCTCCCGCGCCACGGTGCGCTCCAGGCCGTTGAGGCGCAGATTATAGCCGAGCTCGAAGCTGTTGGCGGGCAGCGTATAAGTCTGCACGATGCTGCCGCCGGCCACCGGCGCGGTGAAGGTGATGACCGAAGCCCCGCCTGCCGCCTGCGTAGCGGCCGACTGGAACACCAGATCCGAGAACTTGATGGTTTTGCCGTCCACGGTGCGGAAACGGGTGTCCATGCGGGCGCTTTTGGCATCGAACAAGTCCAGCGGCTGGCCGAAG
>JAYWCH010000271.1:0-7961 GCA_043780755.1 Hymenobacter sp.
GTGGGCCGGTCGGGTCGGGGTCCGTCAGCGGCTACGTAGAGCCGGGCGGGCCGCGCCCGGCGTACTGCTTCAAAAACGCGCCGGGTGGGACCGGGGCGATTGAACACAATTAGCAGTACCGGAACCGTTGTCTCAGGAGCGGGTGGCGGGGATAGCATTGGCATAGTGAGGAAAGGAAGATGGCCGGATGGTAGCAGGCGATGCAGCTATTAATGACAGTTCCGTCGTAATGGGTAGGCGCAGAACAGCTTGATTAAAAGCGGCGGCAGCGGCCAGCGATAGCCCAAGTACTGCGAAGAAATACAACGGCCAGTCGTATGAGAAACCGAATACCAGCATACTGAAGGAAAAAATAATGCATGAGGCGACAGCAGGCGACATCGGTACTGGACTCAATACCCGCCGGACCAACAGTGACACGGGCACCAACAGGATGAGTATTAAACCGCTAATGCCGAAGTAGAAAAGCCGGTCAATGTAGAAGCTATGAAAGTGGTGGCCCGTCATAGCTTTCCAGACCGGCACCTGCGATCCGCCATCATCAGCCAGGTGGTAGAATTGAACGGGCAGCTCAAATCCTTTTAGCCGCATTCCAGCAACCGGGTACTCGTCTATAAAGGGCTGGTAGGCATTAAACTGATCGAGTCGCCAGCTACCCGTCCCCTGTTTATCGGCGTGCTGAATGTCGTCGATGCCAGCTTCCAGCTTTTTCAAAACGCGCGGGTTACTCACCGCCGCCAATCCTCCCGATACGAGTACGAGCAAGGGTACGAGCACCAGAGGCAATACCCGAGCAGAACTGAAGCGCGCACCCGTTACCCGCCCTAGAACTACCAACACCACATTTAGGACCAATGCCACGCCCATTGCTACCCATACCGACCGGTGTTGCAGAAAAATGATGAGCCCGATACCCAGCAGGAAAGCGCCTAGCTGTAGCAGACGACCAGTAGTCAAATAAGCATTGAAATAGTATAGACTGATAAGCAGCAGCAGCATGGGGGCTGTGGCGGCAACACCCCGCTCATTATTTAGAAAAGCCGACATACTCAGGGCTGTCGGATGGCAGTAGACCAGATTGGCGAGTATGCCAGCGAGCAGAAAGCTCATCAGCGGCCCCAGAGGCGGGAGCCCAAAGCGACGGTAAAATCCATAAATAGCAAAAACGTGTAGTAGGCTCAGTAGTTTGGCAAACACATGCGGGTATATCATCCATGAATACCAGCCATCGTACGACTCCAGGGCCAGCAGTCCAAGGGCAACCATTACCATAAACAACCAGCATTTCATCAGCGGCGCCATATAACGATAGCAGAGTAACGTAATGAGGCCTGAGCAAACCAGCAGCAACCGGGTAAAACCCTCTACCTCTGCCGGAGTCTCGTTGGGCAGTTTTATCAGGCTAGGAAAAATGAATTCCGTAAAAGGCTCAAGCGTCACTATTATTGCCAGCAATGGCAATAAGTACAGAAAACGCAGGCTGATTCTCATGGCAATCAATGGATAAGTTGATTCACTATCGGACCAATACCTGGGCGTCTTCCCGAGCCGCTTCATACACGCGGCGGGTGGCCGCCACGGTCTGGAGCCAACTGAAGTCCCGCAGTCGATGCTGGCCCCGAACCGTGAGTTGCTGGTAAAGGGCGCGGTCGCGCAACACCCGGGTCAGCTGGTCGGTTAGTTCGTTGGCGTCCTTCGGGTTAAAATAGAGCCCGGCATCCTGAGCTATTTCGGGAAAACAAGATGCATTGCTTAAAACTACTGGACACATCTGGCTAAACGCTTCCAGAATAGGAAAGCCAAACCCTTCGTAGTATGAGGGAAATACGAATACCCGGGCAAGGCGATACAAGCGGTTGAGTTGGGCGTCGGTTAAGTAACCGTAATGGTGCGTGCGACTCTTTACCCCCGCCCATTGCAGTAGTGCCTGCTCTTCGGAAGTAAAGGCTCCGCCACCTGCACAGACCAGGTGCAAACTGGGAAAATCCTTGCGCAGCTGCCCGAATGCCGTCACCAGGCAGTCGAAATTCTTGTACATTCGTCGGTTACCGGTAAACAGCAGATACTCGTCGGGGGAAGGCACTGGGTTCTCATCCGAGTACTCCCTGACGGTGTGACCGTGGTGCACTACCACTACCCGCTCGGGAGCTACGGGTAATAGGCGCAACACATCGGCGCGGGTATTCTCCGAAACCGTAATAATACGGGCGGCCCGACTTGCCAACTGAGCCAGCACCGGATTTGCCGGACCATAATATTCACCGAATAAGGCCGGGATCATATCGTGAATGGTGATAATAAACGGCTTTTTACCCAGTAGATCCAGAAAATAATTCTGATCGTTCACCGTCGGATGAAACACGTCGAAATCCTGTCGCTGAATGGCGCGTCGGGCCGCGCAGCGATTTGCATAACGAAGCACGCGCCAGCCACCCGGCACGGCCAAGCCTGGAAAAAAAGACCAATGCCTGGTATGTCGCCGACTTCTCAGGTAAAGATTGTTACTCATCACGACGGGCAACTCACTGGTGAGCCCTGGCCCGGCATTATCAATCAGCTCATAGAAATAGCGCGATACGCCACCGAAGTCCTGGAGCGAAAATGTCTCGGGTTCATAAAGGATTTTCATGGGGAGGACTAGACTAGCTCGGGTTCAGTATTTTTGAAATGGGCCGTATGTTGGGTTTCGCTCGTTGGGTAGATTGCCTCGACGAGGCCGGGAGTGGGTGAATTAGGGGCTCGTCGCCTAGTGGCAGCTGCGTAGGCCAGGCGATCTAAGCGGGCAGTAAGAGCGAGCAATAGGCGCGGGAGCAGACGGGCAACGGGCGATGCCGGCATCGGCGTGTCCAACATGCGGGTCAAAAGAGTCCGCATCACCTCACGCAATTGAGCTGGTGGACTAATCAGTACCAACCCGCTCAGCGCTGCTGCGCCGGCTAGTATTTCAGTCAGGAGAATACTACCCGCGGGAGCGTTCAGGGCCAACATGCCGTAGCGTACCAGCCCAATAATCATTGCGGTAATGGCCCCGGCCAGTAGGCCCGGGCCGTAGGCCCGTACCGTATTCAAGGGCATCAACCCCATTAGCTGCCACATCAAGCCCGAATAAAGTACGGCCCGCAACAACTCCACAACAACCAGTATCCAGGCTACGCTCAGCAGTCCAGAATGTCCACTAGCTGCCAATAGCCCAGCCAACACGACCATGCAGACCAGGTTTAGCAGTAGCTTCCGGTTCATGGCGATGGCAGTAGCGTCACACATTACCCCGGCAAACAAGGTGACAATACTGAGTATATAGGTGATGCTAATCACCTGTAATACCGGAACAGCGGCCATCCACTTAGAACCTAGGAGCACCCGCACAATTTCGGGGGCAGCTACCGCCGCTCCGATGCATACCGGCGTTACGAGCGTAGCAACGAGTGTCAGGCTGTTGAGGTAGGCAGTGCGTAACCGCGGTTTATCGGTCTGTACTTGGCTGAAAGAAGGAAAGAGCACCCTCGCCACGCTGCTCATCAGTTGATAAACAGGTAGTCTGATCAGCATCGTACCCCGGCTGTAAATGCCCAACGCAACCGGTCCCAACTGCCGGCCGATGAACACGGTATCCAGCGACATGGTCAGAAATTCCACGAAACTGATGGCCGAAATCCGACTGCCATAAGCCAGCAGGGGGCGGTAAGCTTCCCAGCTAAAAAGCAGCCGGACGGAATGCCGGACAGCCCCGTAAGTTAGGATGGTAATCAATACCATATTTCCCACTGAGGCGCCCACCAGCGCCCAGATTCCAAAGCCCTGCCACGCCAGCAACAAGCCTAATCCGATAAAACCAACCGCAAATGAACCGACTTCAAAGATCGCCAGGAGGCGAAAGCGCATTCTGCGTCTGAGCAGGCCCAGCGCCGTACTGTTTACCCCACCCAGAAAGATGCACAGCGCATCCACGCGCACGACCGGAATCACTTCGGGTTGGTGTACAATATGAGCCGCCAGTGGGGCCCCGGCCGCAAGCAGACCGGCGAAAAGAGTTCCCAACAGCAGCGAAGACGTAAAGGCCGCGCGCACATCGCGCTCCGTCAACTCGGGCTTTTGAATGATTGCCTGGCCCATACCCATCTTGGCGAAATAATCACCGAAGCGTAAAATCACCCCGGATAGAGCCATTAGCCCAAAGGCAGCCGGATCCAGCAAGCGGGCCATCACGGCCGTGTAGCCAATCTGCAACACGCAGCTGATTACCGTGGCCGAAATCGTCCATTTAATACCCTCGACGGTTTCAGCAGTAAGGTTTTTTGCCTCGGCTCCCATGGGTCGGTAGTGACGGGATGAATGGAATACTTTATTTCAGTTTCGGCCGGGCTAATTAGTAGCCATAGGTATACGCCTTGGTCTTGTAGCGGTACTCGTAATTGCGGTGGAAATGCATGTCGTTGATGACCATGTAGAGCTGCTGAATCCGCTGGGAACGGTGCAGCTCATCAATCTGACCCACCAGACTACGCTCGGTATAGTTATGGCGCACCACGTAGATGTTGGCATCGAGAAAACGGACCAGGACGAAGTACTCGGCTACGAAACCGACCGGGGGCGTATCGAGCACAACATAGTCGTACTTCCCACGCAGCTCCGCCAGCAACGCGGCCATGCGTGCCCCCTCCAGCAGCTCGGTAGGGTTAACCGGCACCAAGCCGCAGGTAATAACGTCGAGGTTGGCGACTCCGCTGGCTCGGGTGGCGGCCTCCAGCGTACTCTCGCCGCTGAGATAACTGGCCAGCCCGTGCCGGGGACTCGGATCAAGTTCGAAGTAACTCGCCACGGCGGGACGACGCAGGTCCGTTTCAACCAGGATTACCCGGCGGCCCGACATGGCCAGCTCCGCTGCCAGGTTTACGGCGCAGAACGTTTTTCCTTCGCCGGGAATCGAGGAAGTCACGCCCAGCACTTTCTTGTCGAGCCCCGCCGCGAGGTACTGCAGGTTCACCCGAATTGAGCGGAAAGACTCCGCAATGGGGCCTTTGGCATCGCGGAGCATGGTTGCTTTTTCGGCTTTCGTCCCGTGGGCCACCACGCCCAGCAACGGAATGGTAGTTATCTGAGCCAGGTCGTCCCGGCCCTGAATGCACCGGTTGGTTTTATCCAGAAGCAGTACCAGACCAGTGGGCAGCAGCAAGCCCGCCAGTAGAGCTAGCAGCCCCACCAGCAGCGGTTTCGGTGATTCAGGCCCGCTGCCGGATTGCTGGGCCGGGTCGATAATTTTCTTATCAGTAACGTTGGTTGCCAGGGCAATGGCCGCTTCATTGCGCTTACCAACCAAAAACGTGTAGTTCTTTTCATTGAAATCGCTCGCGCTGGCCAGTGAAGCTAGTTGCCGCTCACTCTCGGGCATTTGGCTCATCCGGCCGCGTACCTTGGCCAACTGCCCATCCAGCTCCCGCAGGGTGATATCGTTGGTCTGGCTCATGTTGGCCAGGGTCTGAATCAAGGATTCTTTGGTGTTGCGGATCCGCCCATCGAGCACAGTCAGCAAGGGGTTATCGGCACTGGCTGTGGCGCTCAGCTCGGCCCGCTTCTCGTTCAGGCCGCTGAGCTGCATGATCAGGCTGTTAAGGACCGGGTCTTCAATGCCGGCGCTGCTGGCCGAGGCGACCTGACTAGCGTCGCGGTTGGCCCGCAGGTAAGCCAGCATATTTTGGTAGTATTTACGGCGGGTGGCAGCCTGCGCCCGTTCGGTCTCCAACCCGCCCACCCGCTGAATGCCTGATGACGACTGCGCGTTCACATCCAAGACGCCATTAGTGGCCCGGAAGCTCGCCAGCGCTTCGGCCGACTGGCGACGCAAGCGTTCCATTTTATCGATTTCCTGGTTCAAAAAGGCCAGTGTTTTCTGACCCGTCAGATTTTTCTCCCGGACGTCAGTCGCAATGTACTGCGCCATTAGGGTATCCAAAAACTGGGTTCCTTTCGTCGGAACAGTATTTTTGGCCGTTAGCTCAACGGTGCGGGACTCGTGATCGATGGGGCGCACAACCAAATTACTCTGGTACTGTGCGGCGGCGCGGTTCAGGTCGTTTAGTACGAAATAGTACGCCGAGCCCGGCTCACGGTCAAACGCTACCCCCGGCTCGGGCTGAATAACAATCGTGAGCAGCGGCGTGCGCAAAGTATCACCCCAGGCCCCCGTGTAGTTGAAAGCCACATCGCTGAGCCCCCGGATCCGTTCACTGGTAGGCAAACTGTATAGCTCGCCCTTTCGGGTCGTGGCCTGCACCCTAAACCGGCCGGGGCCGGCCGCCGTCACATAAATAGGCACACCGGCCAGCTGGGGAGCCGTCAGATTGACACCTACCCGAAAAGGCATCGCCCCCGCCGGGCGCTCGCGTACCTGCAGGGGTTGCAGCCGGTTTAGCCAACTGCCGGCCTGAGCGTAATAACTCACCGCATAAGGCAGCCGGGCAACGGCGCGCCGGACAAATTCCGCCGACGTGAGTAAACCCACCTCATCCTCCATCTTTACCCCTTTATCGCGCACTTGCAGCAGCTGCAACAGCTCTTGTGCCTGCTTCGAGCCGGTGCCCTGATCCCCAAGTAGCATAGTTGCCCGAAAGGCGTACACCGGCGCTTTGGTTTGCCAGTACAAAAGAGCCGCACCACCCACCAAAAGCAGTGACAAAACAAAGAACAGCCAGCGGGTACGCAGCTTAAAGAAGAGTTGGTGCAGGTCAACTTCGTCGGGAGTAGTCCGGGCTTCCATACAGAATCAGAAAAAAGGGCGATGCGAGGGTCCGGCCAGTACTGGGCCGATCAGTGCGTCTTGATGAAACTCAGGAGCAGGATGATCGTCGATAAACCCGCGAAGACCAGGCCGAGGTTACTCGCATTACCCCGGCTGTTGCGGGCCCGCAGCGGCTCCACATACAGGGCGTCATTGGGTAGCAGGTAGTAGTATTTTGAGCGCAGCAGATTCGGATCCGTCAGATCGAGCAGTACTACTTCCGAGCCTTTGACCGTCTGCCGGACCAGTTTCACGTTGGTGCGGTTCCCAAACTCGGTGAGATCACCCGCCAGCCCCAACGCTTCCAGAACCGTGGCCTGGGAGTTGAAGACGAAGTAGCGACCCGGTGCCCGGACCTCACCCAGAATGGTAATTTTAAAGCTGGTAAGCTTCACAATCACGTTAGCCTCGCGCATGAAACGGCCCACCTCCCGTTGCACCAGCTGCTGCGTTTCTTCCACCGTCAGGCCCAGCACTTTGATCCGCCCCACGGTAGGTAGCGTAATCCCTCCCGTAGCATCCACGGAATAGCCCACTACAAAGAGATTGCCGGGATCCCCGCTCAGGATATTCTGACCGGCACTCATGCTAAACAGATCATTCAGGGCCGGCTGCACACTTTGCACGCGGATACTCAGCACATCTCCGGTCTGGATATGGTAGGCCTGACGCTCATTGTCAACTAACACAGCCTGTTTAGTCGAATACCCCGGGCCCTGCAGGTAAGGTAGTTGCCGCTGCGAAACACAGGCGGCAAGCACCAGGGGTAACAAACAAGTAATCAGTCGTATTCTCAGGTAGAGCCGTGAATGCATAGCGTAGAGGGACGAAAGAACTGCCCGCGTAAGTCCCAGCCTTTCACTTGCTGAAACCTGCCACCGGCCGTAACTTGGTGGAGGAGGAATAGAGAACGAATTTAGTGTACTTTTTCACAATTATGGTATGAATTATTTATTTTTCTGCACTTATAAGTTTTTGTAAACCAATTAAACTTGTAATAGGTCAATGACAGGCGGGATATTCGCCCCAAACTTTCCGCTCAGTTGAAAGCCCCGCGTCTGTACCACGCCTTTAGGCTGGGGATGAGAATTGATTAAACTCGGCGAGGTCGTCACCGACCCCGCCGGTCTTCAAAACCGTGCTTGAGACTTTCACCTCACACGGCTCCTCAATATAATGGTGTTTG